>NZ_JBEPTL010000004.1:0-212938 GCF_040549465.1 Glaciihabitans sp. UYNi722 | reverse complement strand
GCGTGGGCGGGCACTAATTGGCGGGGGGGGGGCCCCCCCCCCGCGGGGGGGGGGGGGGGGGGGGGGTGGGGGGGGGGGGGGGGGGGGGGGCCCCCCCCCCCCCCCCCCCCCCCCCCCACACGACAGCGCAAGCAGAACCTCAGGCGGCGATCGAGCGCCACAGCTCCACGAGTTCGAGCTTGCTGTAGATGCGTTCCGGCCTGATCACGGCATCGTCGCTGACGTAATAGAAGACTGCGTCGATCTGCTCAGGATCGATGTTCTTCCACTCGGCGAAAGCCTGGCGATAGAGGGCGAGCTGCAGCTGACGTGCCTCAAGCTCGCCGGCATCCCTCGGCGCCTTTCCGGTCTTCCAGTCGACGATGCGGTAGCGGCCGTCGACGAGGTAGACGGCGTCGAGCTTGCAGACCACGATCTCGCCGTCGAGGATCAGGTGGATCTCGATCTCCACCTCCTCCGGCTTCAGGGCGGCGAACTCCGATCGCTCGAAGATGCCGCGCAGGCGGGCGAAGTCCTCGTCGTCTACCGGCAGGTCGCCGAGGTCGAGTTCGGTCGGCAGGGCGTCCAGTTCTTCCGATGCCCCCTGAACGCCGTAGCGATCCTCCACCCAGCTGTGGAAGAGCGTTCCGAGGTTGGTCGCACGATAGGGCCGCTCGGGCATCGGTCGACGCAGCGATGAGGCGACGGATGCCGGATCGGTCACGAAGTCCTTGAACCGCGACGCGGGTACCCGGCTCGGCATCTCCACGAACTCCGCAGAGTCGAGACGACGCCGACGTTCCTCGATGAGCAGGTCGAGTTCACGCTCCCAGGTTCCTGCCGCACCTGGCACAGCATCACGAACCAGCTCGGCCGCGCGCTCCACGGCGGCGCGTCGGCCGCCGAGCGGGTCGAGCGGCCACTGGAACAGGTTCACGTCGTCGCCGAGCGGATTCTCGGTGTATTCGCTGCCGAACGGAAGCGGCCCGATCACACCGGCCTCGGCCAGTGGCACGAGGAAGGGGCTGGGTTTACGCGCCGTGGTCTGGCTCGCCCAGAACGACGCGGTCAACAGCAGAGAGTGCCTGGCGCGGGTGACAGCCACGTAGGCGAGCCGCCGTTCCTCGAGCAGGTGACGGTCGCGCACCGCCACCTTGAACTCCTTCTGGGCGTCGAGCAGCTGCTTGCGCGATTCCACGCCCTGCCACGGGAAGTCGGGTAGCTCTGCCGCATCGCCGCGAAACCCGTAGGGAAGCGATCCGAACGACAGCCAGCCGTTGAATCCCTCACGAGGCGAACCCGGCAGCTCGTTCTCGACCATCCGCGGCACCACCACGATGTCCCACTCGAGACCCTTCGAACCGTGGATGGTGAGCAGTTGAACGGTGCCGGGCTCCGCATCCTCCGGGCGCGGTGCGAGGCCGTCCCGCCACTCCGCTTCCTTCAACCAGCCGAGAAAGCCCCCGAGACTGGCCGAATCGTCGACCGCGAGGTAGCCGCCGAGGGCGTCGAAGAAGGCTTCCATGTTCGCCGCACCGAGCGAACGGGTCTCGTTCGCCGCGACCTCGATGTCAAGCATGAGCTCCTGCTCGACGAAGGTCACGAAGTCGAGCAGGTCGAGACCCGCACGGCTGCGCAGCCGTGCGAGCAGTCGGCCAGCCTCGCGCAGCCGCGGCAGGCCCACATCGCTGAACCTCTCCAGCTGGCTGTGCCCGTCGCGGGCCGTCGCAAGGAAATCGATGGCATCGACGATCGAGCCGCCCTCGCCCTCGGCGACGGAGGCGCGCATCCGGTCTTTCACCTCCTGCTCGATCGGCTGCTGCGCGTAGTCGCGATCACGCAGCCAGGATGCCAGGCGGCTGAGCCCGTGCAGATCCTTGGGTCCGATCCGCCAGCGAGAACCCGCGAGCAGGCGCACCAGTTCCGACCCCGCCGTCGGATCGTTGGTCACGGTGAGCGCGGAAACGAGGTCCGCGATCTCCGGCTCGGCCATGAGCCCGCCGATCCCGAGCACATGGAATGGCACGCCATGGTGGCGGAGGGCGTCGATGAAGGTCGACTGGGTCTTGCGGGCGCGGAACAGCATGGCGGCGGTCGGCGGGGTCTCGCCCCGCGGAGTCGCCAGTTTCGCCTTGAGCCACAGCGCGGCGGCATCCGCCTCGTCAGGCAGGGTTTCCTCCACGATCACCCCGACCGGCAAGCTGCTGGCCGCCGGCCCGGCCTCGAGCCTGTCCACACCGACACCGGTGGATGCGGCGAGCGGCTCCACCAGCGCGTTGGCCACCGCGAGGATTCCGTGTCCATTGCGCCAGCTGGTGCTGAGCGCGAACTGCTGCACGCCGTTATTCACCGTGGCGGAGTCGCTGCCGAACTGGACGGCGAAACCTTCGAGGTTCGCTGCACTCGCGCCGCGCCATCCGTAAATTGACTGGTTCGGGTCACCGACGGCCATCACCGAGAGGCCTGCGAACAGCTCCGCGAGCAGCCAGGTCTGCACCACGCTGGTGTCCTGGTACTCGTCAAGCAGCACGACCCTGAAACGTTCGCGATACTCCTCGGCGACCGTGGGCACTTTTCGCACGATCTGCAGGGCGAGTGAGACCTGATCGGAGTATTCGACGAACCCCCGCCGTGCCTTTGCCGTGGAAAACTGTTCAGCCAGGTCGATGAGCACGGGAAGCCCGCCCACGGTGTTGGCCAGCGTCACAGCTTCCTCATACGCTCCGGATCCGCCTGAGGGAAGGTCGGCGAGCGCAGCGAATCGCGCGGCCATCGTCGCGACATCGACAGCCTCGACGACGTTCTCGCTGAGGGCATGGCTGAGCCCGATGACCGCGCGGGTCACCGCGTCGACGCTCTTTCCGAGACCGGGCAGCCGTTCGTCGGTGGATGCGATCACTATCGATCGGGCGAGCTGCCAGCTGGACGCCTCGCCGAGCACGGCACCGTCGCTCTCCCGCCCGAGAAGCACGGCGTTGTCGCGGTAGATCGTGTTGGAGAACGAGTTGTACGTGGCAACCACCGGCGGATCGAACTCGTCGTAGTCGCCGGGAAGCAGCGCGGCGACGTGCAGTTCGCCGATGCGTTCACGGATGCGGGCGGAGAGCTCGCCCGCCGCCTTGCGCGTGAAGGTGAGACCGAGAATTTCGCTGGCCTTGACGTGCCCGTTCGCCAGCAGCCAGAGCACCCGGTTGGCCATGGTCTCGGTCTTGCCGCTCCCCGCGCCCGCGACCACGATCGCCGGAGCCAGAGGAGACTCGATCACCTCACGCTGCTGCACTGTCGGGCGCGGGCGACCCAGGGCGTCAGCGATATCGAAGGCGCTGACCTGATCGGCGCTAATCACTGCTGACCGCCCTCACCCGGTGCAGCTTGCGCGTCGCGATGCTGAAGCCACCCCATTCGTTCAACTCGATAGCACCCTCGAAGGCCGCCGCAGCCATCCCGGCCGCCGCCTGGCGGATGCGCGTGCGAAAACCCTCGAGCTCCGCCTCGTCGAGTGGTGCCTGCACCCCCTCGCGGTAGAGCTTCGATTTGATGCCCTTCTTCACATAGAGCAACTTCGCGCCGCCGCTCGAATGCTCTCCGAGCTCGTCGAGGAACTCGCCGAGCACTCCCTGGGCGTAGGCCAACTGGTACGACCCGAGCTGCGGATGCACATCCACTTTTGGCTGCGCGGTGATCGGGCTCCCGGTCTTCAGGTCGATGATCACCACGGAACCGTCGCTCGCCCGCTCGACCCTGTCGATGGACCCGTTCACGGTGGCACGGTCGATCTCCAGGGAGAACCGTCCCTCCGCGGCGACCAGTGTCTTACCGTCCCGCTCGAAGTCGGCGAGATACTCCGCGACGCCGGCCGCGAGGATGCGCGCCGCCCTCTTCTGCTGTTCGGCGAACCACGGCGACTCGAAATAGAGCTCGCCCCAGCGTTCCTCGATGGCACGCCAGACGGTATCGACACTCGCATCGGTCGCCGTCTCCATCGCCCAGTGCACGATAGTGCCGAGTCCCATGGCGGTGCTGGTCTGGCTGCCCGCGACAGTGTCGATGAACCAGTCGAGCGGCGACTCCTCGAAGGCTTCGAGCCGTGATGGCGACACCGGCACCGACTCGTCTTCTGCGAACAGCGGTTCGGTCGTCGACACCTCGATCAGTCCGTGCCAGTCGGCAGGGTCCGCGCCCGGCACCCGTTCCTGCGCCAGTCGGGCGAGAGCGGATGCCGCGGCCTCCCGCTCGGGGAGGCTGCGCCGCTCGGTCACCAGCTCACGGCGGAGTCTCCCGGTCAGTGCGCGGAGCGACAGCGGACGCGCCGTCGACACGTCCAACATCGGAGTGTAGATGGGAGCGAGGGCGAAAAGCACGCTCACCGCTTCGTCCTCGTTGGAGACCGCAGCGAGGATGACCTGCCGCCGGGCACGGGAGACGGCGAGCGCGAACATCCGCAGCTCGTCGTCCCTCACCTGTCGTCGTTCGTCGATGACGGCGTCGTCGAGTCCGGTGACCACGCGAACGAGTTCCTGCGGAGAGAGCAGAGAACCGCGCAGCCTGAGGTTCGGCCAGACGCCGTCCTGGAGGGCCGCGACGACGACGACCTCGACCTCGAGCCCCACCGCCCCTGACGGCGTCGTCACAAGCACAGACTCCCCCGTCGGCTGGGGCGACAGCGTGTCTTCCGGAACCTCGGCGTCGAGCACCGCGTCGAGAAAGATACTCGGAGCCGTTCCGGGCTGCCGCTCAACGAAGCGACGGGCGGCCGTGAAGAGGGCGACAATGCCGTCCAGGTTGCGGTTGGCCTCGGCGGCGGAGATGCCGGCGCTGATGGCCTGGTCGAACCACGGTTTCGCGAGACCGCTGCGCTCCCAGGCCAGCCAGAGCAGTTCCTCGATAGTGCCGCCGCCTTTCGCAAGCTCTGCGACAGCGGCGAGAGTGGAGGCGAGCCGGTCGGCGTTCCGGCCGGTGCGGTGATCGATGGTCGCGAAGCGGCCGGGAGCTCCGAGCGCTTCGACGAGCAGGTCGTCGCTCGACCGATTGCCGTCGCCCGCGATCTCCTCCGCCCTGAGTGCGAGACGCAGACGGCGGAGCGCCAGAGGGTCGAGTCCCCCGAACGGACCGAGCAGCAGTTCTGTCGCGAGCTCGACCCTCAGTGGCGTGCGCCCGGTGCCGACGTCGATCACAGTCAGCAGGTTCCTGGCCGCGTGGTCGTCGCGAAGTGCACGCCCGCCGACGGCAGTGCGGGTCGGCACCTCCGCAAGGGCGAGCGCGCGCGCGATCACCGGCACCTGCGCCCCGCTGCGCACGACCACCGCCATGTCGTTCCATCCCACACCCTCGAGCAGGTGGTGCTCGCGCAGCTGTCTCGCGATGCCGGCCCACTCCCGCGCGGGACTTGCGGCCTGGATGCTGACGACCGGCATGACGACGGAGTCGCCGCTCGCGACGGCGGCGCGCTGACCAACAGCGCCGGCCGTGCCGATCCGCTCGGTCACGCGACTGGTGAACTCGCGCAGCACGGCTCCCTGCCGATGCGCCGTCGAGAGGGTGAGGGTGACCAGTCGCGGAATACCGAGCACGGCGCCGAGCCGGCCGAGAGCGTCAGGCTCGCCACCGCGGAAGGCGTTGGTGGCGACATCCGGATCTCCGAAGGCGACGATCGTGACCCCTCGTGCGGCAAGGGCCGAAAGCAGCGAGATGGTCGACTTGGTCGCCTCCTGAAGGTCGTCGACGGCGACGAGCCGCAGGCGGGAGACGACGGGGCTGTCGGCGGCGATCGCGGCGACGGCGAACTGCACGAGCTCTGCCGAGTCCAGTTGGTTGAAACGCGAACTGCTGACGACCGCGAGATATTCGGCGATGAAGTCGGCGGCCGCAATCCACTCCGGATGACCGTGCCGCCGACCGAGTTCGCTGAGGTGCTCCGGCGTGACGCCGAACTCTGTGGCACGCATCATCAGCTCGCGCAACTCCGTGCGGAACCCGCGAAGCCGACGTACCTCAGTCCCGAGCAGTTCCGGCCACGCCGGACCCGTGCCGTCTTCGAGCTGCCCGTCGAGCAGTTGCCCGATGTCGCTGTCCTGGTCGCCGCCGGTCGCCAGTCTCGGCGGTTCCACTCCCGCCTCGCGTGCAGCATGACCAACGATCTCGAAGGCCAGCGAATTGACGGTGCGGGCCAGCGGACCGTTGGTGGGGGCTCCCAGCCTCAGCGCGAGGCGATCACGCAGCCTGGTCGCAGTGGTGCGGTTCGACGTAAGAACCATCAGGTCCTCCGGTGCGAAACCTTCTCCGTGCACGCGCTGCGCGATCAGCTCGACGAGCGTTGTCGTCTTGCCGGTGCCTGGCGCGCCCAGAACGGCTGCCGAAGTATCGAGAGGAAGGTCGAGCACGGCCTGCTGTGAGGGATCGAGAAGGTGTGGTTCGGATGCCGCGACGCCTGCGCTCGCACTCCGAAAACCCTTGATCGCCATGGCCTCAACGGTAGCGGCTAGCGCTGACAGCGAACGCTGCCGGGCTGGCCTGTTCTTCTGTCGTAATCTTTAGCCGTGGACATTCGTATCGGCATCACCAACAGCCCCCGTGAGATCAACTTTGAGACATTGCAGTCGGCGAGCGAGGTGGAGGCAGTCGTCGCGAACGCGCTCGACTCCGCCGCCAAATTCTTCAAACTCTCCGACAGCCGCGGCAACGTATATATCGTGCCCGTCGACTCGTTCGGGTACCTCGAGATCGGCACGGAAGAGTCGCGCCGCGTGGGCTTCGTCTCCTGACCATGGAGCTCCTTTTCGTGACGCTGGGGGGAGCGATCCTCGGTCTCGCCGTGCGCTACATCTTCCCGCGACGGAGCGCCTACGGGGCACTGCTGCTTCCGGCGATCGGTGCGGCAGTGGCATCCGCCGTCTGGGCCGGCCTCACCTGGGTCGGTTGGAAGTTCGATGGCGGCTGGATCTGGGTTGTGAGCCTGGTGCTCGCCGGAATCGTCCCGATCGCTTTCGCGCTCCTCGTGCCTCGACAGCGCACGCATGCCGACACCGGCATGCTGGCCTCGCTCAGTCGCGCGTGACCGCAACCCGATCGCTGTCAGCGTAGCGCCGGCACTATTAGCGCGCAGTCGTGTGATCAGCGCGCAAGTTGTAACTGGCGCGCGGATAACACAACCCCGCGCTGACGCCCCAAATCAGGCGGTGAGCCCGAGCGCGTCCATGCGGCGCGTGTGAGCGGAGATCAGCTCAGTGAACACGGGTTCGAGGCGCGCCTCATCCGGATGACTCTGCTCCGACAGCGCGGACCGTGCGATGAGCAGGGTGTCGCCCACCAGCCGCCGGCCCCACATCGCCAGCCGGGACGCCAGACGCGGATTTGCCTCGATCGCGGTTCGCAGTTCGTTCATGATCAGGTCGTGACCGCCCGCATCGGAGAAGATCGCCCTGACCCGGAGGGCTGTATCGCCCGGAAGCCCGTCGGCGAGACTGCGGTAGAAGTCGTCGAGCAGGCCCGAGGTGACGTAGCTGGTGAGAAGCGTCTCGTGCCAGTCGGCGCCCGCGGTCATCCGAGTATAACGGTCGATGCGATCGGCGTAGGGAGCCATGGTCTCCCCCGACACTTTGCCCTTCTTGGTGATCTCCGCAGTGAGAGCCTGGTGTTTGGCGAGGGAGAGGCCCGCGGCGCGGCTCAACGCCTCCTTCGCTCCGGTACTCGGCGCGGTGGTGACGGCACGGGTCAAAGTCTCGAAGATGGCGAGCTGCAGATAAGCGGCCTGGGCCAGATACGGGATGAGTTCCGGCGTCAGTTCTGCGAAGTCGACGCGGTTGACCGGAACCGGCGCCTCACGGCGCGGTTTCGACCGGGGAACGTCCTGGCGCTTCGGGCGACGACCGAACAGAGAGACCACGGGCATAGCCTATCGGCGTGACAGGCGACTGGCCGCAGGGTGCCCAACCGGCTCACCGGCAAATCTCGACTAAACTGGCGGTAATTACCTCCCATTTCTGGTGGAGGTTCAGCACGCCCCAGGTCAAAGCGGGCGTAGCCGCTTCACGACAAGGGCACCGATCATTTCAACTTTTTCAGATCTCAATATCGACCAGGACATGGTCGACGCACTCGCTTCCCAAGGAATCGTCGAACCGTTCCCCATCCAGACCCAGACGATCCCTATGGGGCTCGCCGGCCAGGACATCATCGGACAGGCCAAGACCGGAACGGGCAAGACCCTCGGTTTCGGCCTTCCACTGCTGCAGGCGCTCGGCACGAATCCCGAGCCTGGAGTGAAGGCTCTCGTCGTGGTACCCACACGCGAGCTGTGCGTGCAGGTGGCCGAAGACCTCGTGCTCGCCGCATCCAACCGCAGCACCCAGGTCGCCGCGATCTACGGCGGCAAGGCCTATGAGGGCCAGATCGAGCAGCTCAAGGCCGGCGCGCAGGTCGTCGTCGGTACTCCGGGGCGCCTGCTCGACCTCGCGAGCCAGCACATGCTGTCGCTCAAAGACGTCAAGGTGATGGTGCTCGACGAGGCCGACAAGATGCTCGACCTCGGGTTTCTCTCCGACATCGAGAAGCTCTTCGCGCAGACCTCACCCACCCGTCACACCATGCTGTTCTCCGCGACGATGCCCGGACCGATCGTGGCTCTCGCGCGTCGCTTCATGAACCGTCCGATCCACATCCGCGCGACGGATCCGGATGAGGGACGCACCCAGGCGAACATCAAGCACGTCGTCTACCGCGCCCACAATCTCGACAAAGACGAGGTCATCGCCCGTATCCTGCAGGCCGAGGGACGCGGCAAGACTGTGATCTTCACCCGCACCAAGCGTGCGGCGGCCAAGCTGGTAGAAGAGCTCAACGACCGCGGCTTCAATGCCGCCGCCGTACACGGCGACCTCAACCAGGAGCAGCGCGAGCGCGCAATGGCCGCGTTCAAGGCTGGCAAGAAAGACATCCTGATCGCCACGGATGTCGCGGCCCGCGGTATCGACGTCAACGATGTCACCCACGTGATCAACCACACCATCCCTGACGACGACGACACCTACCTGCACCGCGCAGGACGCACCGGTCGCGCCGGCAAGACCGGCATCGCCGTCACCTTCGTGGACTGGGACGACATGCACAAGTGGACGCAGATCAATAAGGCGCTTGACATGGGGCAGCCTGAGCCCGTCGAGACCTACTCCTCGTCACCGCACCTCTACACCGACCTCGACATCCCGGAGGGCACGAAGGGTCGCCTCAAGTCGGCCGGTCCGGTTCGCGAGCGTGAACCGCGCTCGACGGCTCCCTCCAGTGGTCGCTCCGGCTCAGGCCGCGGCGACTCGCGCCAGGGCGGATCGCGCGACGGTGCACCGCGCGGCGAGGGTCGGGAACGTAACCGCACCCGCAGTGGCGGCTCGAACGACGCTGTCCGGCCGGACGCGCAGAAGCCGGAAGGTGCCGGCACTCACGACGGCACGGGGCCGACTCGCCGTCGGCGCAATCGCACCCGCCGCCCGAACACGGGAAGCACACCGCCTCCTGCCGGATAGTCTCACGCTCGCCGGGCGATCAGCCGCGGAAAGGCCTCGTGCCTGTCGCGACCGCGACGATCCGCTCGAGCACCTCAGGCGCCGTGGTGTTCTCGCCGAGCCGGTTCGGCTTGCCGACGCCGTGGTAGTCACTCGATCCGGTGACGACCAGGTGATACTTCTCCGCGAGTTCGTAGAGACGGACCTTGCCGTCCTCCGTGTTGTCGCGGTGATGGATTTCGAGGCCGAACAGTCCGGCATCCGCCAGTTGGGCGATCGCCTTCTCCTCGATCACCCGGTAGCGACCGAGAGTGGCCGGATGCGCGAGCACCGGCACTCCCCCGGCGGCGACGATCATGCTCACACCTTCGAGCGGCGATGGTGCGTAGTACTTCTCGTAGTAGCCACTGCGCCAGTGCAGGATGCTCTGGAACGCCGCGCTGCGATCGGTGACATGGCCCTTCGCGACCAGGGCGTCCGCGATGTGCGGACGGCCGAGAGTGCCACCATCGGTGGACTGGGCGAGCACGTCGTCCCAGGTGAGGTCGTAGTCCTTGCCGATCCGCTCGACAATGCGTTCTGCGCGGTGCAGGCGCCCGTCGCGGATGCGCTGGGTCTCGGCGATGATCGCTCCGTTGAGCGGGTCGAACAAATAGGCGAGCATGTGCACACTCGCCGGCCCGTAGTTAGTGCTGAGTTCCATGCCCGGAATCACCGTGAGGCCGGTACCGGATGCCGCGTCGAAGGCCTCCTGCCAGCCCGCGGTCGAATCGTGGTCGGTCAACGCCACCGTTCCGAGCCCGGCCGCGATGGCGGCCCTGACGAGTTCGGCCGGAGACTCCGTGCCGTCGGAGACACTGCTGTGCGTATGCAGGTCGATAGCACCGCGCAGGTCGATAGCACCGCGCAGGTCAATGGCATCGCTGCGGTCGATGGCACCGTGCGGGCCGGAGGCGCCGGGGAGGTCTATGGGGCCGGACATCCTGCAACTCTATTGCGACCGCAGACCTCCGGCCTTCCCCGCGACGCGTGGCGAATACCCGATCGGCAGCGGTTAGGGTGAGAGGCCATGTTTAGCCGTCTCCTCGCCGCCATCCTGCTCATCGTGGTCGCGGCGGCCCTGCTCGTGGCCGCCTGGCCGCAGCTGTTCGGCCTGCAGCGCACCTTCGTCGTCGCGCAACTCGTCTCGTTCCGCGGCTCGGCCGTCGCGATCGCCGTCATCGGAATGATCGTGCTGGTGCTGCTTGCCATGCTCAGCCGCGCCTTCCGGCGCCTCGGTTCCTCCCTCGCGTTGCTGCTCCTCGTCTTCGCCATGGTCAGCACGGCGGTCCTCGCCACCCGCGGCTTCGGCGACACTGCCTTCTCCACGAAGGGAAAATCCGATATCACTGTGCTGTCATGGAACACCCTCGGCGACGCTCCTGGCGCGGAGGTGATCGCCAAGCTGGCCCTCGATTCCAGCGCCGATATCGTCACCATGCCCGAGACGACCAAGGAGACGGCACTCGCCGTCGCCGCGATCATGAAGGCCTCCGGACGACCGATGTGGGAGCACACCGTGGCTTTCGATCAGATTTCGAAGGCCCGATCCACTTCGGTGCTCACCAGCGTGGACCTCGGCACCTACCATCCGCTGGAGACCGCCGGGTCGACGACCACGCTCCCGACGGTGGTGCTGGCACCGGATGACGGAAACGGACCGCTCATCGTGGCCGCGCATCCGGTCGCACCGATCCCCAGCGAGATGCGCAACTGGAACGCCGACCTGAAGTGGCTCAGCAAGGTCTGTGAATCGAAGAATGTGATCGTGGCTGGCGACTTCAACTCAACACTCGACCACCTGGCCGGATTCGGTGCCGACGCCACACACACGCTCGGCAACTGCGCGGATGCTGCGCTCAGCTCCGGCAATGCCGCTGTCGGCACCTGGCCGACGACGATTCCCGCACTATTTGGTGCACCGATCGATCACGTGATGGTCACCGACAACTGGCGGGTCACCGGGATGCGTGTCGTGCAAGACCTGGATACCGCCGGCAGCGACCATCGCCCGATCGTGGTGCAGCTTGAACCGAAGGGTTAGGCCCGATAGCTCTCGATGAGCGCCGCACCCATCGTTTGAGCGCGAACCGCTGCCCGGCGATCGCCCTCCGCAGCCTGCACGATCGAGCCTTTCATCAGGATGTGCCAGGAGAAGGCGAACTCCTCCGGATCGCGGAGCCCGGCGTCCTCCGCGAAACGGCTCACCATCCCGCGGATGTTCGAGAGGTAGCCGGCACTGGCCCGCCCGAGCGGGTGGTCGGCCCCCATCTCCAACAGCACGTTCACGAAGGTGCAGGCCTCGTAGTCGTCGCGCTGGAACCATTCGTCGAAGACGTCGAAGATCGCAAGCAACCTGCCCTCCGGGTCATCCGCCCTCGCCATCGCGCCGCCCTCGACTACGCCGAGGGTCCAGACTTCTTCTCGTCGCTCGAGAAAGGCGAGCACCAGATCGTCTTTGGTGGCGAAATGGCGGTACAGCGTGGCTTTCGCCACGCCCGATACGGCGACCACCTCATCCATTGCAACGTCACGGGTGCTGCGTTGAGAGAACAGCTCATAGCTGGCGCTGACGATGCGGTTACGGGTCTCCGAAAAGGCCGCGGCGCGCGTGGATGGAGCAATAGTGGACATGTCCTGCACCAATCTGCTGCCGTCTACCGGCGGGAAGTCGACAACGCATTCGACGGTAGCACCGGAGAGACGCATCCGTTACGGGGCCCCTGTTTACGGGGCTAGACGAAACAGTTCAGTCTCTGCTTGGATGAAGGACGCGACGGTCGTCGCTGGGGAATCAGGCGCGGGGGCAGCACAGTGGAATCGTCAGGGCAGTTTGCCTTCCAACTCAACTCTGAGCACTACGACGACGATTTCGTCGCGGAGCCACTCTCTCTCGCCGCGCATCTCGGGCGGAGCGAGACGCGTGAGCTCGCCCGCTCTCTCGTGCCCGCGCAGCCGATCTGGCTGTTCAGCGGACGCAAGCCGAGCCACCGGGCCTCCGGCAGGCACTAGTCGACAGCATCGTGGGCCATCACCTCAGCGGTGGGAGGATGGGGTCATGGCTGACAAGAACGCCCAGGCGCCGCGCGCAACGACCAACCGCTCAACTGTGCCGGTCTCCGACACCTTCAAGGAGTACATCTCCGGCAACTGGGCGGTGCGCACCGAAGGCAAGCCGACGCCGCGGAGTCAATCGCCGTATGCGGCCGCGCGTCGTGCGAGCGTCTCGGCACGTTATCCAGGCAAGCGGCTCATCATTCCGGCCGGCGCCGCCAAAGTGCGCTCGAACGACACCGACTACGCCTATCGCGCCCACTCCGCCTTCGCCCATCTCACCGGCTGGGCGAGCGACTCGGTTCCCGGCAGCGTGCTCGTGCTCGAGCCGAACGCGGATGGCCACACCGCCACCCTGTACTTTCGCAAGGCCGCGGGGCGCGACTCCGACGAGTTCTACGCGAATCCGGAGATCGGCGAGTTCTGGACAGGCCCACGACCGTCCCTCGCCCACGTCGCCTACGACCTCGGCCTGCTGACTGCGGACCTCGCCGACTTCACCGCAGTGCTTGACAGCGTGGATGCCGACACCCTCATCCTGCGCGACGGTGACCGCGATCTCACCGACCAGGTCGACGGACGACGCCTCCTCGCCGCAGACTCCGAAGCCCTGGAGAACGACGCGGACACCGGCCTGGCCCGCGACCTCTCCGAAATGCGGCTCGTCAAGGACGAGTACGAGATCGACCAGATGCGTCGCGCTGTGGCGGCTACGAAGAAGGGCTTCAACGACGTGATCGCCGACCGTCCGGCGATCATCGCCCATGAGCGCGGCGAGCGTCTCGTCGAGGGCACTTTCAACCGCCGAGCACGCGCCGAGGGCAACACCGTCGGCTACGACACGATCGCCGCCTCCGGTGCGCACGCCTGCGTCCTGCACTGGACACGCAACGACGGCGCCGTGGTGCCGGGAGACCTCATTCTGCTCGACGCTGGCATCGAACTCGACAGCCTGTACACGGCCGACATCACGCGAACCCTGCCGATCAACGGTGTCTTCAGCGATACCCAGCGACTGGTCTACGAGGCGGTGCGGGAAGCCGCGGATGCCGCCTTCGCCATCGTCAAGCCCGGCATCCGGTTTCGCGAGATCCACGCCGCCGCGATGGAGGTCATCGCCCGCAAGACCGCCGAGTGGGGTTTCCTGCCGGTGACGGCGGAGGAATCGCTGCAGCCCGACCACCAGTACCACCGCCGCTACATGGTACACGGCACCTCGCACCACCTCGGCATCGACGTGCACGACTGCGCCCAGGCTCGGCGCGACCTCTATCTCGACGGAATCCTCGAAGTCGGCATGGTGTTCACTATCGAGCCCGGCCTGTACTTTCAGCCCGACGACCTGACGGTGCCGACGGAGTTCCGCGGCACCGGCGTGCGCATCGAAGACAACATCCTGGTGACCGAGTCCGGCGCGGAAAACCTGTCCATCGACATACCGAGGACCGCGGATGACGTGGAGGCGTGGCTCGCCTGATCTCCTCTGCTCTCGCGCTACGCGAGGCAACCGGCTCAGGACGAGTCGCGCACAATGAGGTGGGTGGGCAGGATCGTCGCCTGCTCGACGGGCTCACCCTCGATCAGTTTGACGAGAACCTCGGCCATCGCCGTGCCCAATTCGACCGACGGCTGATGCACGGTGGTGAGCGATGGCGTAGACGTGAGCCCGAAGTAGTTGTTGTCAAAGCCCACCACCGCGATGTCCTCGGGAATGCGCAGCCCACGTTCGCGGATGGCTGCGTATGCTCCGACCGCCATCTGGTCATTCGCGGCGGCGACCGCGTCGATGCGAACTCCGCTGTCGAGCAACCGTCGCATTGCGTCGGCACCGGACTCCAGGGTGAAGTCTCCGTACTCGACGAGCTCTTCCCCGCCGACTCCATGCTCCCTGACGGCATCCCGCCATCCCTTCAACCGGTCGAGACCCGGTGGCATGTCCTGCGGTCCGGCTATCACTGCCACCGAACGCCGACCGCGCGTCACCAGGTGTTCGATGACGCCACGCTCCCCCGCTACATCGTCGACCCCCACATAATAGCTGCCGCCCGAAAAGTCAGGCACCAGCGGTCGCCCCGCGAAGACGACCGGTAACGACTTCTCGAGATGCGCCCAGGAGTGGTCGCCACTGTGGTGAGAGACGATCAGCGCGCCGTCGACATTGCCGCCCATCAGGTAGCGTCGCGTCTTCTCGGGTTTCGACTCCACCGCGATGAGCATGTTGAGCGTGTACTCGGTCGCGGCCAGATACATGGCGACTCCCTGCACGATGGAGGCAAAGAAAGGGTCGGCGAATACCATGGCGGTCGACTCGGGGATGACGAGGGCAATGATCTCCGTGTGTCGACTCGCCAGAGAACGAGCGGCTCGGTTCGGAACGTAGTTGAGCTCGTCGATCGCCGTCTGAACCGCGCGCACGATTTCGGCACTTACTCGCGGCGAGCTATTCACGACGCGCGATACCGTTGCGCGGGAAACGCCGGCGCGGGCCGCAACCATCTCGAGCGTCGGTACCGCCGGGCTGCCTGTCAACTCAGTCGTCATCCACGAGCCTTCCGTCGGGTGCCGCTGTCACAATGCGGTCACGGGGCCTCTCGCATCCTCCCCGGCTGCGGCGAGGATGCGCGCGTAGGCGAGGCCGCTGTCTTTCATCGTGCGTTTTTGGCTATCGTAATCGACCCGAATCACGCCGAACCTCTTGCCGTAGCCCCAGGCCCACTCGAAGTTGTCGAGTAGGGACCAGACGAAATAGCCCCGCACATCGGCTCCGGCCTGCACCGCCGCGTTGACCGCCGCGACGTGGTCCACGATGAAACCAGCGCGCTCCGCGTCGTGTATGGCCCCGTCGTCGGAGACGACGTCATCATAAGCGGCACCATTCTCGGTGACGTACAGAGCGGGAAGTGCCGAATACTCCTCGCCCAGTCGCACGAGCAATGTGCGGAGGCCGCTCGGGTTCACCTCCCAGCCCATCGCCGTTCGCGGCAGGCCGCGGAGCGGAAAGGTGACGTATTCACTACCGACGAGAGAGGAGCCCGTCGGCCGTTCAGTCGGCTTGAACTCGCGCTCTCCCTCCACAGTGGACGGATGACCGCTCACGCTGTCATCGTGATAGTGATTGACCCCCAAAAAATCGATCGGCTGCCCGATCATCTCGAGGTCGCCCTCACGGATCACCTCGGAGAGCCCGAGTGCACCGACGTCCTGAAGCAAATCCGCCGGATACTCGCCCCGAAGCACGGGATCGAGGAAGGCGCGGTTCCAGAGCGCGTCCACTCGGCGAGCGGCCTCGAGGTCCACCAGATCCGCTGGATCATGAGGAATAGCGTTGGTGAGGTTGAGCGTGATGCCGAGTTGGATGTCCCGTCCCTCGGTCGCGCTCCGCTCGCGAAGGGCGCTCACTACGAGACCATGCCCGAGGTGTTGGTGGTGAAGCGCCGCGAGGGCCGCTGCGGGTTCCTGCCGACCTGGCGCGTGATCACCCGCCGCATAACCGATCAGCGACGAGCAGAGTGGTTCATTGAAAGTCGTCCAGTGGGTGACTCGATCCCCAAGCGCGTCGTAGACGACGTTCGCATAGTCGAGATAACGGTAAGCCGTGTCGCGATTCGCCCACCCGTTCTTCTCCTCGAGCGCCTGCGGCAGATCCCAGTGGTAAAGGGTCAGCCAGGGAAGGATGCCGGTCGCCAGGAGTTCATCCACCAGGCGGCTGTAAAAATCGAGACCCTTCTGGTTCACCTCGCGATCACCAGGTTTGATCCGGGCCCAACTCGTGGAGAAGCGGTAGGCACCGAGGCCGAGCTTCTTCATAAGCGCAACGTCGGCGGGCATCCGGTGATAATGATCGACAGCCGTCTCGGGAGTCTCGCCGTTGCGCACGGCGCCCGGTACGCGGGCGAAATGATCCCAGATCGAGTCCTCTTTGCCATCCTCGTGGGCCGCGCCCTCGACCTGGGCCGCAGCGGTGGCCGCTCCCCAGAGAAACCCGTCCGGCCACGGCATGGCGCTCATTTGACGGCCCCAGCCGTGAGCCCGGCGACGAAGTTGCGTTGTAGGAGGAGAAAGCCGACGACGATCGGAACACTCACGACAAGCGATGCTGCCATGATCTGATTCCAGTACACGTTGACCTCCGTCGAGTACTCCCCGAGTCCGACGGCGAGCGTGCGACTCGTCTCCGTGGTGAGCACCGACGCGAACAGCACTTCGCCCCACGCGGTCATGAAGCTGTACACAAGCACCGCGATCACTCCCGGTCGGGCGACGGGTAACACAACGCGAAACAGGGTAACGAGCGCGGAAGCGCCGTCGACTTTTGCGGCTTCATCCAACTCCCGGGGAATGTTGTCGAAGTAACCCGAGAGCATCCAGATCGAGAACGGCAGCGTAAAGGTGAGGTAGGTGATGATGAGCCCAGGACGGGTACCGACCAGCTGCACGCCGAATGTCTGATTGATGTTGATGAAGATGAGGTAGAGCGGAAGGAGGAACAGCACCCCCGGGAACATCTGGGTGGAGAGCACCGTGGTCGTGAAAACAGTGCGGCCACGAAATCGCCAGCGGGAAACGGCGTACGAGGCGAAGATCGCGACGACCACGCTCAGGACGCTCGCCGACAACGACACGATGATGCTGTTGATGAAGTAGCTACCGAGAGGCACCGTTCTCCAGATGTCGATGAACGGCTGGAGTGTGAAGTGCGTAGGCAGCCAGCTGAAGGCGCCCTGCACGTCGCCGAGCGGCTTCACCGAGGTCGTGATCATGATGTAGAGCGGTACGACTACGAAGAGCGCAAGAATCACGATGGTGATCGTTCGAAACACTTTAATGCCGGTAGTTTCACGCATTGTCGTCTGACCTCCGGTTCGAGATGAAGAGATAGATGCCTGTCACGACCAGGAGGAAGAGCAGGAGGAGCACCGACATCGCCGAGCCGAACCCGAAGTTGAGGTTCACGAACGAAGTGTTGTAGATGTGGATCGAGATCAAGTCACCGGCGGGGGGTTCGTTGCCCCCGAACAGGATGAACGGTGTATTGAAATCGTTGAAGGTCCACAGGAAGAGCACGAGCAGGAGAACGCGGTTGACTCCGCCGAGTCCGGGCAGGGTCACGCTGCGCCACTGACGGAACGGCTTTGCGCCGTCAAGAGCAGCGGCCTCGTAGAGATCCTCGGGGATGCTCTGCAGACCCGCCATGAGCATGAGGAAGGCGAACGGCCAGGTGCGCCAGATCGCGACGATGATCACCGACGGCAGGGCGTTGGATCCGATCAACCAGAACGGCTCGTGACCCGCGCTGGTGAGATGCAGGCTCGTCAGCACGTGATTGATCACACCGGTTTGCTGCTGGAACATGAATTTCCACGCGATGATCCCGGCGTACATCGGAACGGCATACGGGATGAGGAAGAGCGTCCGCAGCACGCCGCGCCCGAAGAATGAGCGCTGGAGTGCGACAGCGGCCGCCATGCCGAAACTCCACGAGACGCCGACCACCACGATGGTGAAGAGGCAGGTCGTGAGAAACGACTGCAAAAGTGCCGCGCCCTGGGGGCCGCTGAAGTCGAGCGAGACCGAGTAGTTGCCAAAGCCGAGGAACGGAGCCGCGGACCAGTTCGCGATGTAGAGCTGTGTGAGTTTGATGAAACTCATCCAGATGCCCACCAGCATGGGGGCGACGTGAATGAGGAGCTCGAGGACGACTGCGGGGGCGATGAGCACTAGCGGGAGCCACCATCCCGGCAGCCGACGCTTTTTCGCTCTCTGTGAGCCTGAGGAGGCGGCCGGTCTGGCGGGAGGACCCGCGATCGTCGGCTTTTCCGTCGTAACCGTCATGGGTCACGGATCCTTTCACTGGTGCAGAAGGGCGGTGCCCGGGGTGCAGGACGAAAGGAGGGCATGCGTCGACTCGCGGCGCATGCCCTCCTCAGGGACTAACCAGCCGCGTTCGTCTTGTCTTCGGCCGACTGCAGTCCGGCCTTGATGTCGGAGGTCGACACCGAGCCTTTCGTCGCGATCGTCGCAAACAGGTTGTTGACGGCGTTTCCGACGTTCGTCTCGAAGGCGCCCTCGAGCGGTACCAGCGGGTAGGGCTTGGATGCGTTGTTGTAGATGTCAGAGAAGGTCTTGGCGATCGCGGCATCTGAGGTGAACGTCGGGGCCACTCCCTTCAGTACCGGGATCGAGGCATACGGCCTGCCAAGCACACCCTGCGTCGCCTCACTCGTCATGAACTTGACGAATTTGAGCGCGGCATCCTTGTGCTTCGTGTTCTTGAACACTGAGAGGTTGATGCCCTGGATGCCGCTGGAGATCTTCTTGCCACCGGCCGGAGCCGGGATGGCCACTACACCATAGTCGGAGGCAGCCATGCCGTCGGCTTCGAGGTTCGGGCCAGCGTTATCCTGGTTGACGATCATCGCGACCTTACCCTTGGCGAAGTCGGCGCTAGCCTCGGTGCCGTTCGTGTACTGGGCGTTGGAGGGGTTGACGACCTTGTCGGTCTGCATCAGATCGAGGTAACGCTCGACGCCCGATACGACGCCGCCCGAGGTGAAGTCGGGCTTGGTGCCCTTGAACAGCGCGGCACCGTTCTGCTCCGCGGTGATGAACGCGAAGTGTACGTTCTCGGTGTAGCTGCCTGCCTCGAGTCCCATTCCCCAGACGCCCTTCGACGAGTCGGTGAGCTTCTTGGCGTCAGACACCATCTCCTCCCAGGTGGTCGGCGCGGTCAGCCCCGCATCGGCGAACATCTTCTTGTTGTAATACAGTCCGTAGGCGAGGCCGTAGAGCGGAACGGATGTCACCGTCTTGCCTTCTTCGCCACCGGTAGCAAGCGCGGTCTCGACGAACTTGCCCTTGCCGCCGATGGCGGCCATGTTCGCTGTGTCGTAGGGAAGGAACGCGCCGGTGGCCGAGAGGTACGGCGCCCAGGTGTTTCCGATGTTGACGACATCTGGGCCAACACCCGAGGTGACGGCGGTGTTGATACGGGTCTGAAGGTTGTTCCATCCGACCACTTCGAGGTTGACCTTGATGCCGGTCTGCTTCTCGAACTTCTTCAATTCGGGCGTCAGCACGGCTTTGTCGTTGGCAAGGCTGGTGCCCTGGTTGCTCGCCCAGTAGGTGAGTGTGGTGCCCTTGTCGCTGGACGCACCACTGCCTCCTCCGCTGCTGCAGCCCGTTGCGAGAAGAGCGATGGATGCAGCGCCGACGATCGCGGCCGCCAACTTTTTGCGTCGAGGAAAGTACACGGGAAACTCCTTTGTATGCGTGAACTGGGCTGTTGTGAGAGCGCTCTCTTAGGCTGTGAGAGCGCTCTCATGTGTTTCGAACAGAGTAAGTATGTTCGTTGCCCGATGTCAAGTTCTCATCCAGATCACCCTGCGAAAGCCATGCAGTGTGCGAACGATGTCTTATGGGTTGTGTGAGAGCACCTGCTGCGCCTTCGCTGCCAGCTGCGGGTCGATGATGACCTCATACTTGCTCGCGAGCACCTGGTGAGTCGAGGTGAAGTCGCGCGTACGGCGATTGATCGCCGTCGCAGCGACACCGAAGAGTGCGCCGAAGCCTGCACCAATAATGATGGCTGCGATGAAGTACTGCACCGCAGTCGAACCGAAGGTGAGCAGCACCCCGATGAAGAGACCGAACCACGCGCCGCTCGCAGCCCCGGCGCCTGCGGCCTTGCCGTAGGTGAGCTTGCCGGTGACCCGCTCGACCGTCTTCAGGTCGCTGCCGACGATCGAGACATGCTTCACCTCGAAATCGGCGCGGGCGAGCCGGTCGACAACCGCCTGCGCCTCGAAGTAAGTGTCGTACGCGCCAAGCACATCGCCCTTGGGGAGGGTGGGAACAAGGCGGGCACGTCCGGAGAGAGGACTCTGATTCGTCATGCCGCCATTATCCTCTGCACTCAGGCGCACGGTCTAAGTTAGACCTGTGAGCGCCGCGAGAGTTTTCGTCGCCCGACTGGCCGGGTGCTCCGTTTTCGACCCCGCAGGAGACAAGGTCGGTCGGGTTCGCGACCTGCTGGTCGTCTACCGCAACAAGCAGCCGCCACGCGTCGTCGGCCTCATCGTCGAGGTGCCAGGCCGCCGCCACGTCTTCCTCTCGATCGGGCGCGTCACCAGCTTCGGTTCTGGCCAGGTCATCACCACCGGGCTCATCAATCTTCGCCGCTTCGAGCAGCGTGGAGGCGAGGTGAGGGTCATCGCAGAGGTACTCGGCCGCGAGGTGACGTTCGTCGACAAGTCGGGGCGCGCCACCATCGAAGACGTCGCCATCGAAGAGAGCGGTCCTGGCGAGTGGGCGGTCAGCGAACTCTTCGTGCGGCGCCCCAAGACCAGTGCCTCCCCCTTCGCGAAGGGCCAGACAGCCTTCGCCAAGTGGACGGATGTGCGCGAGCAGTCGACAGGCGAAGCCCAGGCGGCCACCCAGCTGTTGGCCACCTATGAAGACCTGCTTCCTGCCGACCTTGCCAACGCCCTCCTCGACCTGCCGGAGCAGCGCATGCTCGAGGTCGCAGAGGAGCTGAGCGACGAGCGCCTCGCCGACGTGCTCGAAGAGATGCCGGAGAGCGAGCAGGTCGACATCCTGAACCAGCTCGACGACGACCGCGCAGCCGACGTGCTCGACCAGATGCAGCCGGATGACGCGGCCGACCTCATCGCCCAACTCTCCGCCGAGCGTGGTGAAGCCCTCCTCGACCTCATGCAGCCGGAGGAGGCGGACGACGTTCGCATGCTCCTGCTCTACGCCCCGGACACCGCAGGCGGCCTCATGACCACCGAGCCGATCATCGTCTCGGCGGACACGACGGTCGCGGAGGGGCTCGCCCTCATCCGCCGCCACGAACTCGCCCCTGCCCTCGGCGCAGCCGTCTGCGTGACCTTGCCGCCCTATGAACCGCCGACCGGCCGATTCCTCGGCATGGTGCACTTCCAGCGGATGCTGCGATACCCGCCGATGGAACGCCTCGGCACGCTGCTCGACCAGCGGCTCGAACCGGTCAAAGCGAGCGCCTCCGCCGCGGAGGTCGCCCGCAACCTGGCCAGCTACAACCTGGTCTCGCTGCCGGTTGTCGACGACAACCACCGACTGGTCGGGGTGGTGACCATTGACGATGTTCTCGACTACCTGCTGCCCGACGACTGGCGAAGTCACGACGACGACGACGAGCCTGTCTCCCCTGACACCAGCGGCCCTGACAGGAGCGATACCGACACCAGCACCATTCCCGTAATCGCACATGCCGGAAGGAGGCCAGTTTCGGCCCCGGAAAGGACTGACAATGGCACGTCGCTCTGACTCCCGACTCGACTCCCCCAAGGGCCTTCGCACCTCATTCGTCCCACACCTCGGCGGCAATAAGGATCGTGTCGGTCGCTTCTCCGAGTCCTTCGCGCGGGCGATGGGGACCTCCGGCTTCCTCGTCGGCATGACCGTCTTTGTGCTGCTCTGGCTCGCCTACAACACCTGGGCGCCTGAGCTGGCACAGTTCGACCCACGCAGGCTCAATTACACGCTGTTGACCCTCATCCTGTCGCTCCAGGCCTCCTATGCCGCACCCCTGATTCTGCTCGCCCAGAACCGGCAGGATGACCGTGACCGCGTCCAGTTCGAGCAGGATAGGCAGCGCGCGGAACGCAATCTCGCCGACACCGAATACCTCGCGCGCGAGGTCGTCGCGCTGCGTCTCGCCGTGCGGGAACTCGCGAGCAAGGATTTCATCCGCGCGGAGCTCAGGGCACTTCTCGAAGAACTCGACAGGGACAAATCCGGGGACGAGAAGACTGTTGGCTGAGACGGCACCTGAGTCCGTCGCTTTCCCTGAGCGCGTCGAAGGGGCCATCCGTTCCGCCCTCGGCCGCGTCATCGATCCGGAGATCCGTACACCCATCACCGAGTTGGACATGGTCGGATCGATCGCGGTCAGCGAGAGTGGTGCGGCCTCGATCGGGCTGAAGCTGACGATCGTCGGATGCCCGGCGGCCGACACGATCGAGAGGGATGTCCGCGAGGCGGCGGCATCCGTGTCCGGGGTGAGTTCCGTCGATGTCGAGGTCACCGTCATGAGCCGCGACGAGCGAACCGCCCTCACCGAGAAGCTGCGCGGCGGTCGCTCACGTGAGCTGCAGTTCGGACCGGACTCGCTCACCCGCATCTACGCGATCACCAGCGGCAAGGGCGGTGTCGGCAAATCGACCCTCACCGCCAACCTCGCCGTCACCCTGGCCGCCCGCGGACTCTCCGTCGGCATCGTGGACGCGGATGTCTTCGGCTTCTCGATCCCCGGGATCCTCGGTCTCGAGGGTGCCAAGCCGACGAAGGTCGGCGAGATGATTCTCCCGCCGATCAACTACGGCGTGAAAGTGATCTCGATCGGCATGTTCGTAGATGGCAACAGCGCGGTCTCTTGGCGCGGACCGATGCTGCACCGCACCATCCAGCAGTTCCTCTCCGACGTGTATTTCGGCGACCTCGACGTGCTGCTGCTCGACCTTCCGCCCGGCACTGGCGACGTCGCGATCACCCTCGGGCAGCTGCTGCCGCACGCCGAAGTCATCGTGGTGACCACGCCGCAGCCCGCCGCGGCGGAGGTCGCAGAACGCAGCGGCGTCGTCGCACGCCAGACCGGCCAGAAGGTGATCGGCGTCATCGAGAACATGGCGGGCTTGGTACAGCCCGATGGATCGGTGCTCGAACTCTTCGGAACCGGTGGCGGCGCAGAGGTCGCGTCTCGCTTGTCCGCGGACCAGGAGCAGCCTGTTCCTGTGCTCGCGTCGATACCGCTCAGCGTGGCGCTGCGGGAGGGCGGCGATGCGGGAGTGCCGATCGTGCTGTCGCAGCCGGATGACCCGGCATCCGTCGCCATCGCGTCCGTGGCCGAGCAGCTCGCCGTCCGCGGTCGCGGTCTTGCCGGACGCAAACTCGGCCTGAGCGTGCGTTAGGCGGGTTCGACGAGCCGAGCGAGAAGCTCGACGAGTAGGCGTTCGGTGAGCGACGCGGGCAGTGCCTCGATGAGAGCGAGGAACGGTGCCATGCGGTCCGGCAGTGGCGCCCCGACCGACCCAGGGGTTACCAGGCCGATCTGCTCGAGCAGCCCGTAGGCCGTCGCGGAGTCGAGCGGCCCGGCATCCGGCGAGGAAAGATCGGCGACGATCTCCGTTGGCAGCGAGCCGAGCACCTGTTCCGAAGTGACCGGAGGAACTCCCCGAACCTCGTCGGCGGCGGCTCGAAGCGCCCGCGAGAGTTCGGGCAGCACGTGCTCCGTCACCGGAGTGACCGTGAGGTGAGTGGTGTGCGCAAGGTGGGTGCCGTCGGCCTGGGTCAGCCCCGGCTGCAACTGCAGCAGGAAGCCGTGCTCGCGCACCTGGTCTGCCCAGTGGTGCGGATCGACCCGCCGATCGATCGCGATGGCCTCGTCCGTGGCGACGGCGAGCAATGGCCCGACCGGCGTGCCGACGACCCTGAGTCCCTCGATCTCGTCGACCAGCGCGATGAGTGTCTGCGTGGATACCTCACAGGAGGCTGCGAGAGCCGCGAGGCCGTCCGTGCCGAGCGCGTGCACGATGGCCCATCCCGCTGCCAGTGCGCCCGCCGACTTCGAGCCAAGCATCGTCGGGTTGACCACCGGGTAGCCTGGCCAGCGCGTCGTTGCGAAATACTGGGTGCGCTGCCGGTCTCGTCCCCGCTGCAGCAGCACCGATGCTCCCTTCGGCGCGTACCCGAACTTGTGCAGGTCGGCGCTCAGGCTGGTGACCCCTTGCACCCGGAAATCCCATGGCGGGACATCCGTGAACCACGGCAACACCCAGCCGCCGATGCAGGCGTCGACGTGGCAGGCGATGCCGCGCTCGAGGCAGGCCGCAGCCACTTTCTCGATCGGATCGAGGGATGCGAAGGGATAGGACGGCGCCGACACGACGACCAGCGCGACATCGTCACCGAATCGCGCCACGAGGTCTGCCGCGACCACCACCCCAGCTGGCGGAACCGGCACGAGGTCGAGTACCAGGCCGAAATAGTGCGCCGCCTTCTGGAATGCGGCGTGCACGGTCACCGGCGCGAGGAGTCGGGGCTGACCGACGCCGCCCGCTGCGAGCCAGTTGTCGCGAGCAGTCTTCACCGCGAGCAGGCAGCTCTCGGTGCCACCTGTCGTCACGGAGCCGACCACGTCGCCGTCGCCGTGCAGCATGTCTCGGGCGAAACCGACGATCTCGCGCTCCATCACTGCGACCGAGGTGAAGGTGGTCGGGTCGAGTCCGTTGACCGGCTGAACCATCCGGATGGCCGCTGCCGCCAGCTCGTCAAGCTCGGCGAGTCCCGAGTCGTAGACGTAGGACAGCACGTGGCCGCCGTGGGTCGGAGCATCCGCCTGCCTCAACTGCTCGAGGCGGGCGAGGATGTCGGCAGGCTGTTCCGCGAAAGTGGTCATCTGGTCTCCTCGATGTCGGCCTTGCGCAGGCGGTAGCGCCGCAGCGAGACGAGACTCGCGGCGATGATCACGGCGGGAACGAGGCTGAAGCTCAGGACGATGCCGACGATAGCCGAACCCGGTTGGTCCACGCTCTGCCCCGCCGTTGAAGCGAGATAGCCGCTGAGCGCGAGCACAATCGTCAGCACCGTGCCTCCGAGTGCCATTCCCGTGGTCTCGCCCGCCGTCCACACTCCACCGAAGGAGCCGGCTCTCCCCTCGCCGTGCAGCCGCGCGTCGTGGGAGATCACATCGGGCAGCATCGCCATCGGCAGCGACTGCATACCCGCGTAACCGGCTCCGGCGAGCGCCACCGGAAGATAGACCCAGCCGCCGGGAAACCAGACGAGAAGCACCATCGAGAGCGCGGCGATACCGAAGAGTGTCGAGGCTGCAGCGAAGCCTCCTTCCTTGCCCACCCGACGGGCGATCACGCCCCAGAGCGGTGCTGCAAATAGGGCGGGGGCGATGAGCGCGATGAAGAGGAAGGTCACGGCGTCCTCGCTCTTCAGCACCCAGGTGGCGACATATTGTGCGCCGCCGAGCATGAGACCGGTCGCGAGACCCTGCAGCAGGAAGGTGAACAGCAGCGCACGAAAGGCTGACTGCGCCGAAGCGCCATGATGCCCGCCGCGTAGTTGTCGCGAATGGAACCCTGCGTCGGCCGCGTTGTGAGCGCCGCATCGCGAGGGGCGGTGAAACTTGAGATAAACATGCCGACACCGATCAGGATGCCCGCGACGACGGCCATGAGCAGGTAACCGAGGTGCTCGTTGGAACCGCCAAGTTGTCGAAGGGCCGGGCCGCCGGCGCCGAACAGGAGGATCGCGAAGGTGAGCACCACCACCCGCCAGGACAGCAGCCTCGTACGCTGCTCGTAGCTGCCGACGAGCTCAGCCGGTAGCGCGATATACGGCACCTGGAACAGGCTGAACCCCGTGGCCGTGAGCACGAAGGCCACCAGTACCCATGCACCTGAGACCGCGGCGGGGAGTCCGGCGGGCACGGCGAAGGTCAGGATGAAGAACACCGGAAGCAGCAGGCTGCCGAGCACCATGAACCGTCGCCGCGAACCCGTGGCGGCGAGACTGTGATCGCTGCGCGCCCCGATCACCGGATCGATGATCACATCCCAGATCTTGGCCACGGTCACCAGGGCACCGGCGGCGATCGCGGCCACACCGAGGGTGTCGGTGAGGAAGTAGATGAGCACGAGGCCCGGCAGCGTGGCGAAACCTCCGGTGCCGAGCGAGCCGATGGCGTATCCGGCGACGGTCTTTCGGGTCAGGGTGCGCTCCAGTGCGGCCATTTCGAGAGTGTAGCGCGGGGAACATGCCTACAATTGCCCATGCCAGGAACCCCTCTCACGCGATCCTTCATCGACGAACTCGATCACGACATCCACACGTCGATCACCGACACCACAGAGGTCTTTGCGCCGTTCACCGGCGAGAAGATCCACGACCTCCCGGTGAGCGCTGTCGACGATGTCACGGATGCGGCCACCAAGGCCCGCGCAGCCCAGAAACGCTGGTTTGCCACAGGCTTCGAGCACCGCCGCCGCGTGCTGCTGCGCGCCCACGACCTCCTGCTGGAGCGCCGCGAACTGCTCATCGACGCCCTTCAGACGGAGACCGGAAAGACGCGAGGGCAGGCCTTCGAAGAGGTCTTCATCGGGGCGAGCGCCACGCGTTACTACGCCGTGAGTGCGAAGAGCGTGCTGCGACCTCGGGCCAGGCGAGCCGGCATCCCGCTGGTCATCCGCACGCAGGTGAGCTACCGGCCGAAGGGCCTGGTCGGGGTCATCACCCCGTGGAACTATCCGCTGAGCCTCTCACTCTTCGACGTGATCCCCGCCCTCGCAGCGGGCAACGGCGTCGTGCAGAAGGCCGACAACCAGGGCGCGCTGAGCATCCTCGCCGCGCGCAGGGCTTTCATCGATGCCGGCGTGCCCGCCGAGCTCTGGGCTGTCGTCACCGGCGACGGCACCGAGATCGGCAACGCCGTGGTGGATGCCGCCAACTACGTCTGCTTCACCGGCTCGACCGCCACCGGAAAGAAGGTGGCGGCGCGCGGCGCCGAAGCCCTGACCGCGGTGTCCCTCGAGCTCGGCGGCAAGAACCCGATGATCGTGCTCGACGACGTCGACCCTCGCACCGCAGCGCAGAACGCTGTCTACGCCTGTTACGCCTCGCTCGGCCAGCTCTGCGTCTCGATCGAACGCATCTATGTGCAGCGCAGCGTCGCCGACGCCTTCACCAGGGAATTCGTCGCCCGCACCGCAGCCCTCGTACAAGGACCGGCCTTCGACTTCAGCACGGATGTCGGTTCCCTCACCCTTCCCAGTCAGCTGGAGCGAGTGCAGGCGCACGTCGACGATGCCGTCGCCAAGGGTGCGACAGTGCTCACCGGCGGCAGCGCGAGGCCGGACCTCGGTCCGCTGTTCTTCGAACCCACGGTGCTCACCGACGTGACCGACGAGATGGACTGCTCACGCAACGAAACCTTCGGACCGGTCGTCGCCATCACGGTGGTCGACTCGGCGGACCAGGCGATCGCCGCTGCCAATGATTCGGAGTTCGGTCTCAACGCGTCGGTATTCAGCGGATCGATCAGTCGCGCGCGCCGGGTCGCGCACCTCATCGACGCCGGGAGCATCAACATCAACGAGGGCTACCGGGCGACCTTCTCCTCCGTCGACGCGCCGATGGGCGGCATGAAGCAGTCCGGCCTCGGTCGACGCAACGGCCGGGAGGGCATCCTGAGGTTCGTGGACGCTCGCACGGTGGCCAACGCGACGGGGTTGATGACTCTTCCGCGCACCGGAGCGGAGTTCGCGAAGCTGAGCGGCGTGATGATCCTGATGCTCGTCGCCCTGAAGGCGATCAGACGACGCTAGCGGCTACGGTCAGGTCGCTTCGTTGTCGAACGGCGCCTGTTTGCCCTCTTCGAGCAACCGCTGTCGCCTGGCGAAAGCAGACTCTCCGCTCGGTCGCACGATGGCGACTGCCTCTTCCTGCTCGTCGTCGCCGTCGTCGAGCAGAGCCTCGCGGATGATGCGGCGCGGGTCGTACTGGCGCGGGTCGAGCTTCTTCCAGTCCACGTCGTCGAAGTCGGGACCCATCTCGTCACGCAGGCGGTCCTTGGCACCGTTCGCCATGTTCCTCAGGTTGCGCACGAGTTTGGCGAGCTGGGAGGCGTAGTGCGGGAGGCGCTCGGGCCCGAGCAGGAACACCGCGATCACACCGATCACGAGGAGCTTGTCGAAGGTTAGACCGAACACCCGTTCAGACTAGTCCGTCGGCGGGTGCTTTCCGCCACCCGGTTCCCGGGAAACCACCATGAGCCGACGGCGACGGCGGCGCGTCCGGCGGAGCGGAAACTGGCCAGCGCCATACTCTTGAGGAGAACCAAGGAGCATGGCGTGGCAGGTAAAGAATCGGACTGGAAGTTCGCGGAAGACTTCGTCGTCGAACGGGCTGAGATCGCCCAGGCACGACAGCACTCGATAGAACTCGGAATCGATCCGGTGAGCGCCGCGACCGGCTCACAGCTCGCCGTCATCGCGGCTGCCGCATCGGCGACCAACATCATCGAGATCGGTACGGGGGTCGGCGTGAGCGGCCTCTGGTTTTTTGCCGGAGCTCCGAACGCCACGCTCACCTCGATCGACTTCGAGCAGGACTATCAGCAGTCGGCGAAGAAGGCGTTCCTCGAGTCAGGCGTCCCGGCTAACCGCATCCGCCTGATCGCCGGACGCGCGATCGACGTATTGCCCCGGATGAACGAGCAGTCCTACGACGTAGTGCTCGTGGATGCCGACCCGCAGTCCGTGATCCGCTACGTCGAGCATGCCCTTCGGCTGGTCCGCACCGGTGGAACAGTGCTTGTGGCTCACGCACTCTGGCGCGGACGGGTAGCAGACCCTGCGCAGCGTGACGACACCGTGACCGGTTTCCGTTCGCTGCTGAAGGAGATCTCGGGTTCCGAAGCTGTCATCAGTTCCCTGTCACCCGTGGGCGACGGGCTGCTTCAACTGACGAAGCTCGCCGCCGCCCCCGGGGACTGAGTCTGGAGTGTTCGAATGGGTGACTAACCTGCCGCTGCAACTACCCCGGCAAGCGCGTCGTGAAGCTCCTTGGCCTCCGCGTCATTGACGGAAACGACAAGGCGGCCCCCACCCTCGAGTGGCACGCGCACAATGATGAGGCGTCCCTCCTTAACAGCCTCCATTGGCCCGTCTCCGGTCCTCGGCTTCATGGCTGCCATGAGTGATCCCCTTTCGTGGAATAACATCCATTATCCCTGCCTCGCGGGCTAACCCGAAAACGGGGGCGTCCTCCGGGGCTACGGCCGAGTCCAGTCGTAGCCGTTCGATCACCAGCAGATGACCTGTACCCGCCATGGCGTCAGCCGATAGTGCACCTGGATCGCGCACGGAAGCCCGCAGCTACGACACGCTCAGCCACGCCCGGAGTCCCCGCTCACACTGAGTGATCTGGTCGACGGCGACCCGCTCGTCGTCGGCGTGGGCCTTCAACGGATCGCCGGGTCCGTAGTTGACGGCGGGGATGCCGAGGGCAGAGAAACGCGCCACATCGGTCCAGCCGTATTTGGGCTTCGGCTCCGCCCCCACGGCCGCGAGAAAGTCCATGGCCAGTGGCGCATCGAGGCCTGGGCGAGCGCCGTCTGCGGCATCCGTGACCGTCAGTTCGATGCCGACGAAGAACTCACGCAGGTGCTGTTCAGCCTCGGCAGCACTCCGGCTCGGGGCGAAACGGTAGTTCACGGTCACGACGCATTCGTCGGGGATCACGTTGCCCGCGACCCCACCGGCGATGCCGACCGCGTTGAGGCCCTCGCGATAGACCAGGCCGTCCACCTCGACCTCGCGCGGCTGGTAGGCGGCGAGGACGGCGAGGATGGGCGCGGCATCATGGATGGCGTTGTGGCCCACCCAGGACCGCGCAGAATGCGCGCGGAGGCCGACGGTGCGCAACTCCACGCGCATGGTGCCGTTGCACCCGCCCTCGACGATGGCGTTGGTGGGCTCGCCCAGGATCGCAAAATCCCCGGCCAGCAGCTCCGGTGCCGTCGAGGCGAGACGCCCCAGGCCGTTGAGATCCGAGGCGACCTCCTCGTTGTCGTAGAAGATCCAGGTGACATCGACAGAAGGCTCCGCCAGTTCCACCGCGAGTTTGAGCTGCACCGCGACGCCAGCCTTCATGTCGACGGTGCCGCGGCCCCAGAGGTAGTCGACTCCGTCGATCGTCTCGAATCGGGTCGGGAGATTGTTGTTTAGTGGAACGGTGTCGAGGTGCCCGGCGATCACGACGCGCTGCGCTCGCCCGAGGTCGGTGCGTGCGACGATCGAGTCGCCGTCGCGAGTGATAGCCAGGTGAGAGACACCCGCCAGAGCGGTCTGGACGGCATCCGCGATCGCTCTCTCGTTACCAGACACCGACTCGATGTCGCAGAGCTGGCGGGTGATATCGATCGACGATGCGCCGAGATCGAGAATGGGCAGAGTCGGATCGGTGACGGGCATGCGGTCAGTTTATCGAGCGGCAATCGCTAACCTTGAGCCATGACTGAACGCTCGGCCTGGGGATACGGACTCGCGACAATCGCCGGAGACGGAACGGTGCTCGACACCTGGTTTCCCTCCCCCGCACTCGGAAGCCTGCCCGCGGGCAGGGACCCGTACATCGCACCGGCCGAACTCGAAGCGCTCACCGGCGCCGACGACCGCCGCAACGTGCGCATCGACTTCATCACCGTGGAGATCGACCTGGATGCCCCGCCCGCAACCACCCCCGACGCCTACCTCCGCCTGCACCTCCTCAGCCACCTGCTCGCCGCCCCGAACACCCTCAACCTCGACGGCATCTTCGGCCAGCTGCCCATCGTCGCCTGGACCAACGCCGGCCCCGTGCATCCCGACGACTTCTCCCGCCTGCGCCCTGCCCTCCAGCGGCACGGTATCACCGCGCACGGCATCGACAGGTTCCCTCGCCTGATCGACTACGTCACCCCCAGCCGGGTACGTATCGCAGACGCCTCACGCGTGCGCCTCGGCGCGCACCTCTCGCCCGGCACGATCGTCATGCACGAGGGCTTCGTCAACTACAACGCGGGAACCCTCGGGGAGTCGATGGTCGAGGGGCGCATCTCGCAGGGCGTCGTGGTGGGCGACGGTTCGGATGTCGGCGGCGGCGCCTCGATCATGGGCACCCTCTCGGGGGGCGGCACCCAGCGCGTCGAGGTCGGAAAGCGCGCCCTTCTCGGAGCCAATTCCGGCATCGGCATCTCGATCGGTGACGACTCCGTCGTGGAGGCCGGTCTCTACGTGACGTCCGGCACGAAGGTCCTGGTGCTTGGTGACGGCGAGACCCGCACGGTCAAAGCCGTCGAGCTCTCCGGAGTGGCCGGGCTGCTCTTCCGCCGCAACTCGCTCACTGGTGCAGTCGAGGTGCTCGCCCGCTCCGGCAGGGGCATCGAGCTGAACGCCGCCCTGCACGCCTGAGCTTTCGCGTCGCAGCACCCCGCACCCCGCACCCCGCACCCTCGATAGTGCCAAATGAAGGAACCGCCGACGCGGCGCCCTGCTAATACGGGGCAGTTCGCGCCGCGGAGGCCTTCTACTCCTTCATTTGGCACGGGATGACGAAACATCCACCGTTCGATCGAATTGCCGGATGCGTCACGTCCGCAACCCGCATGCTCTGTCAATGCACCTACAGAAGCACATCTCCACACTGGGCGGATTCGCCGCAACCCACGAGCTCTACGCGCTCGGGTGTACACGCAGCTCCCTTCGCAATGCCGTCGCTTCTGGCGCCGCCGTTCGGGTTCGGCAGGGATGGTACTGCAGCCCCGATGCCGACCCGCACGAGGTCGCCGCATTCAGGGTCGGTGGCCGGCTGGGCTGCGTCTCCGCTGCGGCCGCGCACGGGCTGTGGGTGAAGCGCACCCCCAAGCTCCACGTTGAAGTCGAGGTAAATTCCTGCCGTCACCGAAGTCCATCCGACAAACGCACTCGCCTTCGCGAGTCGACCGAACTCGTGGTCCTGCACTGGCACGAAACTGGATCGGATCGCCCGTCGCCTCGGGCATCGGTGATCGAATGCTTGCGATCGATGGCGTTCTGCCAAAGCCCGGAGCTCGTCGTCGCTGCCGCCGACTCCGCCCTTCGACTGGGGCGGATCTCGCTCATCGAGTGGACCGTGCTGATTTCGGAGCTGCCGCGACAACTCCGAAGACTGCTCGCTCAGGTGGATGCCCGATCCGAATCGATCACGGAGTCCGTCACCCGGTTTCGACTGCAGCGACTCAGAATCGACACCCGTCTGCAAGTGAAGATCGGTGGCATCGGCCGGGTGGACCTGCTCATCGGATCTCGGCTCGTGGTCGAGGTTGATGGCTGGAAGTATCACAGTGATCCTGAGCAGTTCGAAGCTGATCGACGGCGAGATGCTCGGCTCTCCGCCCGTGGTTACCGCGTACTGCGGTTCAGTTATCGGCAGGTGATGAACAACTGGTCGGAGGTCAAGGCGGCCATTCTCGGGGCAATCGCCCGCGGCGACCACCTGCCGCCCCGTTGAGGAGACCGCTTCAACCCGGAGCCCCGCATCCCCTCCGCCAGTGCCAAATGAAGGAACTGCGGACTCCCAACGGATGCCTGGCCCCGGAAACTCGGGGCCAGCAACGTACCGGTTCCTTCATTTGGCACTGCGAGAACGAGATTGGGCACTGCAGGGACGAGATTTGGCACTGCCAGCACGCCGGGCGACAGCGGGCGGACGATCCGGGTTCTAGCGGGTCGGCCAGCCACGGGCCGGCGCGCCGATGTACAGCTGCTGCGGGCGGCCGATCTTGGTGGCCGGATCCTCGTTCATCTCGCGCCAGTGGGCGATCCAGCCCGGCAGGCGTCCGATAGCGAACAGCACGGTGAACATGCGGGCGGGGAATCCCATCGCCTTGTAGATCACGCCGGTATAGAAATCCACGTTCGGGTAGAGCCTGCGCTCGATGAAGTAATCGTCGGCGAGAGCTACCGCCTCGAGTTCTTTGGCGATGTCGAGCAGGTCGTCCTGCACGCCGAGAGCTTTGAGCACCTCATCGGCGCTCTCCTTCACCAGTTTGGCTCGCGGATCGAAATTCTTGTAGACCCGGTGTCCGAAGCCCATGAGACGGATGCCGTCTTCCTTGTTCTTCACGCGTTCGACGAACTTCTCCACCGACTCTCCTGAGGCCTTGATCTCGCCGAGCATCTTCAGCACGGCCTCGTTGGCGCCACCGTGCAGCGGTCCGTAGAGGGCGTTGATGCCGGCGGAGATGGAGGCGAACATGTTGGCCTCCGTCGATCCGACGAGACGCACGGTCGATGTCGACGCGTTCTGTTCGTGATCCTCGTGCAGCATGAGCAGCCGTTCGAGCGCCTTCGAGAGCACCGGGTTGACCTCGTACGGCTCAGCCATCGTTCCAAAGTTGAGCTTGAGGAAGTTGTCGGTGAAGCTCAGCGAGTTGTCGGGGTAGAGGAAGGCCTGGCCGAGGCTCTTCTTGTGGGCGTAGGCCGCGATGATCGGGAGCTTTGCCAGCAGGCGAATGGTGGAGAGCTCGACCTGCTCAGGGTCGTGAACGCTGAGCGAGTCTTCGTAGAAAGTGGAGAGGGCGGATACCGCGCTCGACAGCACCGACATCGGGTGCGCGTTGTGCGGCAGCGCGTCGAAGAATCGGCGCAGGTCTTCGTGCAGCAGCGTGTGGCGTCGAACCCGTTCCTCGAAGGCCTCGAGTTCTGAGGGGGACGGGAGGTTGCCGTAGATGAGCAGCCAGGCCACCTCGAGGTAGGTGGAGTTGGCCGCGATGTCTTCGATCGCGTAGCCGCGATAGCGGAGGATGCCCTTGTCCCCGTCGATATAGGTGATCGCACTCTTGGTGGCCGAGGTGTTGACGAACCCGTAGTCGAGAGCCGTGAGCCCCGTCTGTTTGGTGAAGGTGGAGACGTCGATACTCGAGGCGCCGTCCACACTTCTCAGGATCGGGAATTCCGCACTCCCTCCGGGGTAGTGCAGGGTGGCCTTCTCGGCGTTGTCACTCGCAGCGTCGTTCACGCATACAGCCTAAGTGGCGTCAAGGTCGATCGTCGCATCCGCTAAGGAATGGTCGTTTTACTTGGAGAGTGCATCCAATCGCTCTACCGCGGTAGCGATGGCGGTGTCCGTTGCCGTGATCGCGATGCGCACGTGCTCGGACGGTTCCTCCCCGTAGAAGGTGCCGGGGACGACCAGGATGCCCAGGTCGGCCAGGTCGGCCACGGTCTGCCAGGCATCCACTCCTCGTGTCGCCCAGAGGTAGAGCCCGCCCTGACTGTGGTCGATGCGGAAGCCGGCGCGCTCCAGTGCCGGCGCGAGTGTGGCACGCCGGGCCCGGTAGAGCTCACGCTGCGCTCGCACGTGCTCGTGGTCGCTGAGGGCCGTGACCATCGCGGCCTGGATGGGTGCCGGCGGCAGCGTTCCGAGATGCTTGCGCACGGCGAGGAGTTGGGCAATCAGATCGCTGCAGCCGGCCACGAAACCGGCGCGATACCCCGCGAGGTTGGACTGTTTGCTCAGCGAGTAGACGCACAATACCGAGTTGCGTTCGCCGTGGACGACCCGGGGATCGAGGATGCTCGGCGTGGCATCGCGCACGTACTCCGGCTCCCAGCCGAGCTCGGCGTAGCACTCGTCGCTGGCGATAACGGCACCCAGTTCGCGGGCGCGGCTGACGGCTACGGCGAGCTCATCGACACCGAGAATGCGACCGTTCGGGTTGCCCGGACTGTTGATCCAGATGAGCCTGGTGTTCTCCGGCCATTCGGCCGGATCGTCGCTCGAGACGATGGCCGCGCCAGCGAGTGCCGCGCCGACCGCATAGGTCGGATAGGCGAGTCGGGGCTGCACGACGACATCGCCCTCGCCGAGACCCAGCCAGAGAGCCAGCCCGGCGATGAATTCCTTCGAACCGATGGTGGGGAGCACATTGGCGACGCCGAGGTCATCCACCCCCCTGCGCTCGGCGAACCAGGAGACGATGGCCTCACGCAGCACCGGCGTGCCGACGGTCAGCGGGTAAGCGTGCGCATCCGTCGCGGCGGCGAGCGAATCGCGGATGAGCGCGGGCGTCGGATCGACAGGTGAACCGACGGAGAGATCGACGATGCCGCTCACATGGGCCGCGGCCCGCTCCGCGAAGGGAACGAGCGAGTCCCACGGGTAGTCGGGAAGCTGGAGAGCCACTCAGGCGCCGGCGACAGCCTGCGGCGGCAGGGCGTCGATCAGGGGATGGTCCTTGTGAATGACACCGACCTTAGCCGCGCCGCCGGGGGAACCGACCTCGTCGAAGAACTCGACATTGGCCTTGTAGTAGTCGGCCCACTGCTCGGGAACGTCGTCTTCGTAGTAGATCGCCTCAACGGGGCAGACGGGTTCGCACGCGCCACAGTCGACGCACTCGTCGGGGTGGATGTACAGCATCCGGTCGCCCTCGTAGATGCAGTCGACGGGACACTCATCGATGCATGCGCGATCTTTGACATCCACGCACGGGAGGGCAATGACGTAGGTCACAGTTGCGGCGTTCCCTTCGGTTCGGGCCTTCCACCAATCTTATCCCGGCTGAAAGTGCCCGCTGCCGGCCAGGCCAGTACCAGGAAGGCGATCACCACCGGCCCGTAGACGAGCAGGTAACCCACGACATCGTTGGTGACCAACACCGACCCTCCGCTGCCCGCCAGCGAGAGCACGGCGATGACCCCGAGCATGCCGACAGTGGCGATAGTAGGGACGATTCGGTCGGCGAAGACTATCCGCAGGCCGGCCAGCAGTGCCGCCACGATCAGTAGGGTCGCGATGATCCCGACCGGCAGGTCGGTGCCGAGGAGCGTCACGGTGTACCGGTGGTCGACGGTGGCGATAGCGCCGACGGCCACGCCGACGACGAGGGCCAGAATCCAGGCGAGCAGGTGGATGCCGAGGCCCTGGTCCTTCCAGGCGACTGTCGTCGCCTCGACAGGCCGTATCCGGCTGTAGCGCTCGACTGTGGTGATCGGCTGGCCCGGTCCGCTGGAGAGGAAGTAGCGATCTCCGTCGACAGTCACCTGGCTGCGGTGAGCGCGAAGTGCATCACGTTTGCGGACGAGCACGGCCGAGACGTCGACGGCGAGCTGACCCTCTGCCGCGTCCGGCTCGATCGCGAAGAACGGCACCCCCATGACTTCGGCCGCGCGCAGGCTGGCTTCGTGAGCGCGCACGTGGTCGGGATGGCCGTAGCCCCCGGTCGAGTTGTAACTGATCACCGCATCCGGCTTGACGCTGTCGATGACGGTGGCGAGATCCGCAGCGACCTCGCCGAATGGGGCCGCGCAGAGGGCGTCCTCGCTCATCACCAGCGGTGCCTCTGCACCGGAATCGCCCCAGCGCATCCCAGAGTCCGTGTAGCGGCGGGGCGGCTGGTCTCTCCAGCGCGCGCCCTCCGCACCGAGAAAGCGATGGTCGGTCACCCCGAGGATGGCGAGGGCGGACGTGAGTTCCGCCGTGCGCAGCTCGACCAGCGGCTCCCCTGAACCTTCCAGATGCTTGATGTCGGCCGGGATGACCTCGCCGAGTTCGCCACGCGTGCAGGTGACCACTGTCACCAATGCACCCCTGTTGACCAGGGTGGCGATGGTTCCACCGGTTGCCAGGCTCTCGTCGTCGGGGTGGGCATGCACGAAAAGAACGCGCTCGGCGTCGCTGGGGTTTTGCTGCACATTGCACAGGATAGGGCGCGCACTATAGAGTCGCTCGAGTAAGGTAAGCCTTACCAATCCTCGCTCCTCTAGAAATGAATCCGTGCTCGCAAACTTTCTCATCGGCCTTCGCGAAGGCCTCGAGGCCTCGCTGGTCGTCGGTATCCTCGTCGCCTACGTCATCAAGATCGGTCGTAGGGACGTTCTGCGACGCATCTGGCTTGGCGTCGGACTCGCCGCGCTGCTCGCGCTCGGCATCGGTGCCCTGCTCACCTTCGGCGCCTACGGACTGAGTTTTCAGGCGCGAGAGGCCATCGGCGGCAGCCTGTCAATCGTCGCCACCGGTTTCGTCACCTGGATGGTCTTCTGGATGCTGAAGACGGCCCGCAATCTCAAAGGTCACCTGAGTTCGGATGTCGATAAGCATCTCCGCAGAGCCGGCTGGGGCCTGGTTCTCGTCGCCTTCCTCGCCGTCGGTCGCGAAGGCATCGAGACCGCGCTGTTCATCTGGGCGGCCGTGCAGGCCACGGGCGAAACCACGTTCCCGCTTCTCGGTGCAGCACTCGGCATCCTGGTCGCCCTGGTGCTCGGTTACCTGATCTACCGCGGCATCGTGAGCATCAACCTCTCCAAATTCTTCACCTACACCGGCCTCTTTCTCATCGTGGTGGCCGCCGGTGTTCTCTCCTACGGCGTGCACGACCTGCAGGAGGCCGGCATCCTTCCAGGAATTAACAGTCTCGCCTTCGACGTGAGCAGTGTCGTTCCACCGAGCAGCTGGTACGGAACCCTACTCAAGGGAACCCTCAACTTCACCCCGGCCACCACCTGGGTCGAGGCCATCGTCTGGGTGCTCTACTTCGTGCCGGTCACGACGATCTTCATCGTCACCACCCGTCGCCACAGCACAAAACCCTCAGCACCGAAGCCCACCAAGTCACTGGTCACTGAAGGAGCACGATGATCTCGCGCGGGTCCGGTTACAGCCGAACTGGCCGTCTCGGCCTCGTGATCGCAACGGGCGCCGTCGCACTGCTGGTTCTTTCAGCCTGTGTGCCGAACAACACCGCGGCCTCCGACAGCAAGGCCACCGCTCTCACGGTGGACAGCACCGCCTCTGACTGCAGCCTCTCCGCCGCCAAGGCGCCGAGCGGCAGCGTCGAATTCACCGTCACCAACTCGACCGACCAGGTGACAGAGTTCTACCTGCTCGCCGATGACGGACTCCGCATCGTCGCCGAGATGGAGAACATCGCACCCGGCGCCCCGCGCAAGCTCACCACCCAGCTGAAGCCCGGCGACTACTTCACGATCTGCAAGCCCGGCATGGTCGGCGACGGCGTCGGTCGTGCGACCTTCACGGTGACCAACTCCGGTGCCACGGCCGAACTGGTCGGCAACGAGAAGTCGCAGACCGCAGCGGCAGCAAAGAATTACGTCACCTACGTGAAGGAGCAGGTGACCAGGCTGGTGCCCGCCACCTCCACCTTCCTCGGCGCCTATCTGGCCGGTGACGACGAGAAAGCGCGCAGCCTGTACCCGATCACCCGCGCTTATTATGAGCGCATCGAGCCTGTCGCCGAGTCCTTCGGTGACCTCGATCCTGAGATCGACTTCCGCGAGGCGGATGTCGCCGACGGCGACACCTGGACCGGATGGCACCGCATCGAGAAGGACCTCTGGCCGCCGGCAGCGGCCGATAACGGCGGCGCCCCTTACGTCGCGCTGACGCCCGTAGAGCGCAAAAACTTCGCCGACAAGCTGGAAGCCAACACCCAGGAGTTCTTCGACGCTGTGAACGCGAAGGGCTACAGCGTCTCGATCGACGCGATCAGTAACGGCGCGATCGGCCTGCTCAACGAGGTCGCCAACGGCAAGATCACCGGCGAGGAGGAGATCTGGTCGCACACCGATCTGTGGGATATTCAGGCGAACCTCGAGGGCGCCCGCGTCGCCTACGAGGGTGTCCGTGACATCGTCGCAGCCAAGGACGCGAAGCTGGTCACGCAGATCGACGGCGACTTCTCCTCCGTTGAGAAGCAGCTTGCGAAGTACGGTTCGCTGGATGCCGGCTTCACCTACTACAACGACCTCACCACCCTGCAGGTCAAGCAGCTGGCCGATGGCGTGAACGCACTCAGCGAGCCGCTGAGCAAGCTCACGGCGGCGCTGGTCAAGTAGCAGGGTTCCTGAGAGTCACCCGATGACCGACGACACGGCACTGAGCAGATCCGGACTTTCCCGAAGGGGGCTTCTCGGACTCACCGGTGCCGGCGTGGTTGGGGCGGGCGTCGGGGTCGCCGTCGACAGGTTCGCCATTCCGGCGCAGGCATCAGGCAATTCGGGTGCGGCAGCGAGCTACCCTTTCTACAGCAAACACCAGTCTGGCGTCACCACTGCGGCGCAGGACCGGCTGCACTTCGCCAGCTACGACGTCTCCGACATCAGCCGTAACGAGCTCATCGGCCTGCTCAAGGACTGGAGCTACGCCGCGGCGCGCATGGTCGAGGGCAAGAGCATCGGCGACGGCGCTGTCGACGGACCGCTGGATGCCCCTCCGGACGACACCGGTGAAGCGCTCGACCTACCCGCGGCAGGTCTCACCATCACCTTCGGATTCGGGCCGTCGCTGTTCGACGAACGATTCGGCCTGGAGTCCCAACGACCTGAGGCTCTCGTGGACCTCCCGCACTTCTCCGGAGACGCGCTCGACGAGTCGCTCGTCGGCGGCGACCTCTGCATCCAGGCCTGCAGCGACGATCCACAGGTGGCTGTGCACGCGATCCGCAACCTGTCGAGAATCGCTTTCGGCCGGGCATCCATCCGCTGGTCGCAGCTCGGCTTCGGTCGCACCTCCTCCACCACACGTGCGCAGGTCACCCCGCGCAACCTGTTCGGTTTCAAGGACGGCACGGCCAACGTGAAGGCCGAAGACACCAATCAGGTGGAGCAGCATGTCTGGGTGCCGAAAGGCGATTCGGCGAGCTGGATGACTGGAGGGTCGTATCTGGTCTCCCGCAAGATCCGCATGACCATCGAGACCTGGGACCGCACCGCACTGCGGGAACAGGAGCGGGTGATCGGCCGCACCAAGGGCGAGGGCGCTCCCCACAGCGGAGGCAGCGAGTTCACCGAGCCGGGCTTCTCCGCGAAGAAGCACGGCGTTCCCGCCATCGACGATGCCGCCCACATCAGGCTGGCGCACCCCAAGCAGAACGATGGAGCTCTGCTGCTGCGCCGCGGCTATAACTTCGTGGACGGCAACGACGATCTGGGGCGCCTGGCCGCCGGACTGTTCTTCATCGCCTTCCAGCGAGACCCGCGCGAGCAGTTCATCCCGATCCAGTTGCGGTTGGCGAAAAACGACGCGATGAACGAGTACCTCAGGCACATCGGGTCGGGTATCTTCGCCGTTCCGCCCGGAGCCACGAAGGGCAGCTACATCGGAGCGACCCTGTTCGAGAGGTGAGCGGGCTTGAGACAGAGAACTCGCCAGCACCGCAACGGTGCTGGCGAGTTCCGGACTACTGAGACCGCCTAAGCGTTCTGCTTCTTCAGGCGCGAGGTCTTGCGGGCGCGAGCGTTGGCGTCGAGCTCGACCTTGCGGATACGCACGAACTCCGGTGTCACCTCGACGCACTCGTCTTCGCGGGCGAACTCGAGGCACTCCTCGAGGGTGAGCTTGCGTGAGGGGGTCATACGCTCGAAGGTGTCGGAGGTTGATTGACGCATGTTGGTCAGCTGCTTCTCCTTGGTGATGTTCACATCCATGTCGTCGGCGCGCGAATTCTCGCCGACCACCATGCCCTCGTAGACCTCCTGGGTCGGCTCCACGAAGAACGACATGCGCTCCTGCAGGGCGACCATGGCGAACGGGGTGGCGACACCGGAGCGGTCGGCGACGATCGAGCCGTTGGTACGGGTGATGATCTCGCCTGCCCACTGCTCGTAGCCGTGCGACACGGCATTGGCGATGCCTGCACCGCGGGTGATGGTGAGGAACTCGGTGCGGAATCCGATGAGACCACGCGACGGAACGATGAACTCCATACGAACCCAACCGGTGCCGTGGTTGCTCATGCCACCCATGCGTCCCTTGCGGGCTGCCAGAAGCTGCGTGATGGCGCCGAGGTACTCCTCGGGAGCATCGATCGTCAGGTGCTCGAAAGGCTCGTGCACCTTGCCGCCCACCTGCTTCACGACCACCTGCGGCTTGCCGACGGTGAGTTCGAAGCCTTCGCGACGCATCTGCTCGACGAGGATGGCGAGGGCCAGCTCTCCACGGCCCTGAACCTCCCATGCGTCCGGGCGACCGATGTCCACGAGCTTGATGGAGACGTTACCGACAAGTTCGCGGTCGAGGCGGTCCTTGACCATGCGCGCGGTGAGCCGGTGACCCTTGACCTTGCCGATCATCGGCGAGGTGTTGGTGCCGATGGTCATCGAGATGGCGGGGTCGTCGACCGTGATGGTTGGCAGCGGGCGCACGTCGTTGGGGTCGGCGAGGGTCTCACCAATGGTGATGTCCTCGAAGCCGGCGACGGCGACGATGTCGCCCGGGCCTGCGGAGTCGGTCGGGAAACGGTCGAGTGCCCTGGTGATCAGCAGCTCGGTGACCTTCACGTTGTGAACGCTGCCGTCGTGCTTGACCCAGGCGACTGTCTGGCCCTTCTTGATGTGGCCGTTGAAAACCCGGAGCAGGGCAAGGCGGCCGAGAAACGGTGATGCGTCGAGGTTGGTGACGTGCGCCTGCAGCGGTGCCGCGTCGTCGTAGCTCGGCGCCGGGATGTGCTTGAGGATGGCATCGAAGAGCGGCTCAAGGTCGTCGTTGTCGGGCAGGGTGCCGTTTTCCGGCTTGTTCCAGCTCGCAGCGCCGTTACGGCCGGAGGCGTAGACGATCGGTACGTCCAAAATCGCGTCGAGGTCGAGGTCGGGGTGCTCGTCGGCCATGTCGCTGGCGAGTCCGAGGAGCAGGTCCTGGCTCTCGGCGATGACCTCGTCGATGCGCGCATCCGGACGGTCGGTCTTGTTCACCAGAAGGATGACGGGCAGGTTCGCCTCGAGCGCCTTGCGCAGCACGAAACGGGTCTGCGGCAGCGGGCCCTCGCTCGCGTCGACGAGCAGTACGACGCCATCGACCATGCTGAGGCCGCGCTCGACCTCACCGCCGAAGTCGGCGTGGCCTGGGGTGTCGATCACGTTGATGGTGATCGGGCCGCCATCGCCGTTGTCGCCAGCGTGGATGCCCGCGTAGGAGACCGCGGTGTTCTTCGCGAGGATCGTGATGCCTTTTTCGCGCTCGAGGTCGTTCGAGTCCATGGCGCGCTCTTCGAGATGCGCGTGCGCCGCGAAGGAGTTGGTCTGGCGGAGCATGGCGTCGACGAGTGTCGTCTTGCCATGGTCGACGTGCGCGACAATAGCGACGTTGCGCAGATCATTACGGGTGGCGATAGCCATAGGTATACGTCCTTGAAAAAGATTCGGCTGGAGAGTGAAAGGGAGGGCCGGCGAAAATTCACGGAAATCGAAGTTCCACCGGGGAGTTCCACGGGCGGCAGAATCACGTCAGTGGTGCCCTGCAACTACCAAGTCTACCTTGGCGAGTCAAATGCTCGCGATTCCCGCGCTCACCCCGTTTCAACCGGTGCCCAGTCCCAGATATTCCAGAGCAGATTGGGTGGGAGCGGAGAGGGAGCGACACCCTTCACGCGGTTGTCGACGGCCGTCACGGAGGGGAACTGGTACAGCGGAACGCCATGGGCATCCGCCCAGACCATCGCATCGATCTTCTTCAGGAGGTTGGCCTGCTCGGCCTCGTCGTAGGTCGAATCGAGGCGGTCGATCAGCGCGTCGACCTGCGGGTTTGAATAGAAGTTGAGGTTGTTGATGGTCGAGTCGGAGCGGAAGGATGCCGCCACCGCCGTCACCGCGAGACTCGTGGGCCGCAGGGCGTAGAGCGACGCGTCGTAGGCGCCGTCGGCGCCGAGCAGCTGGCGCCAGTCGGTGCTCGAACAGTCGGTCACCGAGAATCCTGCCTTGGCCGCGGATTTCTGAATCAGCGTGAACTCCGCAACGCGACGCGGGTTCGACGGGTCGAAGAGCACGCAGACCTCGGGATTCGCGACTCCAGCCTTGGCCAGCAGGGCTTTCGCTCCCGGGATATCGACGGTCGCATAGTCCTTCGATCCGTTCGAGGCGACAGAGGACGCGTAGCCGGACGCTCCTGGCAGGAAAACCTGCGACGACCTCAGTTGCGCATCCTCCTGCAGCGGCACGATCAGCTGGTCGAGGATCTGCTGGCGCGAGACTGTCTTGAGGAAGGCCCGACGCACCAGCGGGTCGTTGAAGGCGCCGCTCCTGCTGTGATCGAACTGCAGGTCGAGATGCTCGTAGGAGCCATCGGCGCCGCTGAGAACGGTGGCGTTCTTGATTTTCACCAGTTCCTTCGCGATATCCGCTGAGGGCTGTGGCGCGATGACATCGACATCCCCCTTGCGGAAAGCCTCGACGGCGGCGAGCGGATCGGTGATGAAGCGCATCACCACCCGCTCGAACTGCGGACGGTGGTCCCCGGTGTATTCCGGGTTCGCGGTGAGCGTGAGATGGTCGTCGGCCACGAAGTCGGTGATTGTGTACGGACCGCTGCCCACGACGAGATCCTTGTCCTTGGGCATCGAGGCGAAATTGAATCCGGTGTCCCAGAAGCGTGCGATCTTCGCCAGCTTCGCCGTGTCGTTCTTCTGTATGGCCGCGACCATGGCGTCTTTCGCCTTCTGCGGACTGTCGATCCCGAGTGCGTGTTTCGCCACGACGTGCGCCGGCAACCCGACTCCGAAGACAAGCTGCCAGTCGACGAAGAATTTGTCGTAGCTGAGTGTGAGCGATCGACCGCCGTCGCCGATCACCGGGGTCTTCGTCACGAGCTGCAGTCCGTTGCCGCTGAACCCGTCGAAGTGAACGACGCCCGGGGGAAACGCCCTCGTATACTCCCCGGTCTGCGCATCGAGGTAGTCGCTGTTGTCGAAGCCCGCGGTGTTGAGCACGCCAGAATTCGCCGCCCACGCCAACAACAGGTCGGATGCATCCACCGGCGTTCCATCGGACCATTTGACCCCCGCCTTGATGGTGTATTTCACGCGGAACGGAGCACGCGAGACCACCTGGTAGGAGCCGAAGGACTCGTCTTTCTGCAGCTTCGACGTGTTGTCGTAGTAGTTGAACTGCGAGTTGGTGGCGTAGACGATGGTGCTGTTCGCCGACGCGTTGCCGAACGACGTCTTGGGGTTGTATGAGGTGAACGGCTGGCTCGTCGCCACCGTTACTTCGGTGCCGTGCACGACGGTGTTCGTGCATCCTGAGAGAACGAGAACGCCGGCTATCACGGCTGCCAGCGCGGCAATCGATCTCTTCAGCTTCACAGGCTCATTCCGTCAGACGACACGAACACCCATCGTAACCACACGATCGGATGCGACCTCGCGGAACGACACAGGGCGGCCGACCGAAGCGTCAGCTCCGACCGCCCTTATGGGCGAAACAGTTTACTCACGCCCCCAGCGCGAGCCCAGCGCCAGGGATGGCGTTGAGCAGTTCGCGCGTGTAGGCCTCGCGCGGGTTGCCGAAGACCTCGTCGACAGTGGCCGTCTCTACGATGCGACCCTTCTCCATCACGCACACGTTGTCGGCGATGACGCGAACCACCGCGAGGTCGTGGGTGATGAACAGGTAGGTCAGCTCCAACTGCTCTTGCAGGTCAGCGAGCAGCCGCAGGATCTGTGCCTGCACCAGCACGTCCAGGGCGGAGACCGCCTCGTCCAGAATCACGATATCCGGCTTGAGCGCGAGCGCACGAGCGATCGCCACGCGCTGGCGCTGTCCGCCGGAGAGCTCGTTCGGGTAGCGTGTCGCCACTGCGTGCGGCATCGACACCTGGTCAAGGAGTTCGAGCACGCGCGCATGCCGCGAGGCCCTGTCCCCCACCCCATGGGTGTTGAGTGGCTCCATGATGGTGTTCGCGATGTTGCGAAGTGGGTCGAGCGAACCGTAGGGGTCCTGGAATACCGGCTGCATCCGCCGTCGAAGATCGAATAGCTCGCGGGTGTTGAGGTTCGCGCTGTCCTGGCCGTGGATGATCGTGCGGCCGGATGTCGGCTGCTCGAGTTTCAGCAGCATCCGCGCGACCGTCGACTTTCCGGAACCCGACTCCCCCACCAGTGCCGTGGTGGTGCCCTTCTCTATCGAGAAGCTGACATTGTCGACGGCGACGAAGTCGGTGGACGACAGCCCTCTGCCACGAAGCTTGAATACCTTGGTGAGACCGTCGACAACAATCGCCGGTTCGCGCTTGCCCTGGTGTCCGAGCACCTCGGCGCGGTGCTCGGCCGAGGCTACGAGATCGATGCCCTCGGTCGCCGTCGTCTCGCCCTGCTCGGATTTCTCGAGCTCGGGCGACAGCAGTCCCACGGCCTGTATCCGGCGCGATGCGAGGCTCGGAGCCGCCGCCACGAGACGTTTCGTGTAGGGGTGAATCGGGTTCGCGAGAATTTCTTTCGACGGTCCGGATTCGACGATTTTGCCCTTGTACATCACGACCAGTTGCTCCGCCCGCTCCGCCGCCAGACCCAGGTCGTGGGTGATGAGGAGCACTGCCGTGTTGATGTCGCGGGTCATGGTGGCGAGGTGATCGAGGATCACCCGTTGTACGGTGACGTCGAGAGCCGAGGTCGGCTCGTCCGCGATGAGCAGCTTCGGCTTGGATGACAGGCCGATGCCGATCAGCACGCGCTGTCGCATACCGCCGGAGAACTGGTGGGGGTACTGGCGGAGACGGGACGCGGCGTCCGACAGTCCAGCCTCTTTCAACACCTCGATCGCGCGCTTCTTGACAGCCTTACGACCGGTCGCGATGCCGTTCGCCCTGATCGCCTCTTCGACCTGGAAGCCGATGCCCCAGACCGGATTGAGGTTCGACATCGGGTCCTGCGGAACGAAGCCGATCAGGCGCCCACGGATGTCTTCCATCTCGTCGGCAGAGGCCTTGGCGAGGTCCTGGTCGTCGAAGAGAATCTGGCCGCTGCTGATCTTGCCCGTACCGGGCAGCAGGTTGATGATCGCGTGCGCTGTCGTCGACTTGCCGGAACCCGACTCGCCGACGATCGCGAGCGTCTCGCCAGGCATGAGCGTGATGTTGATTCCGCTGACCGCAGAGACGGGACCACGCTGAGTGGTGAAATCGACATGCAGATCTTTGATTTCGAGGAGAGGCTTCAACGCGAGGCCCTCGCTTTCGGGTCGAGTGCGTCGCGCACGACTTCACCCATCATGATGAAGCTGAGCACGGTGATGGAGAGCGCCAGCGAGGGATAGATCAGCACCTGCGGTGCGGTGCGGAGAGTCCTCTGCGCCTGGTTGATGTCGTTACCCCACGACATGAACTGTGTCGGCAACCCCACCCCGAGGAAGGACAGTGTCGCTTCCGCGACGATCGCCGCAGCGAGCGAGATCGTGGTGATGACGATCACCGGCGCGATCGAGTTCGGCAGGATATGCCGTAGCAGGATGCGGAACCGCGAGACGCCGAGTGCCGTCGACGCCATGACGAAGTCGGCGTTCTTGACCCGCAGCACCTCGGCTCTCAGTACGCGGGCTGTAGCAGGCCAGGCGAAGAGCCCGATCGCGAGCGAGATGACCCAGACGTTCCGGTAGGCGGTGAAGACCGACATGATGACCACCGCTGCCAGGATGTAGGGAATCGAGAAGAAGATGTCGCCGATGCGGGACAGTACCGCATCGACCCATCCACCGTAGAAGCCTGCCAGCGCACCGAAAGTGATTCCCAGGATTCCGATGAGCAGCGTCACGATGATGCCCACCGAGAGCGACGTTGAGGTTCCGAAGATGATCCGGGAGTAGACGTCGCAGCCCTGGAAGTTGTATCCGAGAATGTGGCCGCCGGTCGGCGCTCCATTGCTGTGCGACAGATCGCAAGCGCGGGGGTCGACGGAGGAGAACAGCCCAGGGAACAGCGCGACAACCACCACCAGCAGGATCAGCACGGCCGAGATGTAGAACATCGGGCGCTTGCGCAGATCTCTCCAGGCGTCGAGCCAAAGATTGCTCGCCTGGCTGTCGGCGGCCACCGAGTCGACGGCGAGCAGCGTCGTGTCATCGAATGGCGCGACGAAATGGTTCGCCGATCGTGTGGGCGCAGGGTTATTTGACATAGCGGATCCTTGGATCAAGCACGGCATAGAGCAGATCGACGAGGAGATTGACCCCCAGGTAGATCAGCACCATAACCGTGACGAATGACACCACGGTGGGTCCTTCGTTTTTGAGGATGGCCTGATAGAGGGTGCGCCCCACGCCGGGGACATTGAAAATACCCTCCGTCACCGTCGCACCGACGAGTAGTACGCCGAGGTCGGTCGCCAGGTAGGTGACCACCGGGATGAGCGAGTTCCGGAGAATGTGAAACGGGATGACGCGACGACGGCTGAGACCCTTGCTGTACGCAGTGCGCACGAAGTCGAGGCCGGAGGTTTCGATCACCGATGACCGAGTGAGCCTGACGATCTGGGCGAAGCTGATGCTCGCCAGCACGAAGGCAGGAAGAATCAGGTCCTGGAACGGTGCGCCGATCCCGACCGTGGTTCTCGCCCACCCCAGTTGGATTCCGAATATGAGTTGTGCCACGAATGCGATGACGAAGATCGGCAGCGAGATCAGGATGAGGCTCACGACGAGTGCGCTGGCGTCGAAGAGCTTGCCCTTGCGCAGCCCGCTGACCAGCCCGATGAGGATACCGGCGACCATCTCGATGAAGATGGCCATCAGGGCGAGCCGGATTGTTACGGGAAAGGTCTGCACGAGGATCTCGGAGACCGGCTGGCCGGAGAACGAGACACCGAAGTCGCCGTGGAAGATCCCGCCGAGGTAGATCAGGTACTGCACGATGAACGGCTGGTCGAGGTGGTACTGCTCGCGCAGCTGGGCGACGATCGCCGGGTTCGGCGTCTTGTCGCCGAAGAGAGCGATGATCGGGTCCCCGGGAAGTGCGAAGACCATGAAGTAGATCAGCAGGGTGGTACCGAGTAAGACCGGTATTACCTGCAGGATGCGCCGAAGGATGTATCCGAACATCGGCTAGGCATCCCGAAAAGGAGAGAAGAACATGAGAAAACCCATCTAAGAAACTCGGTCGCCATGCGGGTGGACAAACACAGGCAAGCATATTCGCGGGGCGGTAGCTGAGGGCCACCGCCCCACGAATGGCGCATCGACTAGTGCCGAGTTACTTGGTCTTGGTGACCTCGTAGTACAGCGGCACGGAGTTCCAGCCGAACTTCACGTTGCTGACAGATGCGCCCCAGCCACCGATCTCGTTCTGGTACCAGAGCGGAATGACCGGCAGGTCCTTGAACAGGATCTTCTGGGCATCCTGGAAGTCCTTGTTGGCTGCGGCGGGGGTCGCCTCACCGGAACCCTTCTTGAGAAGGGCGTCGAAGCTGGCGCTGCTGTAGTCGCCGTCGTTCGATCCCGCTTTAGTGGCATACAACGGTCCGAGGAAGTTGTACAGACCCGGGTAGTCCGCCTGCCAACCACTGCGGAAGGCGGTCTGGATCGTACGGTTGGTGATCTGGGTACGAATGCCGCCGAAGGTCGGCTGCGGAGCACCGGATGCGTCGATTCCCAGAACGTTCTTCACGCTGTTCATCGCTGCATCGACCCATCCCTGGTGGCCACCATCCGCGTTGTAGGCGATCTGGAAGGCTCCGGACCACGGTGAAATCGCATCGGCCTCGGCCCAGAGCTTCTTCGCCTCGGTCGGGTTGTATTTGAGCACGTTCGAACCCTCGATGTTGGCCGAGTAGCCGTCGATCACCGGCGAGGTGAAGTCCTTCGCCGGTGTGCGCGTGTCGCTGAAGACGACCTTGGTGATCTGCGGACGGTTGATCGCCTCTGAGATCGCCTGACGCCTCAACTGGCCTTCCTTGCCAGCGAAGTGCGGAAGACGCGCCGGGATGGTGAAGGACTGGAAGATCGCGGCCGGCTGGTTCACCGAGCGGTTGCCGAGGTCAGCCTTGTAGGTCGCGAGGTTACCCTCGGCGATGGCGTCGTCGATGTCGAGGTTGCCGCCCTGAAGGTCGGCGTAGACCGCTCCGAGGTCCGCGTAGAAGACGATCGTGAGACCGCCGTTCTTCGGGGTGCGTCCGCCCTTGTAGTCCTTGTTGACCACGAGGTCGATCTTGACGTTGTGCTTCCAGCCGTCCTTGGCGATCTTGTACGGGCCGTTGCCGATCGGATCGGCGCCGAAGGCCGCGATGTCCTTGAAAGCGATCGACGGGAGCGGCATGAATGCCGTGTAGCCGAGACGCAGCGGGAAGTCGGAGAGCTTCGACTTGAGCGCGACGGTGAAGGTGTGGTCGTCAACGACCTTGAGGCCCGTGAGTGGGCTGTCTGCGTCGTAGCTGAAGCCCTGGATGTCTTCGAAGAAGTAGCTGTTGAGCTGCTTGTTGCTGAGCAGCGCACCGTAGTTCCACGCGTCGACGAACGATTTGGCCGTGACAGCCTCGCCGTTGGTGAACTTCTCGCCCGACTTGATGGTGATGGTGTAGTTCTGTGAGTCGTCGGTCTTGATCGACTTGGCCACGTCATTGACCGGGGCACCCTTGGCGTCGTAGTAGACGAGTCCGGCGAAGATGTTGTCGGTGATCTTGCCACCGCCAACCTCGTTGGTGTTGGTGGGGATCAGCGGGTTCTGCGGCTCCGTGCCGTTCGCCGTGATGACCGCGGTGCTGGCCGCCGATGTCGGTGACGTGCTGCCGCCCCCGGTGGAACAGCCCGAAAGCGCCAGGGCGCTTGCCGTTGCCAGGGCGAAAACGCCCAGGCCAATTCGTCTCATTTTCAATTTTCCTCCTGTGCAAGATGCGCTAACGGCAGCACGATTCCTAGCGTCCTGCCGCGCTAGATAGAAAGAACCCTAAGTAGGGTCGGCTCTCCTCGCCAAACTGTAGAGGCAAACGTTACACAGTGGTAACAGACACAATAGATTGTTGTGCCTTCTAAAGAATGGCTGCGTCGAATCTATCAATTTTGCACGAAAGCTGCGTTTCAGCAGGCTCTCAGGGTGTGAACCGCCGCAAATAACCCCGTAGCATCAAGAGGATGCAGGCGGTCAATTTGTCGGAAACCACCAAAGACGCCGTTCTTGTGCGGCGCCCTTGCCCTCTCGCCGCGCTCGCTCCGCGTCGCACTTTCGGCACGAGCCGGTGGCTCCTGCCGTGACGGCGGAAAACAGCCTCCGCTTCGATCACGAGCCGCCACATCCGCCGTCGCGACGCCGGATAATCGCCGAAATACTGATCGTCCTCGGACTGTCGCTCGGGGCATCCGCGATCTATTCGTTTGTATCAATCATCAATAGCGTGACACTGACCAAACCGCTGTCGAGCCAGACCGCGACGCTTAACGGGTCACTCAGCGACCGACAGGTTTTCGACTTCATCTACCAGTTCCTGGCGATCTTCTTCGACCTGGTGCCGGTGGCGTTGGTGGCGTTCCTGCTCTGGCAGGCCGCTCGCCCGCACCTCACTCGCCTCGGGATCGACTTCCAGCGGCCAGGCCGTGACGCGCTACTCGGGCTGGCTCTCGCCCTGGTGATCGGCATCCCCGGCATCGGGGTGTATCTGGGCAGTAAGGCGATCGGCATCGGGGTGACTGTCGTGCCGTCGGCCATCGACACCTACTGGTGGACCATTCCCGTTCTGGTGCTCTCCGCGCTGCGGGCCGGCCTGCAGGAGGAGGTCATCGTGATCGGCTACCTGTTTGCCCGACTGCGCGACCTCGGATGGAAGACCTGGCCGATCATCGTCGTCGCGGCCGCACTGCGGGGCAGCTATCACCTCTACCAGGGCTTCGGCGCCTTCGTGGGCAACTTCGCGATGGGGATGCTGTTCGGCTGGCTCTACTCGCGGTATGGGCGTGTTCTCCCGCTCGTAATCGCACACTTCGTGATCGACACGGCCATCTTCGTGGGGTACCCGTGGGTGGCATCCGCGTTCCCGGGACTGTTCGGGGCACCGCGCTGACAGTGCGTTACTCGAAGGCCTCCGGCGGCGGGCAGGCGCAGACCAGGTTGCGGTCTCCGAAGGCGTTGTCGATGCGACGCACCGGCGGCCAGTACTTGCTGCGGATGAGGCTCCGCACCGGGTACACGGCCTGCTCGCGGCTGTAGGAGTGGGTCCACTCACCCTCGATCACCGACTGCGCGGTGTGTGGGGCGTTGTGGAGCGGGTTGTCGTCGAGGGTCCAGGTTCCGGCCTTCACCGCATCCGCCTCGGCCCTGATGGCGATCATGGCCTCGATGAAACGATCGATCTCGGCGAGATCCTCGCTCTCGGTTGGCTCGACCATGAGGGTGCCGGCGACCGGGAACGACATCGTCGGCGCGTGGAAGCCGTAGTCGATGAGGCGCTTGGCCACGTCATCCACGGTCACGCCTGTCGACTCCGTGAGCGGACGCAGGTCGAGGATGCACTCGTGCGCCACCAGGCCGTTGTCGCCTGAGTAGAGCACCGGGTAGTGCTCGCGTAGGCGCACCGCCACATAGTTGGCGGCCAGCACGGCGGCTCCTGTCGCCTGCTTGAGACCGTCGGCACCCATCATGCGCACATAAGCCCAGCTGATCGGAAGGATGCTCGGGCTGCCATAGGGAGCTGCACTGACGATGTTGCGGTGAGTGGGCGTTGTGACAGGGTCAGAGGCTTCGACAAGCTCAGCGAACGAGGACGCTTCGACCGGACGAAATTCCCGCTGCGCGAGCGGATGCCCTGGCAGGAAGGCCGCGAGGTGCGACTTCGCCGCGACCGGGCCTACACCCGGCCCGCCGCCACCGTGCGGGATGCAGAAGGTCTTGTGCAGGTTGAGGTGCGAGACATCTCCGCCGAAGTCACCGAACCGTGCAAAACCGAGCAGGGCGTTGAGGTTGGCACCATCGACGTAGACCTGGCCGCCTGCATCGTGCACAGCCTTGCAGATCGCGCCGACCTCGTGCTCGTAGACACCGTGCGTCGAGGGATAGGTGATCATGAGCGCGGCCAGCTCATCGGCGTGCAGTTCGATCTTCGCCCGCAGGTCGTCGAGGTCGACGTTGCCGAGTTCGCTGGTCGCGACGACGACGACCCTCATACCGGCGAGTACCGCAGAGGCAGCGTTCGTTCCGTGCGCACTCGACGGGATCAGGCAGACGTTCCGCTGAGTGTCGCCGCGCGACAGGTGGTATCCGCGGATCGCGAGCAGGCCGGCGAGTTCGCCCTGGCTGCCCGCGTTGGGCTGCAGCGAGACCGAGTCGTAGCCGGTGACGTCGGCGAGCCACCTCTGCAGCTGCTCGATCAGTTCGAGGTAGCCCTCAACATCCGCTTCGGGGGCGAAAGGATGGATGTTCGCAAACTCCGGCCAGCTCACGGCCTCCATCTCGGTGGCGGCATTGAGCTTCATGGTGCATGAACCGAGTGGGATCATGCCGCGGTCGAGGGCGTAGTCGTAGTCGGCGAGATGTTTGAGATAGCGCATCATGGCGGTCTCTGAGCGATGCGTATTGAAGACCGGGTGACTGAGATAGTCGCTCTCGCGCAGGAGGCCTGCCGGGATCCACTCGTCGATCTCGACCGGGACGCTCTCGTCGGCGAGATCCTCGCCCAGGATGCGCGCCACGGCGCGGATGTCGTCCATGGTCGTTGTCTCGTCTACCGAGAGCTGTACGTGGTCGTCGTCAGTCAGGTGGAAGAGGTAGCCCGCTCCGTGGGCGCGCTCGACGAGGCGTGCAGCATCCGTCTTGGTATGCAGCGTCAAGGTGTCGAAGTAGTTGGCTGACATTATCGTGTGACCGGCCTCGGTGGCCGCGCGGGCGAGCACCCGTGCGAGGCGTGTGGTGCGGGTCGCGATCTGCCTGAGCCCCTGGGGTCCGTGATAGACGGCGTACATGCTCGCCATGACCGCGAGCAGCACCTGGGCAGTGCAGATGTTGGAAGTGGCCTTGTCGCGGCGGATGTGCTGTTCACGCACCTGGAGCGAGAGGCGGTAGGCGGGGTGACCGGCGGCATCCTGCGAGACGCCGACGAGGCGCCCCGGCAGCTGGCGTTCGAGCCCGGCGCGCACGGACATATACCCAGCGTGCGGTCCGCCGAAACCCATAGGAACACCGAAGCGCTGGCTGGAGCCGACGGCGACGTCGGCCCCGAGTTCGCCGGGCGAGGCGATGAGGGTGAGCGCGAGCAGGTCGGCCGCGACGACGGCGAGCGCGCCCTTCTCCTTAGCCGCGGCGATGATGGAGGCCGGGTTCCAGACGCGTCCGGAGGCGCTCGGGTACTGCACGAAGATCCCGAAGGCCTCCGGCAGGTCGGCGGGGGCGGTCTCGGCCAGCGGCAACTCGACGAGGTGGATGCCGACGGCATCCGCACGGTTCTGCAGCAGCGCGCGCGTCTGCGGGAGGGTGTCGGCGTCGACGATGAAGACGCGCGGGTCGAGCTTGGACGCCCTTCGGGCCAGCATCATGCCCTCAACCACGGCAGTGCCCTCGTCGAGCATCGACGCGTTCGCCGTGTGTAGCCCGGTGAGGTCGGTGATCATCGTCTGGAAGTTGATGAGAGCCTCGAGTCGGCCCTGCGAGATCTCCGGCTGATACGGGGTGTAGGCGGTGTACCAGCTCGGATTCTCGAGCACGTTGCGCTTGATCACGGCCGGGGTAATCGTGTCGTAGTAGCCGAGACCGATCATCGAGCGGTTGACGCTGTTCTTGCGCGCCAGCATCCGCAGTTCTGCCAGTGCCTCACGCTCGGTGGCCGCGGGTGGGAGGGCGGTCTCGGCGGCTGAGCGGAAGCCGTCCACGTGGATGGATGCCGGAACTGCGGCCCCGACCAGGTCGTCGACCGAGTCGTAACCGAGGGCTTCCAGCATCACACTCTGGGCCTCGACGTCGGTACCGATGTGACGCTCGGCAAAACCTCCCGTCGGGAGTAGCTCGTCGGCCATTACTCCCCTACCAGCACGGTGTACTCGTCGCGGGTGAGCAGCGGCGGCAGTTCGGTGAACCGCACCTTCACCAGCCAGCCTTCGCCGAACGGATCGGTGTTGACGAGCTCAGGGTTCTCCACCACGGCCTCGTTGATCTCTGTCACCTCACCGTCGACGGGAGCGAAGAGTTCGCCGACGGACTTGGTCGACTCGATCTCGCCGACCACCTTGCCGGTCGCGACCGTCGAACCGACAGTCGGAAGATCGACGAAGACGACGTCGCCGAGCTTGTCGGCAGCGTACGAGGTGATGCCGACCGTCGCGATATCGCCGTCGACCAGCACCCATTCGTGCTCTGCTGTGTACTGGACGGTCTGTTCGTCAGCCATTATTTCGGCCTCTCTTATAGAAGGGAAGAGCAACTACGGATGCGGGCACGCGAGTGCCGCGAACATCGATGAAAAGTGCGGTGCCGACCTCGCTCAGCGCGGGGTCGACGTAGGCCATGGCAATCGGATAGCCGAGGGTCGGGCTCAGGGCGCCGCTCGTGATGATGCCCACTTCGGTCTCGGCGGCATCGAACACCGGATAGTCGGCGCGACCGGCACGCTTGCCGTCCGCTTGAAGCCCCACGAGCACGCGGGCGCCCTCAGGCGGACCGGCTTCGACGGCCTCCCGACCGACGAAGGGTTCCGGCTTGGTCAGGTTCACGACGCGACCGAGACCTGCCTGAATGGGGAAGGTATCGAGAGACAGTTCGTGTCCGTAGAGCGGCATGCCCGCTTCGAGGCGGAGGGTGTCGCGGCTGGCGAGCCCGGCAGGCACCAGTCCGTGCTCCGCACCCACCGTCATGAGTTCGGTCCAGAGCGGCACAGCCTTCGACGCCTCCACATAGAGCTCGAAGCCGTCCTCGCCGGTGTATCCGGTGCGACCGACCAGGATCTCGCCACCGAGATAGCTGCCGATGGCGCTCCAGTAGTACTTGAGATCGCCCGGTGCGACCGGGATGTGCAGGGCCTCCAGCGCCTCGATGATGGCCAGGGATGCCGGGCCCTGCACCGCGATGAGGGCCAGCTGGTCGCTCTCGTCCACCACGGTTGTATCGAATCCCGCAGCCCTGGCGGAAAGAGCGCCGGCGGCTGCGTAGCGGTTGGACGCGTTCGCCACGACACCGAATCGGTTCTCGTGTGTGCGATACACCACGACATCGTCGACGATCCCCCCGTCTGCCGAGAGCAAAAGGCTGTACTTCGCCTGCCCGATACCGATCGCCGAGATCGTGCCGGCGAGTGCGAAGTCGAGGGCCTTCGCCGCCTCGGGCCCCATGACGATGATCTCCGCCATGTGCGAGAGATCGAAGAGTCCTGCTGCCGCGCGTACCGCATGGTGCTCGGCGAGATCACTGGAATAGCGCACCGGCATCTGCCATCCGGCGAAGTCGGTGAAGCTGGCACCGGCGTCGACATGCACCTGGTGCAGGGGCGACAACTTTTCGGTGGTTGCGGATCGATCGGTCACAGAGTTCTCCAGGCAAGCGCTTTCGGATGCGGGAACTCCCCCTCTGTCATAGGCCTGAGAGCTTCATCGACCGGTGGGGTCGATTTTCACCGTGGGCGAGGAGTCTTCGTCGAGTCCTGCTTTTCAGAGTGGCCTGTTCGATGCGGTACACATACCTGAGAGATTGACGGGGAGTGTTGCTCCTTCGGTGTCCATCCGTGTTCGATGGACTCTCCCGCATCGCGTTGAGCGGCCCGATGTTCGATTGTGCTGCCAGCTTACCAAGCGTCTGTCACCACCGCGTGACGGTCATAGGCGTGGTGCAGGCCGGAGGCGGCAACGCACCGCTCATGCCACCGTCAATCAACCACATCCCGCTGCGTGCCTTTACCTGCTTCAGCTAGACCCGCACAGTCGCTACCAGTCGTTCGTCAGCGATTCCGCCGCCGCCAGCGTGCGATCGATCGTGCCGCCGAGAAGTGCGGCCATGCTCGTTGATCGCAGCAGCGCTATCTGGTCCAGTTCACTGAGCGGGGCGATGGCAGCCAACTGCCAGGCCGAGGCGACGGCATCGTCGGAGAGTTCGGTGTCGGCGGCCCACTGTTGGTCGCTGAATTCGCTGGCGATAGCGAGAGCGCGACGCACGGTCTGTTCAGCACGCTCACGAAGCGGTAGCAGCGCGTCGTCCCACTCCAGCGGCGCGACCTCGCGCACCGTCGCCTGCGGATGCGGATCCTCGTCGAGCCACTCGACGACCTCGATCCGGCGACCGCCCTCAGCGACCAGCCCGACAAAACCCTCAGCGCCCTCGAGTTCGGTGATCTGCGCGACGGTGCCGAGTTCGAAACGGTGTTCGCCGCCGCCCACTTCCTGGCCCCGCTCGATGAGCACGATCCCGAATTCGGATGGCTCCTGCTGCAGTATGCGCGACAGCATTACCAGGTAGCGCTCCTCGAACACCCGCAATTGCACAGGCATGTGCGGGAACAAGACGGATCCGAGCGGGAACATCGGCAAGTCGGTCACCAGTCCAGAGAACCACGACAGCCCCGCTATGCCAAGGGGTAAGGGGCTCGGCGGGACTCGGATCCGTGTCGGGAGTGGCGAGCGCACCGCCAGGCCCATAGGGTCGCAGACCTGGGCGCCCAGTGAATGAAGCGGATGCCGCAACAGCTCTCTCGGTCACCGCGTAACCTGAATGTCATCCACGACTGGCGTGGACCGACCGAACGGATGCCGTGAGCAACGACCAGATGCAGCATTTCGTCGCCGCAGCGAAACAGTTGCACTTCGCGCACGCAGCAAAATCGGTCGGCGTCTCGCGCGCCACACTGGTGTCGTCGGTGAAGAGGCTGGAAGCGGATCTCGGCTATCCGCTCTTCGACTACTCGGCCGACACCACGACGCTCACCGGCGCGGGGGCGGCACTTCTCGCCACCGCGGAAGCGGAAAGGGCCAGGACCGCGGCCAACGTCGCCGCGCGCCCGGCCGGCGGCAAAGCCAAGGCCTCGAAAGGTAAGGGCCGTGCGCCGGCGGTGAAGGGCGCTCCTCGGGTCGGAAAGCGCCGGCAGTCCCGCTAGTCGCACAATTTTCCCGTGTCCCTCTTTTGGGGGACTCAAATGCCCTATGATCAACAGCAATGGAACCCCCGAGCCATTACGAATTGCTGTGTGTGACGCCCGAAGCCACAGCGGATGAAATTCGTACCGCATATCGACGACTGATCCGGATTTACCACCCGGATGTGGCCGGCGCTGCGGGCGCAGCAATGACACTTCGTCTCAACGAAGCGCAGAACGCCCTCCTCGATCCGGTGTTGCGCTCGCAATTCGATGAGCGCATGCGCGCACGTCGACAGCGCCCCAGCCCGGCCGGACGCGCTGCCTACGCCACCTTCCGCAGCGAGTGGCGGCCTGAGCCGCCGAAACCTGCTCCTGCCGCGGCTCGAGCTGCGGCATCCACGACCGAGAGCGGTCTGCCATGGCTTGTCGCTTTCACGGTCGCCGCTGCCCTCATCGTCGCCGCGACGATCGTGGTGTTCGTCTTCTGCTACTCCGGTCCGCTGACGCTGACGACCCCGCGGCTGATCCCGGCACTCGTCATCGGGTTGGCCTGGGTGGTGGGCGGCTTCAACCGTCCGCCGAAGATCTTCATCGCACTCCTCGCCTTCGGGGCACTGCTCTGGCCGCTGTCGACAGCGCAGATCGGCCTATTCTCGACTACGGTCGTCCCTGGCAGCATCTGGGCGCTGCTGACAGTCGTCGCGCTCGCCGTGCTCGTGCTGCGTCTTGCGGCAGCGCGGCTGTCTCGCCCCCGCGTTTCGTCGACGGCCTAGCGGTCAGTTCTCAATCCGGGCGTCAGGCCGCGGCATCGAATCGCTGGCCTCGGTCCTTTAGATATCGACGTCGCTGCCCATCGTCACAGTTCGCCGTGCCGGCAGACCGAATCGTGCGGCGGGGTTGGCCGCGTTTTGGGCGAGTGCGACGAAGAGGGTCTTGCGCCACTTTGCCATGCCCGGAGCGTGCGTCGAACGGATTGCACCGCGCGAAACGAAGAATGATGCCTTTTTCATTTGGTTGGGATTGAGAGTCAGGACGTTTGCGGCGCACGCTTTACGGAGAGCCTTCGGAATGTTGGGCGTGTCAGAGAATCCGAATCGGATTGTCACGTGCTCGATACCGTCGTCGGCGTAGCCGAGGTCATCCCACTCGAAGGAATCCGCTGGAGGGACGTGCGGCACGTTCTCGATGATGGCCGAGACGATGATGACGCGTTTGTGGAGCACGTTGTTGTGTTCCACATTCGCTCGAAGGGCCAGCGGTGTTGTGGTTTTGTTCGGATGGAGGAATATGGCGATCCCAGCGACTCGAGGCACACGCTGAGCACGCACACTTTCGATGAACTCCGCCAAGGAGCCTTCCTTCTTGGTTCGATCCGCAACTACCAGCTCTCGGCCACGTCGCCAGGTGGTCATGACAGTAATCACCGCGGCGGCGATGACGAGAGGCACCCATCCGCCGTGGATGACTTTCGACAGGTTCGCACTCAGGAAGGTGATTTCGAGACCGCCGAACACTAGTGCGGCGACAGTGATCTTGACCCATCCCCAGTTCCAGAGGAGGCGTGCTACGAACAGCAGCAGCAGGGTGTCGACCACGAGGGCGCCTGTCACAGACACTCCGTACGCTGTCGCCAATTGTGCGGATGATTGGAACGCCAGCATCACGGCCATCACACCGATGAACAGCAGAAGATTCACCGCGGGCAGGTAGATCTGGCCGCCATGACGTTCCGATGTCTGGCGCACAGTCAGTGGTGGGAACAAACCGAGCTGTACCGCTTGACGGGTCAGCGAGAACGCCCCGGAGATGACTGCCTGGCTGGCGATAATCGTGGCGGCGGTGGCCAGAACCACAACCGGAAGACGCGCCCAGTCCGGAAACAACAGGAAGAACGGGTTTGAGCGCGCCCCAGGATCGTGCAGGATCAACGCTGCCTGTCCCAGGTAGTTCAGCGCCAATGCGGGGAACACCACCGCGAACCATGCCCGGCGAATCGGCGGGCGACCGAAGTGGCCCATGTCGGCGTAGAGAGCCTCTGCGCCCGTGATCACCAGCACCACCGCCCCCATCGCGACGAACGCGAGCGCCGGGTGGGCGACGATGAAGGTAATCGCATAGGTCGGTGACAGCCCCAGCAGCACCGAGGGTTCACGAACCATCATGGCAACGCCCGCGGCGGCGATCACAACGAACCACAGCATCATCACCGGACCGAAAAGGCGCCCGACCCGTGCGGTGCCATAACGTTGCACCACAAACAGAAGGGTCAGGATTACCGCCGCGATCGGCACGACCAGATGACTCACGCTGGGGACAGCAACCTTCAGTCCCTCGACCGCCGAGAGGACACTGATCGCGGGCGTGATCAGCGAGTCACCATAGAACAGGGAAACCCCAACGATTCCGATAATCAGCAGGGTGCTGGCCCGTCCGGCTTTCGATGCATAAAGGCGCTGCGCGAGCGCAGCCAGGGCCATAACCCCGCCCTCACCGTTGTTGTCCGCACGCATCAGAATCGTGACGTATTTGATCGAGACCACAATCGTCGCGCTCCAAAACATCAACGAGATCACCCCGTAAATGTCACTCGGAGTGGGGCGTACAGCGCCTCCATCAATGCTGAAGACCGTCTGCAGGGCGTAAAGCGGACTGGTACCGATATCACCGAACACGACGCCTAACGCCGCGACCGCCAGACCTACAGCGCGGGACTTCCCCCGGTTGGCGACGGACCCCAGTGGTGGTCGGTTCACCGGGCGGCCATGCGGCTGCTGCGGTCGACTCGACTAAGAGTCCGCGTCATAGGGCGGCCAGGTCTCGTTTCCACGCAATTCACTCCTTGATCGCACCTGAGCACGGCTACTTCACCTTCCAGAGATGCACGACTACAAAACTCGACTCGTTCACCATGCTAAGGCGTGTCTGATGACAAGTATGGGTGGGATGCCTCCGAGAGCCGACCAGAACGCGTTTCTCCTGCCTGGTCACAGCGAACCGTTGGTCGGCGTGTGTTCAGCGGGCGCCGACCAACGGCGTGTGATGCACTACTAGACGAGCCAGCGATGCTTCTCCACGACCGGCAGGCTCTTCCAGATCCTGCCGAGGCCGAAGGTGTCCCCCGCCGAAAAGACCGCAACGACGATCAGGGCGATCGCGTAGATGATGTGGTAGTCGACGATCGGGTTAGTCGATGCCGCGTTGGCGCCGAATGACCACTCCGCCAGATACATGAACACCATGATGACCGTACCGGCTACAGCACTGACGCGGAGTCCCACGCCCAGCATCACGGCGATGCCGATGCCGAGCATGCCTGCCATAAACAGGATGTCAGACGCCGGGCTCGCAATCGCGGCGAAGAAAGGCTTCAGCGGTCCGACAACCGATGGACTGTTGAGGAACCCTTGGCTGGGAGTGCCGCCATTGATCCACGCCCGGGCTGCCGGCGTGGAGTATCCCCAGCCGAATGTCTTGTCGAAGAACGCCCAGAGGAAGATGAATCCGGTTGCCAGTCGAAGCACGGCAAGCGTCCAGCGTCCGGCTCGCGAGCGAACGATGTCGGTCTCTCTCGCGAGGCTGCTGTCACCGATGGGGACCTTCTCACGAATTATTGGTGTGGTGTGCGCTGCAGTTGTCATGATGTTCTGCTTTCTTGTGGCTTGATGTGCATGCTGATGGATCTGGCGTGGAGCGTCGCCCAGGTGTCAGGCGGCGACGTATTCTTTCGTGGCGACGATGATGTCGGCGAGTCCTTTCTTGGCATCGGCGAAGAACATTCCGGTCTTAGCATCCGTGAAAAGGGGGTTGGGTATTCCTGCGTATCCGGTGCTCATCGATCTCTTCAGCACCACGACTGAGGCGGCGCGATCGACATCGAGAATCGGCATTCCCGAGACGGCGTTACCGGGCCGGCGCGCAACCGGGTTGCATACATCGTTGGCTCCGACGACAAGCGCGATATCACAGGTGTCGAAAGCCGCGTTGGCTTCGTCCAGCTGGAGCATCTGCGTGTACGGCACATTGGCTTCTGCGAGAAGCACATTCATGTGACCCGGCATCCGACCCGCAACCGGGTGGATGGCGTATTTAACATCGACACCGTGCGCCGTCAGCAGTGTCGCAAGTTCCGCAACCTCGTGCTGGGCCTGCGCCGCCGCGAGACCGTATCCGGGAACGATGAGCACGTGCCTGGCATAGGCGAGTTGGATTGCGACGTCATCGACACTGACCTGGCGGATGTCCGTGAGGTCATCTGCGATGCCTCTGGATGTCGAGACCGAATCGCCGGTGCCGAAGCCGCCAAGGATGATGCTCACCACCGGCCGGTTCATGGCCTTCGCCATCTGAAGGGTGAGGATCGTCCCGGCCGCTCCGACCAGGGCGCCGGCGATGATCAATGCCTGATTGTCAATCGCGAAGCCCGCCATAGCGACCGCAAGTCCGGTGAGAGCGTTGAGGAGCGAAACGATAACCGGCGCGTCGGCTCCACCGATCGGAAGCACCATCAGCACACCGAACGCGAGTGCCGCAATGAGGACGACCAGCATCAGCACGAGGTTGTGTGTGGAGAGAGTCACCAGCGCCCCAGCAGCAAGAGCGGTGAACACCACAATCACGTTGATGGCTCGTGCCCCTGGGAATCGGATGGGCTTTCCAGGGATGATGCCCTGGAGCTTGCCCGCCGCGATCAGAGAACCCGAAAGCGTCACCGATCCGATTAGAACGTCCAGCACCAGAGGAATGGAGGTGACCGGCGGCAACGTCGATGCACGCAGGTGGAGCACGTAGTCCGCGAGCGCGACCGTGGCGGCGGCTCCACCCCCAACGGCGTTGAAGACACTGACGAGTTGTGGAATCTCGGTCATCGGGACCCTGCGGGCACGGAAGACGCCGAAGAGACCGCCGGCGATGAGGCCGAGCGTGAGGGCGATCCACCCCCACGGATTGTCAGCATCGACGAGGGAGAAGACGGCCGCCGAGACGACGGCAACGCCCATCCCGATCGCGGAGACCCCATTGCCGCGTCGTGCGGTCGACGGGGCGCGCATGAGGTGCAGACCGATCACAAACATTATGGCCGCGACGAGCGAGAGACTTCCGATACTGAACTCGACGCCGGTCATGAGGCGTCCTCCACTGATTCCGTGATCGTTCTCGGTTTCGTGAACATCTTCAGCATCCGATCGGTGACGACGTAGCCGCCCAACACATTGGCCGTCGCGAATGCCGCGGCGACGAACGTCAACGCATAGCCGGCCGGACTGTCAGCCGCGGAAGCCGTGATAATTGCCCCGACAATAACAACGCCGTGGATGGCGTTCGCACCCGACATCATCGGGGTGTGGAGTGTGGTGGGGATCTTGCTGATCACCTCGAAACCGACGAGAAGGCTCAGTACGAAGATCGCAAGGTTGCCGAAAAGTGTTTCGATCATGACGCCGCGACCTCCAGGCCGACTACGGATGCTTCGAGCGATCGCAGCCCGACGGCGGATCGGACTACGGCGTTCGTCAGTTCGCCGTCATGACAGACCACAATGCCGCGATGGACGTCGTCCGACGGGTCGATCGTCACCCGGTCCTGCGGTATCAGCGAGGCGATAGCCGCGACCACATTCCTGCCGTACATCTGCGAGGCGGACGCCGGCAGATCGGAGGCGAGTTCGCCCGCGCCGACGATAGTGACACCATTCGACGTTGTGGTCGTATGTCCCTCGACCGAGCCGGCGATGTTGCCGCCTCGGTCACTCGAGCCGAGGTCGATGCAGACGGAGCCGGATCGCAACGTTGCCAGCGTTTCCTTCGAGACGAGCATCGGTGGGGTCTTGCCCGGAACCTTTGCCGTTGTGATGATGATGTCGAAGGACCGGAGAGCCGCGGCCAGTTCTGCACGCTGGACTCTCTGTTCTTCCACCGACATTGCTCGCGCGTACCCTCCCGCGCCGCTGCCAGTGGTGACCAGCGGCGTCAGAAACGTCGCGCCCAAGGATTCGACTTCGCCTCGGGAGGACTCGCGCACGTCGTATCCCGTGACCACGGCGCCGAGCCTCTTCGCCGTCGCGATGGCCTGAAGTCCGGCGACCCCTGCGCCGATCACGATGACCTTCGCCGGCGTCGCCGTTCCTGAGGCGGTGATCATCATCGGTAGATAACGTCCGAAGGTCGCAGCGGCCACGATCGCTGCGCGGTACCCGGCGGCGCTCGACTGTGAGCTCAGTGCATCCATTGACTGGGCGCGGCTGAGGGTGCGTGGGAGAAGCTCGAATGCCACTGCCGTGATACCGCGATCGGCCAGCTTCTGCATCGATGCGAGATGGGTCAGCGGTTCCAGGAGTCCGATCACCAGTTGGTTGGTATGAAAGTCGTCGATAAGCGCTTCGTCAAGAGCGCGCACTACAGCGATCACATTGCTCGTGGTCAGCACAGCACGGCGGGTCGAGATTGTTGCGCCGGATGCCTCGTAGTCAGCGTCGGCAAAGCTTGCTTCTTTTCCTGCGCCGCTCTGCACGAGAACTGTGCGGCCTGCTGCAACTAACCGCACAACGGCGCTGGGATCAAGGGCGACTCGCCGCTCATCCGCTGCGGTTTCGGTCAGCACACCCACCGTGACACCACTCATGACCACTCCCTGGACTTCATCACGGCTGTTTGCCGCGCGGTGCATCGGGCACCTAGAGCGAGTGTGATTGCGCAAGGGAGCGCGTGTAGGGGCGAAGGTCCCATCGGATTCCTGGGACTTCCGGCTCTATCCGTGGCATGCCGGCAACTGATCTGCTGGAAACAACGGAGAAAGAAGGCATCATGGCGCACGAGAAGAATGAAGACGAGCTGTCGCCGCAAGGACCGGTCACCGAACTTTCCGACATCGAAAGCTGGGAATTGCTCTCGGCATCCACGTTCGGCCATCTCGGTCTGAGCGTCGACAACAGGCCAGAGATCTTCCCTGTCGACTATCGCGCCCAGGATGCGGCAATCGTCTTCCGCACAGCAGAGGGCACCAAACTGCACGACCTCATCAGTAACGACTCGGTCGTCTTCGAAGCCGACGCACGAACAGAATCCGGCGACTGGAGCGTTGTCGTCAAAGGAACTGCGCGGGTGCTGGAGGATGAAACCGAGCTCAGAGGCGCAGATCTCCTGTCATTCTCCGAATGGGTACCCACGAGTCTCTATGTCTACGTGCGCATCGATCCGACACAGATCCGCGGCCGACGTTTCACCGGGCACCTTCAGGCGGAGCGCAAATACGCGGGACCTTCGACCTAGACGAGTGCGCTACCAGATCGCAGGCTGGGCTCAACCAAGAAGGAGCCAGCACTATGACGTCGATGGAAACCCGAATCTCGCACGAGCTCGCGAAAGTGTCCAGTTATCCATTGCACGTTGTCGATGCCTGGTGGCGCGCGGCCAACTACCTCACTGTCGGCCAGATCTATCTGATGGATAACCCTTTGCTCAGGCATCCGCTATCTCCGGAACAGATCAAACCGCGCCTTCTCGGACACTGGGGAACATCGACGGCGCTCAACCTCGTCTATGCCCACCTCAATCGGCTGATCGTGCAGAGGCATCAGAACATCCTCTTCATCGCCGGTCCTGGTCACGGCGGACCGGCGATGGTCGCCAACGCATGGCTCGATGGCACATACTCCGAGTTGTTCCCTCAGATCACGCAGGATGCCGACGGCATGAAGCGACTGTTCAGACAGTTCTCTTTTCCCGGCGGCATCCCGTCGCACGCTTCGCCCGATACGCCCGGTTCGATACATGAGGGGGGAGAACTCGGCTATTCACTTGTGCACGCCTACGGGGCCGCTCTCGACAACCCGTCACTCACTGTCGCCTGCGTGATCGGCGACGGAGAGGCCGAGACGGGAACCCTGGCGGCGAGCTGGCATCTCAACAAATTCCTGAACCCAGAGACTGACGGCGCGGTGCTTCCGATCCTCAACCTCAACGGCTACAAGATTGCGAATCCGTCGATCCTCGCCAGGATCCCTGAGACCGAACTTCTCGAACTGTTCCGTGGTTACGGGTATTCCCCGCGCATCGTCTCCGGAGGATTCGATGGCGAAGACCCGATGGTCGTGCATGAAGCGCTGTCGTCCGCCCTCGAAGTGGCCGTCGATGACATCGCTGACATTCGCCGTGCGGCCAGAGGCGGCCGCGGTAAGGGAAGGCCGACCTGGCCGATGATCATTCTGCGCACACCGAAAGGGTGGACCGGCCCACGATTTGTCGACGGCGTCCCGGTCGAAGGTACCTGGCGGGCGCACCAGGTTCCACTGGCGGAGGTACGCGAGCGCGCCGATCACCGTGCGCTCCTCGAGGAATGGATGCGCAGTTATCGCCCGGAGGAACTCTTCGACCGCGACGGTCGACCGACGGCGGGACTCGAGATGATCACTCCACGTGGCATCGAGCGGATGAGTGCCATCCCCGCATCGAATGGTGGTCTCCTTCTCAAGAACCTCACCCTGCCTCCGATCGAGCGCCGAGCAGTCGACGTCTCTGCCCGACGGGGAGTCGTCGCCGAGTCCACCAGGGTGCTCGGTCACTGGCTCGCGGACGTGATGCGTGCCAACCCCACCAATTTCAGGATCTTCGGACCGGACGAGACCGCATCCAATCGGCTCGACGCTGTCTACGAGGTCACCGCCAAGCAGTGGCAGGGAACGGTTGTCGACACTGACGAGCATCTCGCCGGCGAGGGCAAGGTCATCGAAGTGCTGAGCGAGAACCTCATCGAGGGTCTTCTCGAGGGGTACCTGCTGACCGGCCGCCACGGGTTGATGAACTCCTACGAGGCCTTCATCCACGTCGTGGACTCCATGTTCAACCAGCACGCCAAGTGGCTCGAGTCGAGCGCGCACGTTCCTTGGCGGAGACCCGTCGCCTCGCTGACGTACCTTCTCAGTTCGCACGTCTGGCGCCAGGATCACAACGGCTTCTCACATCAGGACCCCGGGTTCCTCAACCACGTTGTGAATAAAAGCGCTGCGGTCGTGCGTGTCTACCTCCCGCCGGACGCGAACAGCCTGCTCGTCACGGCCGAGCATTGCCTTGCCAGTCGCAACTACGTGAACGTCATTGTGGCCGGAAAACAGCCCGCGCCCACCTTCCTCAGCATCGAGGAAGCCCGTGCGCACGGTGCGCGGGGAATCGGCGTCTGGGACTGGGCCGGCACCGAGCGCGACGGCGAGCAGGCCGATGTCGTCGTCGCCGCCGGCGGCGACGTACCCACCCTCGAGGCGCTCGCGGCTGTGAATCTTCTCGCCGAACACATCCCGCACCTTCGAGTGCGCTTCGTCAACGTTGTGGACCTGATGCGCCTGCAGGAACCGAGCCGGCATCCCCACGGCATGACCAACGCCGACTTCGACTCCGTCTTTACTGTCGACAAGCCGGTCGTCTTCGCGTTCCACGGCTACCCCTCGCTGGTACATCAGCTGGCCTATCGCCGCCGGAATCACGCCAACTTTCATGTCCGCGGATTCAGCGAGCAGGGAACGACAACCACACCGTTCGACATGCTGATGCTCAACGACCTCGACCGCTACAGGCTTGCGATGGATGTCATCCGATATGTTCCCGGCCTGCAGGATCGATACACCGCGTTGGCCCAGCGATTCGATGACGAGCGCAGTCGCCACCGCTCATTCGCCTATGAACACGGTGAAGACAGCCCCGATGTGCGTGGCTGGGATTGGCTGGACGCTCCCGTGGAGGACCGCTGACCAGACCGAGAGGGCCGCAACCAGGGTTACTGCCCGGCGGCCGGTTGACCGACCGACCGCACTGCGAGCCATGGCGCGGGGGGCGACCATGATTGGCTGTCCTTCCCATGCCCGATCGTCTTCACGCGGTCGTCCTGTGGTTGGTGAGTAGCGGGGTCATCTGGGCCGCGAAGTCTCCGTGCACGACCAGAACCGGACCAGCGAGGTTGAGAAGCACGTCATGAGAAACCGGACCGAGTGCCGCGATGTTCATTGCTCGTCGTCGGGAGCTCCCGATCACCAGCAACGCGCACACCGCGGACGCATCAACGAGCGCTTCGGCTGCGGGACGCCTGACAGTTCGTGTGCGAATAGGGTGCGGTGCGCCGTTAGCTTTCGCCAGTTCGAGCGCGTTCGATTCGAGTTCTTGCTGTTCGAAAGGAAGCGCGGCTCTGACGGCGTGCAGCAGAGTGAGCTGTTGCCCCGTCCTGTTCGCTTCAGCCGCGCCGAAGGCAATAGCGGCATGCCCAGCCTCAGAGTCATCGACTCCGACGACGATGCCACGACGCAGACGAGTGGAGGACTCGGGAATCACGGCCACAGGTACTCGAGCCATCGCCGCGAGCTGCAGGCTGCGAGAACCGAAGGCCTGACCATGGATAAAGCCGGTCTTATGGGTACCGAGAACGATCATGGACGTGCCGAGAGACGCTGCCTCCAGTTCGACCATCGGATCGCCATGGAGCAAACGGCCGGTGACGATCATGGTTGGCTCGACGGCCTGCGCGAAATTGATTTCACGCTCGATCAGGTCACGCGCGGAGGGATGCATCTCCTCGATCAACCGGCTTCCGACGGTTCCCCATTCGTCATCGACGACGTGAAGGAGCTCGATGTCGCTGCCGGTGCTGTCGGCTCGTTCGACCGCCCACCTGATGGCGGCTCTGCTCGCTGACGAACCATCGACTCCAACAACGATTGTGTGACTCACTCTGTGCTCCCTGATATTCGGTCTCTCCATTGTTGGCAGATAACCGAGAATCGGGCAGGGCCGAAGGTCCTGCGACAATCCTCCGGTTCAGCACCGGGGAGTAGGCTCGGCGAATCCGGCACCAACCGGCGAACAGTACCAAGCTGAGCGCGCAGGGAGTTGCCATGGCCCAGGAAGATCCACTCTCCTTCGCCGACGATCCGCGGGCGGACCTCGATCGTGCCCTCGACGACCTCGTCGATCGAGCCAAAGACGTACTCACCACCCAGGGCAGGTTGCGCGCGCTGTTGCGGGCCAACCAGGCGGTCACCGAACATTTGGAACTTCCCGTCGTACTTCGCACGATCGTCGAAGCGGCTGTAGAACTCGTGGGCGCCCAATACGGCGCACTCGGGGTCATCGCACCCGACGGCAGTCTGGAACAATTCATCAACGTGGGGATGTCGCCCCACCAGGTCGAGGACATCGGCCAGCTGCCCAGTGGCCACGGGCTCCTCGGCGCCCTCATCGATGACCCCCATGTCATTCGGCTTGAAGAGCTCTCGGACGACCCGCGGTCCGCCGGATTCCCGGCCCACCATCCATCGATGAGCAGTTTTCTCGGTGTTCCGGTGCGCGTGAGAGATGAGGTCTTCGGCAACCTCTATTTGACCAATCATTCGTCGGGAAAATTTTCTCGTGACGACGAACAGCTCGTCGCTTCACTGGCCGCGACGGCCGGGGTCGCGATCGACAATGCGCGGTTGTACGCCCAGACTCAGCGCCGCCACGCGTGGTCAGCGGCATCTGCCGAGATCACCTCCGCAATGCTGTCGGCCGTCGAAAGCGAAGCGGTTGCCATGCTGGCCAGTAGGGTTCTCGACCTGTCGGGCGCAGACCTGGTTACCGTCGTGGTACCCGGCACCGATCCGGACGAGGTCATCGTCACTGTGGCCAGGGGAATTGACGAAGACCAACTGGAGGGGCGCCATTTCCCCGCGAACGAGACCCTCGCGGGCAGCGTGCTCGCGGGCGGCCATCCCCGGCTGGTCCATGACGGAAACGGCAGTGCGACGACGTTGAGCGACGGACGGATGCTCGGCCCGATCATGGCGCTTCCCATCATTTCCGCGACACGAACGGAGGGGGTACTGCTCGTCTGCAAGCTCGCCGACGGGCAACGCTTCACTTCCGACGACCTCGAAATGGCGGCAGATTTCGCCGGCCAGGCAAGCGTCGCGCTTGAACTCGTGAAGGCGCGCGCCGCTCAGCAGCGAGTGCTGATGCTCGAAGATCGCGGGCGCATCGCCAGAGACCTTCACGATCATGTCATCCAACAACTCTTCGGCACAGGGCTCGAACTTCAGAGCATCGCTGGTTCTCTTGGTTCACCGGATGTGGGGCGACGCGTGCTCGACTCAGTGGCGAATCTCGATGCCGCGATCTCCCAGATCCGCACCATTATTTTCGCTCTGACTTCCACCGGCTCCGAGCAGCGGGAGTCGGTTCGTCACCAATTGATCGACCTGGCCAACGACGTGTCGAGCGGCACAACCCGGATTCCGACGGTCGCATTCTCCGGACCCGTCGACCTCGTGGTCACAGGCGATCTGGCCAAAGACATCATCGCCGTCGCACGAGAATCCCTGACGAACGCGACCAAGCATGCCGGAGCAACCAGCACCTCGGTAACCGTGGCCGTCGACGGATCATCGGTCGAAGTCGTCGTCACGGATGACGGTAGCGGCATAGCGAACACCGGACGACGAAGTGGACTGGCCAACCTCGAGCTTCGGGCGACGTCCCGCGGTGGAACCTTCACCATCGATTCGAGTTCGGCTGGCACCACGATCACCTGGACAGTGCCCATCCCCGCCAGCGACGAGGAGACGACATGACAGAGCCCATCCGCGTCTTTCTGGTCGACGACCACGAGATAGTCAGGAAAGGCCTCGCCGGAGTGCTCGATGCCGAGCCCGACATCGAGGTCATCGGCGAAGCCGCGACAGCGGCTCAAGCTCGCGCGCGCATCGCGGCCACTCTGCCCGATGTGGCTCTGCTCGACGTGCGGCTGCCCGACGGGAGCGGGATCGACGTGTGCCGAGACATCCGCTCTCGCTTTCCGCAGATCCACTGCCTCATTCTGACCGCATACGATGACGATGAAGCCATCTCCGCCGCTGTCATCGCCGGGGCCGCCGGCTACGTACTCAAAGACGTGCGGGGCAGCGGACTCATCGAATCGATCCGAAAGATCGCTGCGGGGAAAGTACTGCTCGATCCACGCCTGGCAAAGCGGGTCGTTCAACGACTCGAATCGACGACGTCAAACGATCCTCGACTCGGAGCCCTCAGCGCACGCGAACGGCAGATCCTCGCTCTGATAGCCGACGGGTTGACCAACCGACAGATCGGCGAAAATCTGTCGCTCGCCGAGAAGACCGTCAAGAACTATGTCTCGGGGTTGCTCAGCAAACTGGGACTGCAACGCCGCACCCAGGCCGCAATCCTGCAACTGGGAGCACGACAGCGATGAGTGCAGTTCCTGCGGACTCCTCCATAGACATCATTCACTCGATCAGCTAGGAATTCACCATGCAGAAGATCTCACTGATCGCCCTGGCCCGACACCACCTAGAGCAGGCAGAGCGCGCCTCCAGCGGCCGTAGCGCGGAGACGGTGTTCGGCGGCCACGAGCATCAGCTTCGTCAAACGCTCATCGCGTTGGGCACTGGACAGTCGCTCTCGGAACACCAGAATCCGGGCGAAGCGACTGTGCAGGTCATTGTCGGGCGAGTACTACTGCGGTCGGGCGATGTCAGCTGGAATGGTTCGCCTGGCGATCTGCTGACCATCCCTCCCGGGCTGCACTCACTGGACGCCGTAGAAGACTCGGCGTTCCTCCTTACGGTGGTCAAGGGCGCCTGAGCGCTCGGCTCAAATGGACTGGCTATATCCGAAGAATTCGTGATCGTTGTTGTAGCCGCCGAGGCCGCCACCGACCTCGGAGAAGTGCTCGACGAACTCGATGCCCTTCAGCCATTTCACCATCTTGAATCCCAGTTCGATCTCATTTCTGAGCCTCACGGGCGCGCCATGACCGAAGGAGAGGGCCGAGTCGTTCATGTCGTAGGCCAGCATGGTCAGGTGGTGGCTCATCTGCTCGATCGGCTGCGCGTCGTAGAAGATTCCTCCATCGGGCCCGAGAGCGTGTGAATAGAAGATCACCCATTTCGCCTCCGGCCTCGGCCGCACGAGTTCGAGGATGGTCTGCATCGACACGCCACCCCACTTGGCGACTCCTGACCAGCCCTGGATGCAAAAGTGCTGGGTGATCTGCTCGTGGTGAGCCAGCGCTCTCAGACCGGGCAGATCAAGTTCGACCGGGTTGTCGACCAGCCCGTTGACTCGCAACGAGTAACCACCAAAATCTTCGGCCTGAAGAGCGAGATACTCTTTCGTATCCGGGTACCGGCCGTTGTGCCAGAAGTACGGTGAGATGTCTTTCGCGGTGTACTGGCCGGGCTTCGCGTCGATGTGCTCGAACAGTCGCTGCGCTGGGCCGATAAGTGCGTAGCCGACCCTCTGCACCACCCGCGGATGCCGATAGGTGAGTGGAGTCGCCGCCACCCAGCTCGCGATGACAATGATCATGAACCCGGCGAAGATCCAGAAACCCACCCATGACCCATCGTCACGACCGGCGTACATGTGATTGAGGTTGCGGAGTGCCCCTGTGGTCAGCACGAGGGTGACGTGGACGACGATGAACAGAAGGAACCAGCAGAGCACGAGGAAATGCACAGACCGAGCAAGCTGAATGTTGAACACCGAACTGATCCGGGCAAACCGGGTCGACAGGGCGGGCGACATCCCGAGACCGGTGATCAGGGCGAGGGGAGCCGCGACGAAAACTGTGAGGAAATAAGCGAGAAGTTGCAAGCCGTTGTAGTTTGTCCACCCGGTCTCGAGCGGCCAGTCCAGTGAGCCGTATTGGATGGCAACCGAGATCGCATTCGGGATCACGTCCCAGTGCAGTGGCACGAGTCGGATCCACTGGCCCGTGGTGAAGATCAGCACGTAGAAGACAATTCCGTTGGCAAGCCACAGCGTATCGATGCCGAGATGCCACCAGCGCGCGAGACCGATCGAGTGTCGGCGTCCAGGCAGCCCGACGCCGTTCGGCAACGTGATCGAGTCCTGCTTCGCAGTGTAGAGCGGGTCGGTTGGTACCGGTTTCTGCACCCGAAACCAGTCCCTGCCCGGGTTGGAATGGCGGGTCCAATAGAGCCGCGGATGATCCGACAGGATCGTTGCACCGGACCGGATGATGAAGATCATGAAAAAGATGTTCAGAAAATGCTGCCATCCGAGCCAGGCCGGAAAGCCGACCGGCGCGCCGGCGGGCAATTCCGACACGCCCGGATGCGGCCGTATGAACTCGTGGATGCCAGGGATCTCGCGAAGGCCCTTGGCGACGGCAATGCCCACGATGAGCACCACCAGTCCGATCGGCACCAGCCAGAGCAGGTTAAACCACTTGTTCCGGCCGACACGCACTCGTGGGGCCACACCGATCAGGGCGTTGCGCCCACCACCTGAATTCGCCCCTGTTCCTTTCCGAGACTGAAGGCAAGGGCGATCCTGGTTCGGCTCTCGGCCAGGCGCTCCCGATCCGCCAACACATTTCCGAAGTCACTCTGCCGTGCGATCGAGAGCGCTGGCAGGCCAGAGGTCCCTCACGCTGGCCATAATCATGACATGATGAATTTATAAAGTCGATATACCAAAAAGGGATACTGTGTGAAAATAACTGCACGACTGATGTACCTGCTCGGTGCGTCGTTTCTCGCCGTCGATGCCATCTATCTCGTGTGGAGTCTGCTCGCCGACAATTTCGAACTCATCGGCCTGATGACCATGGGGCTGTCGGGCATCCTGTGCCTCTTCCTGGCCTTCTACTTCGGGCGGGTGGTCAAGGCCGGCGGCGCGGTCCCTTGGGTAGAAGATCGTCTCGATGCGGAGATCGACGATGGCGACCCGGAGGTCGGTTTCTACAGTCCGTGGAGTTGGTGGCCGGTATTGCTGGCCGGGTCTCTCGCGATCATGTTCGTCGGCGTCGCGATCAGTGCGTGGATCGTGATGATCGCGGTGCCCCTGCTCGCCGTCTGCATCGTCGGCTGGGTCTACGAGTACTACCGCGGATACTTTGCTCGATGAGTTTCACAGCGATCGACGCTTCACAAGTTGATGAAATGAAGTATCCATGGAATCGTGACGGAATGGACCAGTATACGGATGCCCACCGCCCGCTCTACGAAGTCAAGGCCAACCTCTTCAAGGGCCTCTCCCACCCGGTACGGGTTCGTGTGCTCGAGGTGCTCGCGGCCTCGCCCACCGTTTCAGTGGCGGACCTCCTGACCGATACCGGGCTCGAGGCATCGCATCTCTCACAGCATCTGTCCGTACTACGGCGACACAATCTCGTGGTCGCGGAAAGGCGCGCGAGTCAGGTCTTCTACCGGCTGGCCTATCCAGAAGTTGCCGGACTGTTGTCTGTTTCGCGAGCACTCCTTGTGAGAATTCTCGAACGCACGCAGGAGCAGCTCGTATCGACGGTTAATCTGCCCGATGTCGTGGCACAGCGAGGCGTGGACGACGGCGAAGTACACCGGTGAGGGCGACTCGATATGCCCGCTCTCTTCTGCCGAGCTGGGCGGACTATCGCTCTGCGCGGCGTACCTGGCGTGCAGATCTGATTGCCGGCGCGACCGTCGGGATCGTGGCACTTCCACTCGCGCTGGCCTTCGGCGTGAGCTCGGGTGCCGGGGCCGAAAGCGGAATCGTGACCGCGATCGTCGCAGGCATTATCGCGGCCGTGTTCGGCGGTTCGAACATTCAGGTATCGGGGCCGACCGGCGCGATGGTGGTGGTTCTCGGCCCCATCGTCGCGATACACGGACCGGGCGTGGTAGCCGTGGTGAGCCTGATGGCCGGCGTTGTGGTCCTCGTCGGCGGCATTCTGAAACTCGGGCGAGTTGTCTCCTATATTCCCTGGCCGGTCATCGAAGGCTTCACCCTCGGTATCGCGGTGATCATCTTCCTTCAGCAGGTGCCGGCGGCGTTCGGAACAAAACCGGGGTCGAACAGCAACACGGCTGTTGCGGAGATCGAATCCTTCGCCGCGATCGACTGGACGCTGGTGGTGTGGCCGATGGCGGCTGTCGTGGTTGTGGTGCTTGTCATGGTGCTGGCCCCGCGCATCCACCCGCGGCTTCCCGGATCGATCATCGCCATCATTGTCGTCTCAGTGGTCGCCAACGTCGCGAATCTTCCGCTGGCGCGTATCGGCGCACTGCCCGGGTCGCTCCCCGCGCCGTCTGTCCCATTATTCGACCCATCGGTCCTCGGGTCACTCGTGGGGCCTGCGCTGACCGTCGCCGCGCTCGCGGCGATCGAGTCCCTGCTGTCAGCACGGGTCGCCGCTTCCCTCTCGGACACAGGGCCGTACGACGCGGATCGCGAACTCGTCGGTCAAGGGCTGGCATCGATCGCCTCCGGATTCTTCGGTGGAATGCCCGCGACCGGAGCGATAGCCCGCACTGCAGTCAATGTTCGATCGGGCGGGCGGTCACGGATCGCCGCAATCGTTCACGCCGTCGTGCTTATCGGAGTGGTCTACCTTGCCACAGGCATTGTGTCCGAGGTGCCGCTCGCGGCTCTCGCCGGCGTACTGATGGTGACTGCGATCCGGATGATCTCGGTGGCAACCGTGCGAAGCGTGCTTGGATCGACTCGTTCCGACACCGTTGTCTTCATCATCACGGCACTCATCACGGTGTCCTTCGATCTCATCGTCGCGGTCGGCATCGGGATCGCCGTCGCCGCTTTCTTCGCGCTGAGAACCCTGTCGCAATCGGGCAGCGTCCATCGCGAAGAGCTACCCGGCATCGCCGTTGCGGGTGATGAACACATCGCATTGTTCCGACTGGATGGCGCTCTCTTCTTCGGCGCAGCCGACCGGATGCTCGCGCGGGTGAGCCAGATCAGCGAAGTCTCCGTTGTCATCATCCGCATGTCCCAACTGCAGGTGTTGGATGCAACTGGGGCCCGCGTGATCACGGAAATGATCTCCCGGCTCGAGCGTCGTGGCGTCACGGTGCTCGTGAAGGGCATCCAGCCGCGGCACATGAGGCTTGCTACCGCGGTCGGCGTGATGAGCTCGCTGAGGCATCAGAACCACCTGTTCGGCGACCTTGATGCCGCGATCAATCATGCGCGCAGCCACGTACAGCGCAGACCCCAGCCCCTACCACGGTCCCGATGAAGGCTGCACCGCGAGCGCCCCTGGGACCTTGGACTCTAGGACTGCCTCTCCGGGCACGTTTGACTTGGAGACACCGACAAGCAGATTCGCTTGCCGCAATTTCCCGCGACAGGCAGGACGCCCACAATGCTTCTCTTGACAAATCCCGGCCCAGGCCCGATACCCAGCGGCGCGGTGATGGGTGAGACGCACCGGGCGTCTCGGGCGAGAGTTGACCCGACAAATATCGATCTTGCCCTTGCTGGGAACATGATCATGATCGCGACATTCGAGTCATCGATTCGGTTGGCTGACCGTGATGTCCGATAGGGCGCCGAGTCTCGACAGCTCGAAGGAGCCAAGCATGAGCTATCGCGCGACCGTCACGTCCTCGGTTCTCTTTGTGACCGAGTTGAAACCCTCAGTCGATTTTTATACCCGGGTACTGGGATGCCGAGCGACCGTTCAGGAGGCCGATTCTGCGCTGCTGCTCGCTCCCGGCGGCTTCCAGATCTACGTCATTGCCCGAGGCCGGCGTGCGAGTCATCCGCTCGGCGCGATCGGCAACCAGGGTCTGATGTGGGCGACCGAGACCGCGGACGAACTGGCCCTTTTCGCCACCGCGTTGAAGAACGAAGGATGTTACCGTGACACCCGCGTCGTGGACGGAATCACCTTCGTCGAGGGACGTGATCCGGACGACCTCCGCGTCGTGGTAGCGAATCCGAGCCCGATTCAGGCACCCCGATCGGTTGTGGCCGCGCAATTCTTCACCTGATTCGACGGATCGCGTGCGGCGAACGAGCCACGCCCATCAGCTCGACACAGGCCCGACTCTCGGAAGACGGAAATCCCAGTTCAGGGATGGCGCACAAAACGGCGCGACAAAACCTCCGCTTGCGGCATCCAGATGAATCGGAATATCAAGGCCGGTGCGCGCCTGAAGGTCGTCAAGAGCGAGGCTGATCGCCTCGACGTCTTCGAACTTGCCAGTGAAGGTCTGGCCGAAAGTGACGACTACGGCGATAGTGTTTTCATCGCACTGAGCAATGGCCGCTTCACTTGACCCGGTGGTCGAGGTGCCGACAGTTGTCATCGAGCTGGGCGCGTTGAAGAGATCGGCGAGCATGTGCACGCAGCGCGCCTCCAACTCTGCCGTCTGTGGGTACTCGTCTTTGTCGGCGATGTTCTTGTCGATCGAATCGGCCATGAACTGGCGCACTTCTGGCTCCACCCAGGTGGTGCAGAAAGTGGCGAGGTTCATTCGAGCCACTCCATCGAGCATCAGCTAGTCGGTGACCAACTGATAGATCTCTCGCGGCTCCTGCTCGACAAGCGGCAACATGTTCGTCGGTGCGCGGAATATTCAGTGGATGATCAGCACGGGGCAGGTGGCGTGCTCTGCGCAGACAGCGCTCACGGAGCCGAGCAGGAGGCCCGCGACGCCACCGTGGCCACGACTGCCGACGATGAGCATTTCGGCGCCACGGCTCTCGTCGACCAGCACCTGAGCCGCATTTCCTTCGCGAGAAACACTGGTGAACCAGTCCGGCACCCCGTCTGTGAAAACGGTGCTGATCGCGTCGGATCGGATGGATTCCGCATCGTTGTACGGCGAGTACTCCATCCCGCCGTCGGCGTAACCTGAGGGATACCGCCACGATGTCACTGTCTCCAGCGTCGTGTTCAGTGCGCTCGCGATGCGGATGCCGCGGTGCAGCGCCGCGATGGAGGAGTCGGAGCCATCCAATCCGACAACAACTCGACCGGTTCGAGGCGCAAGCGAAGGTGCGATGGTGGGTGAGGTTGTGGCGACCGAGAACGGCTCATAGCGCACCCCCTCGGGATCGCTCACAAGATGGGTGGGGATCGCAGCTTGCTCTGTTGTCTGATTCATGACCTCAGTCCACCTCTGGTAGCGGCTGGGGAGCAGGACTTTCGACCCTGAATGTTTCGGGCCGCCAGGGCGCCTCGCTGCCGTGCGCGCCGCACTTCGGGTGCAGGAGTCGCTGCGGGCGCGATGAGGAATCGTCTCAGCAGACGATGACGATTTTCTGGCAACCGATGTCGCCTGCTGCCAGGTTGTCTGTCAACCGCCCGGAACCGGTGCGGCCTCGGCCACGAGTGAGTCATGCAGACCGGGGGTCATCGCTATCGAACCGTCGCGGCCGATAGCACAGACATCGATCGACCAGCGTTGGGTCGCTTCGGCGAGGAAGGAGCTGCCGCCGGCCAGGATTGCGGTCGCGAGCACGTCCGCGCTGACGATGTCGTCCGCTACGACGGATGCCTGGACGAGGTCGCTCACGACATCGGACCGTCGCCAGATATGCTCGCCGCGCTCACTCGTTCCCGATGTTGCGAGCGCGCGACGCGCCCCGCGCAATTCGACGGCACACAGCAGGGTGGTCCTGTCGTCGGGATCCACGATGCCCATGATCCAGGGCATGCCGTCAGCTGGTGACCCTGAGACGAGGATGTCTCCGCCGACGTTGAGGCTCCACGAACGCAAACCGTGCTCGTGAAGAAGCCGCCCCGCTCGCTCGATGGCGAGAGCTTTGACGATTCCGTCGAGGTCGACGACCCCGTCGGGCCGGTGCGGGGTGAACGCGCCGTCAGTGAGTCGGCGCCAGTCGAGCGCGGCCGCGTAGGTCGAACGGAGCTCGCTGCTCGACTCGGTGAGAGCGAGTGAGCCAGTTGCAATTCGGCTGAGTTCGGTCTCTGGTCGGTACAGCGAGAATCGCCCCTCGAGGTCGGAGAAAACGTCGTGCAGGCCCTGGATGTCGTCCGGTCGCAGATCGGCTCCGCGCACATCGAGCGATGCGACGGTCCCCATGGTCGGGAAGACGTGGTTCACAGACCGGCCTTGTCGATTGCCGATTGGACCGAGCTGAGGTACCCGTCCGTCGTGTAGGTCGCTCCGCTCACGCCGTTGATCTGTACTGACTGGGCTGCCAGCACCTGTGAGCGAAGGATCGGCGCCGCCTGGTTGCTTATGTAGACGGATCGCCCGCCCTGGTCGGTGAGGTGGAGGGCCTTCACGTTGGTGATTTTTCCTGAGTTGACGACGATCTCGACCTGCACGTCTCCGTACATCGTCGACTGGACAGCACCGACATAGGTGCCGCTGGCCGCGCTCGTCGCAGGGGCAGACGCAGAAGGGCTCGCTGAGGGCGACGGGGATGCCGAACCGGTCGACGAACCGCTCGTGGTCGACGGCGACGGTGTAGGCGAACTACTCGTTCCTGTCGACGAGGTCGCTGTCGCATCGGCCGCCGTGAAGCTTGCAGCCGATGCGGCCCCGAGCTGCCACCCGATGCCGAGGATCGCGACGGAGGCGAAGATGCCGCCGAGCGCTGGTCGGATTCTCACCAGTCGAACCTTTCCGTATGAAGCTGATGTTTCGGGATGCCGAAGGACGTAGCCTCCGCCTCGACGAGGTCGAGCCAGGCGGTCGGGCCGCAGATATACACGTCGGAGTCGGCAAGATGGGGAAAGATGCTGTCGATTGTGACCCCGCGTCGGGCGTCTTCTTCGGTCATCCATCCACTCCCGGTCGTGGCGCGCCTGCCGACCATCGTGTACAGCCGCGCCCCTTTGGACCGTGCGAGTGCCATGACCTCGCCCCAGAGGTAGGTTTCGTCCAAGCTGGAGGCGCGGAGCAGGATGGTGGCTTCGCCCCGTCGAAGGTTCGAGTCCTCCAGGAACGCGCGCACCGGGGTGATGCCGATTCCCGCAACGATGACGGCCAGGCGCGGAGCGGTGCGACCGGCATCCGTGAAGACCCCATACGGGCCCTCGAACCACACCCGAGTGCCAACAGGTACGCGCGTGATCGAATCGCTTCCTGAACCGAGGTTGCGCACGGTGATCCTCGCGGCGCCGTCGGTAGGCAACGCCGAGAGGGAGATCGGGTGCGAGTGCCACCAGGTTCGTCCGGTCCAGAAGCGCCAGATGAAGAACTGGCCTCCGGCGGACCGCAGCGACTGGAGTTGTCGTCCGGAAAGGGTGATCGAGACCACGCCGGGCGCGACCTGCTCGATCGACGACACCCGGATCCGATGGTGGATGCTCGATAGGAACGGTTCAGCGAAGCGGAAAGTGGCGATCGAGCCGAAAGCGAGGATGTACAGAGCGACCCAGTAGACACGCTCGAAGGTGCCGGAGGCGAGGAGTCCGCCCACACTCAACTGATGAGGCACCGCCACGAGAACGGCCACGTAGCTGAGCAGGTGTATCAGGTGCCACCCCTCGTAGCTGAACTTTCTGCGGACCGCGACCAGCGAGGTGATCACCACGACGATCAGGAGGCCGAGGCCGACGAATGCGAGCGGCATGTCCGGTATCGCGAGCATCGGTCCAATCTCGGCAAAAGGATTAATGCCGGAGCTGAGGCCGTATCCGATGAGCAGGAGCGCTCCATGGGCGAGCAGGAGGTAGAGGGCTGGCTTACCCAGCGAGCGATGCACGGCGATCGCCCGGTCGTGGCCGACGGTGCGGTCGACAATCGGAATCCGCGCCGCGAGCACCAGCATCACGAGGATGAAGTCGGTGCCGATCAGGCCGGCCACGATACCGAGACTGGTCATGGCATCGGCCATCGTGCCGAACTTTCCCGTGCCGCCGTAGGCGAGAAACAGGGCGACCGCAGCGGCCGCGGAGGCCCAGAGGGTGGCGACCATCGCATCCGATCGACGCATGCGCCGACGGTAGTCGGCACGGCGGTCCGGAAACCGCCGAACTGCTCCAGGCGTCGGCGTCGGTCTCTTCATTACAGTAGTCACGGGTCTTCCCTACAGGTTCAGCAAACGTTCACGATGTGATAAGAATCGCCGAGCACTCTATGCGGATGCCGTGAGCTTGGGCCCCGCGGGGAAGAGAGTTCTCACATGTTGGGCAGTCGCACCTCGACCTCGAGTCCCGGGTGAGTGTTGGTGATGGCGACGGTTCCGCCGGCGGCGTCGCAGAGCGCGTGAACAAGGGCAAGGCCGAGGCCGGAACCGCCGGTCTCTCCCGTGCGCGAGCTGTCGGCGCGGGAGAAATGATCGAAGGCGCGGCCAACGAAGTCATCCGGCATCCCCGAACCGTCGTCTCCGACCACGAGGTCGAGTCCGTTGTCATCGATCCGTAGTGCGACGGTGATGTTCCCCCCGGGCGGGACTGCGACGATAGCGTTCGCGGTGAGATTGTCGACGACCCGCGAGAATCCTGTGGGAGACAGCGCAAAGCTGTTCGTCGGTGTGCGCACGTCGAGAGTGAACGAGACGTCGATGTCCTTCGCGAGTGCGATGAGCCGCGCGCGGTCAACGCTGTCCATCAGCTCCGATGCGAGTTCATCGGCAGAGGCCGAGCCGTGCACCTCCTCCCCTGCCTCCAGCCGTGAGAGGGCGAGAAGGTTGTCCGCCAGCGACGAGAGGCGGTCCACCGACCGCTCAGCGGAGCCGATCTGCTCGGCAAGGATCGTGGGATCGTGGAGGTGCCCGTGAGTGAGTTCGAGTTGCGTGCGCAGGGCCGCGAGGGGTGTGCGCAGCTCGTGGGCGGCATCCGAGACCACCTGCTTCTCCCGGGCGGATGCGGCGCGCACCCGACTGAGGAAAGCATTCAGCGTGACAGCGAGTGCGGAGATCTCGTCCCGGGCAGGACCGAGCGGGAGCCCCGCCGCTCCCTCGGCGGCGCTCAGGTTCTCTGCCTGACGCCGCATTCGAGTCACCGGACGAAGCGCGGCGGTGCCGAGCAACCAGGACGCGGCGCCGAACAAGATGACAAGCACAAGACCGCCGATGACGAAAAGTCGGTCGAACGAATCCATCGCAAGATCGCTTGATGCCGTACTGCGTGCCGCCCACAACCCCCAGGTGCCGTCAGCGGTCACGACCTTTCGACCGACAACGATGAATCCGGAGTCATCGGGTCCGGCGATGAACTCTTCGTCGGCCGGCGCCCGGCGCTGAAGCCGGGAACGGATCTCTTCGGGCATCGAGTCGAGCTGTACATCACCGTCGGGTGCACTGACATAGACCAGGCTCCCCTTGCCCGAATCATCGACCGGACTGTGTGGTTTTCGTCCGATCTCCGACACGAGCGGCACGAGATCGGCCGAGGCGAGAGTACGGTCCGACGTGCTCAGGACGGCGCTCGCATTGATCCGCACGACGACGACCGCCGCCCCGAAGAACACCACCGCGATCAGGATGCTGCCGACCGTGAGACGAGCGCGCAGAGAGAGTCGATTCAACATTCGTCAGTCCGTTTCACGCAACTCGTACCCGGTGCCGCGAATGGTTCGGATTTCGAGGCCGGAGTCGACGCTCTCAAGTTTGCGTCGCAGATATTTCACGTATTGGTCGACGATCGTGTGGTCGATGTTTCGCAGGGTCCCCCACACGTCCTCGAGGATTTCCGATCGGCTGACCGCTCGTCCGGCGTGATTCGCAAGAAACCGCAGCAGAAGGAACTCCTTGGAACTCAGGGGAAAGCTCACTCTGTCGACAGTCGCGCGCATGGTGGACGTATCCATCAGGATGTTGCCGGCCCGGGCCGTCAGTTTCGGGACGGCGGCGTCACGTCGAACGAGAGCCCGTACCCGTGCCGCGAACTCGGCGAAGGCGAATGGCTTGGTGAGGTAGTCATCCGCGCCGGAGTCAAGTCCGAGTACGCGGTCCTCGACCGCGTCCCTGGCCGTCACGAGCAGCACTGGGAGGGTGTTGCCGTGGTTGCGCAGGTGCCGGCAGATCTCGAATCCCGTCATCTCGGGCATCATCACGTCGATGGTCGCGGCCGAGTACTGACCGGTTGCGGCCGCAATCAGTGCATCCATGCCGTTGGAGACCACGGTCACCCGGTATCCCTCATCGATCAGACCCTGCTCGACGAGCGCGCTCATCTCTGCGTCATCTTCGACGACGAGTATGCGCGGTGCGGTTGTGCTCATCGCTGCATGCTAATCCCGCCCGGCTAATTGTTGAAACGGAACTCCACCACGTCGCCGTCCTGCATCACGTAGTCCTTGCCCTCGATGCGGGCCTTGCCTTTGGCTCGCGCTTCGGCGATCGAGCCGGTCTCGACCAGGTCGTCGAAGCCGATCACCTCGGCCTTGATGAAGCCCTTCTCGAAGTCGGTGTGGATGACGCCCGCAGCCTGCGGCGCCTTCGCACCCTTCGGAATCGTCCATGCACGCGACTCCTTGGGGCCGGCGGTGAGATAGGTCTGCAGCCCGAGGGTGTCGAATCCGATTCGGGCGAGCTGGTCGAGGCCGCTCTCCTCCTGGCCGGTCGAGGCGAGAAGTTCGGCGGCGTCCTCCGGGGAGAGGTCGATCAGTTCTGACTCGAGCTTGGCGTCGAGGAAGATCGCTGTGGCCGGGGCGACAAGGGCGGCGAGCGATGCGAGAGCCGCGGCATCCCCCAGCACCTGCTCATCGATGTTGAACACGTAAATGAACGGCTTTGAGGTGAGCAGACCCAGTTCGTGGATGGGTGCGACGTCGAGGGTCGAGCTGGAGAGCGGCTTGCCGTCGTCGAGGATCTTCTGCGCGGCGAGCGCCGTCTCGAGCACGACCGGTTCCGTGCGCTTCGTCTTCACCTCTTTCTGGTAGCGCTCGATCGCTTTCTCGAGCGTCTGCAGGTCGGCGAGGATCAGCTCGGTGTTGATGGTCTCCAGGTCGGATGCCGCATCGACTTTGCCGTCGACGTGCACCACATCCGGGTCGGAGAAACCGCGAACCACCTGCGCGATCGCATCGGCCTCACGGATGTTGGCGAGGAATTTGTTGCCGAGCCCCTCCCCCACAGATGCGCCCTTGACGATGCCGGCGATATCGACGAAAGAGACGGGGGCCGCAAGGATGCGCTCGCTGTTGAAGATCCTGGCGAGGGCGTCGAGCCGGGCATCCGGCAGGTTCACCACACCCACGTTCGGCTCGATCGTGGCGAAGGGATAGTTCGCCGCGAGCACCTGGTTTTTGGTCAGCGCGTTGAAGAGGGTGGACTTGCCAACATTGGGCAGACCGACGATCGCAATAGTGAGAGCCACGAGGCTCTACTGTATCCGGCTCTCCAGGAGCCGGGCGCGGAAGCAGAAGGTACGGTAGGGCAGCTCGAACTCGTGCCTGCCGGCGACCGCCGGGTCGCTGGAGATCAGTTCTCGCACGCCGTCGAAGACCTCTGCGCGCTTCTTGTCGCCAGCCGTGATGATGTAGCTGCGGGATGCCACCAGCGCGAGCAACTCGTCGAGGTTTGTCATCCTGGTCCAGCCGACCTCGAAAGTCTCGGTCGGGCCGAAGGGCGCCCCGATGGTGATGGACTGCTGCATCGCAACCTCGGCCGCACTGTCGCCCATGATCTCGCCGAGGCGTTTGACCCACGGCACGCTCTCGTTCCTGATGTTCCAGACGAGGGCGAGCGAACCTCCCGGCTTGAGCACGCGAGCGGCTTCGGGAAGCGCGAGGTTCTCGTCGACCCAGTGCCAGGCCTGCGCCGCGGTGATCACATCCACGCTGGCATCCGGCACTGGAATGTTCTCGGCCGTGCCTTTCAGAGTTTGCACCGACGGGAGGGCGTCGGCCAGGGCGGCACGCATCTCGTCATCCGGCTCGACGGCCGTGACCTCGAGCCCGCGGGCAACCAGGGAGCGGGTGAACTTGCCGGTTCCGGCCCCGAGGTCGAGAACAGATCGCGTACCGGCGGGGATCAGCCAGTCGACAGCATCCTGAGGGTAGGTCGGGCGAGCCCGCTCGTACTCGTCGACAGCGTTGCCGAAGGAGGTCGCCTGCTCTTTTCTCAGTTCATCATCCATGCCATTCACGCTACTCGGACTGCCACGCTACTCGCCGATGTCGGCGATGAAGGCCGCGATTCCCTCCGGCGGCATCTCGAAACCGATGGAGCGGCTCGGGTTGACCACGAGGCCGGCGGTCGACGGCATCGAGACGAGCAGGGAGCGGCCGAGAACCGAGAGTGCGAATGACGCGAGAGTGCCGAAGTCGGCGATCTGGTCGAGATGGGTGAAGACGGCGAGCATCATCACACCGTCGTTGTCGAAGAGCTGCGGCTGCAGCTGGCTGAGGTTGTCGGTGACGGGGGTTCCGCTCGGCACTACCACCTGCGCGCCCGCGAAGATCTCGAGCACCTCGAGCGTGGAGGCTCTGCCCTCCTGGGCGAGCACGATCGTGCGCTCCAGCTTGGTGGGCGCTCGCAACTCGGTCATCAACCAATCCTAGGTTTCGGCGGCGCGCTCACCGCGCTCGGTCGGATGTGCGTGAGACGATGCGGTGATGGCACTGAACTTCACCGCGATCGACTTCGAAACCGCCAATTCTTCCAGCGCATCCGCGTGTTCGGTGGGACTCGTCAAGGTGCGCGACGGTGATGTTATCGACAAAGTGAGCTGGTTCATCAGACCGCCGATCGGGCACGACCACTTCAACGAGTGGAACACGCGCATCCACGGGATTATGGCTCCGGATGTGGCGGATGCCATGCTCTGGAGCGAGCAGCTGCCCGATCTCGTCGCCTTCGCCGACGGTGACCACCTCGTCGCCCACAACGCCGGATTCGACATGGGCGTCATCGCGGGCGCCTGTCATGCCAGTTTCATCGACGTGCCGTCGTTCAGCTACCTCTGCAGCCTCCAGGTTGCCCGCAAGACCTACAACCTCGAGTCCTACCGCCTGCCCGTCGCGGCGATGGCAGCCGGTTTCGAGGACTTCGCCCACCACGACGCTCTCGCCGATTCCGAGGCCTGCGCCGCGATCGTCGTGCACGCTGCCCGCCGCCACGACGCCGACTCGATCGAGCAGTTGGCCACGGCGACGAGCGTGCGCATCGGCGCGATCGGCACCGTGTCCAGCGCGCCTGCGGTGCAACCTGCGCCGCTGGCCTTCGGCTGACTCAGTGGTCCTCGTGCGAACCGTAATCCGGGCCAATGCGGCCAAAGTGGGTCTCTGTGTTGGCCCGCTCTGGCCGCATTGACCCGTCGTGCGGAATAGGTCAGCTCGTCACAGCTGCGAGTCTGCGGGCGCGACGCCAACCCGTGGCTAGCGGTTCTCGGGAAATCCGAGGTTGATGCCGCCGTGCGACGGATCGAGCCAGCGCCGGGTCACCGCCTTCTGGCGGGTGAAGAAGTGCACACCGTCGGGACCGTAGGCCTTGGTGTCGCCGAACAGTGAGTCTTTCCAGCCACCGAAGGAGTAATACGCGACGGGTACCGGAATCGGCACATTGATGCCGATCATGCCGACCTGCACCTCACGCTGGAAGCGGCGGGCCGCTCCCCCGTCGTTGGTGAAGATCGCCGTGCCGTTGCCGTACCTGCTCGCGTTGATGATCGTCACGCCTTCCTCATAGGAGGCGACGCGGAGAACCGAGAGCACCGGTCCGAAGATCTCGTCGGTGTAGACGGTCGAGGTGGTCGGCACCCTGTCGATGAGGGTCGGGCCGAGCCAGAAACCGTCGGACTCGCCATCCACCTGGATGCCGCGGCCGTCCACGACGACGGTCGCCCCGTCGGTCGCGGCGACGTCGATGTACCCCGAGACCTTGTCGCGATGCTCACGGGTGATCAGCGGGCCCATGTCGCAGTTGCGGCGGCCGTCGCCGACCTTGAGCCCGGACATCCGCTCCGCGATCTTGTCGATGAGATCGTCGGCGACAGGCTCGACCGCGATCAGCACGCTGATGGACATGCACCGTTCGCCCGCCGAGCCGAAGCCGGCGTTGACCGCAGCGTCGGCGGCGAGGTCGAGGTCGGCATCCGGCAGTACGAGCATGTGGTTCTTTGCGCCGCCGAGCGCCTGCACCCGCTTGCCGTTCCTGCTGCCGTTCTCGTAGATGTATTTCGCGATCGGGGTCGAGCCGACGAAGGAGATCGAAGCGACATCGGCATGCTCGAGCAGCGCGTCGACAGCGACCTTGTCACCGTGCACGACGTTGAGCACGCCGTCCGGAAGGCCCGCTTCCGTGAATAGTTCGGCCATCCACACGGATGCCGACGGGTCTTTCTCCGACGGCTTCAGCACCACGGTGTTCCCGGCCGCGATCGCGATCGGGAAGAACCAGAGCGGAACCATCGCCGGAAAGTTGAACGGGCTGATCACCCCGACGACGCCGAGTGGCTCGCGAGTGGAGTAGACGTCGACGCCGGCGGAGACGTTCTCGCTGTAATCGCCCTTCATGAGGTGCGGCATGCCGGTGGCGAACTCGACAACTTCGAGGCCGCGGGCGATCTCGCCGAGAGCATCGGAGATCACCTTGCCGTGCTCGGCGGTGAGAATCTCCGCCAGCTCCTGCTTGCGCGCGTTCAACAACTCGCGAAAGCTGAAGATCACCGCCTGGCGCTTGGCCAGGGAGGTCTCGGCCCAGTCAGGGAACGCGGCTGCCGCCGAGGCGACTGCGGCGTCGACATCCGTGACGGAAGCGAGCCTCACCTCACGGGCGACACTGCCGAGAGCCGGGTTGTAAACGGGTGCCGTTCGCGTCGATTCGCCTTCGAATGTCGCACCGGTAACCCAGTGATTAACGATGTCCATGCGGCCATGCTAACCGCGCGGGACGGCCCGATTCCGCACGTTCCAGCAGACCGTATTGTTCTCGAAATGTTTGCACCTCTGACTGCAGTTTCGGCCCATCCGCGAATCGTCATGCCGCGAGCGTGGCATCGTGGTCGGATGCACATCGAGCGCATCGGCTTCACGCCGATCAAGGGCGGACGACACGTCGAACATCCCTCTGTGGGGCTCGCGCTCGATGGCCCGCTCGGCGACCGGTTGTTCTGTCTGGTGGATCTCCAGCGAGGTCGGGTGCTGCGAACCGTCGACAATCCCGCATTGCTGGCGACGACCGCCCGGTGGCAGCACGGACAGCTCAGGGTGGAGATCGACGGCCGGGTCGTTACAGCCGAACCGCGCTCCACCGGAAAGAAATTGACGCTGGAGTATTGGGGTCGTCCGGCGGAGGTCGAGGTCGTCGACGGTCCATGGGCCGACGCCTATTCCGCGTATCTCGGCCGGGATGTCGCGTTTACGCGAGCGGTTCGCTCCGGCGAACTCGTTTACGGCGCCTCAGTAACCCTCATCACGACCGGGGCACTGCGTTTGCTCGAGGAGAAGCTCGGTCACGGGGTGGACAGCTCCCGGTTCCGCGCGAACCTCGTGATCGATAGCGACGATCTCGAGCCGCACGTCGAGGATTCGTGGACCGGCGGTGAGCTGCACATCGGCTCCGCGCGCCTCAGGGTGATGGATGCCGTTGACCGCTGTGCCGTGATCGACTTCGATCCCGCTACCGGGGCATCCGGTTCCCACCTGCTCACGACGCTCGCCGGCTACCGGCTACGCAGTGGCACCATCGACTTCGGAATGTACGCCGAGGTGACCTCGCCCGGCCTGGTCGAGCGCGGCCAGACCGTCATGTTCTCCCCCTAGCCGACAGGCCTGCCGGGCATTGTCGCCGCCCGCTGTCACACTGGGTTCATGGATCCCCTCACCCTCATCATCGGTCTCATCATTGGAGTTGCGCTGGGTGCGGTCATCGGCCTGCTGCTCGCGCGCAGCCGTCGCCCCGCCTCCGATCCACAGCTCGATCCGGCCCTGCTCGCCGCTCGGCACGAGACGGCGCTCGCCCGGGTGAGGTCAGAGGAGGCAACAGTGCAGTCGCGACTCGCGGCCGACCTGGCATCCATCCAGGCCACGGCCTCCGCTCTCAAGGAGCAGGTGATGGCCCAGCAGGACCAGTACCGTGACCTCATCGAACGCCAGCGTGCGGAGCAGCTCGCGGAGACCGAACGCCAGCAGAGGGAGAGCAAAGTACTGCAGGCGCTCACACCGGTACAGGAATCACTGCGAACCATGCAACTCAAGGTGACAGAGCTGGAAACCCAGCGCAGCCAGCAGCACGGTGAACTGAGCCAGCAACTACGTAACGCAACCGAGTCCGAGGAGCGCCTGCGCAGCACCGCCGAGTCGCTCGCCTCCGCACTGCGCAACAACGCCACCCGTGGGGTCTGGGGCGAGACCCAGCTGCGCAACGTCGTGCAGGCCGCCGGTCTCATCGAGCGCGTCGACTTCGACGTGCAGTCGAGCATCTTGTCCGATGCGGGCGCGGGCCGCCCCGACATGGTCATCCACCTGCCGGGCGGCAAAAACATCGCCGTCGACGCAAAAGTGCCGTTCAACGCCTACCTCGAGGCCAGCCAGATCGCGGTGACCGCGACCGGCGAGGAGGGTGCGCGGCGTGAGCAGTTCATCCGCCAGCACGTCAAAGCCGTGCGCGCCCACATCGACACCCTCGGCAGCAAGGCCTACTGGGCGGGGCTCGATGCGTCACCGGAGCTGGTGATCGCATTCATCCCGAGCGAGTCGCTCGTGGCATCGGCGATGGAGGCCGACCCGGGAATCATGGACTACGCCTTCTCCAAACGCGTGGCCCTCTCCTCCCCCGTGACCCTGTGGTCGGTGCTCAAAACCGTTGCATTCAGCTGGCAGCAGGATGTCGTGACGCAGGAGGCGAAGATGCTCTTCGACCTGAGCCGGGAACTCTACGGTCGTCTCGCTACGCTGGCGAACCACGTCGAGAAGCTCGGTCGGTCGATCGAGGGCACGGTGAAGAACTACAACAACTTCGTCGGCTCTTTGGAGCGCCAGGTGCTGCCCTCGGCACGCAAACTCAGCGTTCTCGACGAGTCGAAGGTGCTCGGAACACACGATCCGATCGAGGAGTCGCCGCGCGAGCTCACCGCCTACGAACTGGTGGCAGAACTCGACATCGTTGAGCCGCTCGAAGCCGAATCCGAGCGCCGCGGCTAGGGCCACTTCGACGTCAGAGCCACTTCGACGTCAGAGCCACTTCTCGGCGAGGTGGTCCGCGATCACGCGACGGATGGTGCCCGAGCGGCCGCGGAGCACGATGCTCTCGGTGCGGACGATCGGCCCCTTCTTGCGCACGCCGCCGACCAGCTGGCCGTCGGTGACGCCGGTCGCCACGAAGTAGGTGTTGTCGCTGGTGACCAGGTCGTCGATCTCCAGGATGCGGTCGAGGTCGTGTCCCGCGTCGATAGCTTTCTGTCGCTCATCGTCGTCGCGCGGCGCCAGTTTGGCCTGGATGAAGCCGCCGAGCCCCTTGAGCGCGCACGCTGTGATGATGCCCTCCGGGGTGCCACCACGCCCGACGCACATGTCGATGCGGGCGTCGTAGCGCGCCGCGTTGATGCCGCCCGCGACGTCGCCGTCCAGCAGGAGCCGGGTGCCTGCGCCCGCGGCACGGATGTCCTCGATCAGCTGGGCATGCCGTGGACGATCGAGCACGGCGACGACGAGGTCTGCGACATCCTTCCCTTTGGCTTTTGCCAGCGCGTGGATGTTCTCGGCGATCGGCTTGCGGATGTCGACCGCCCCATGGCCCTCCGGCCCCGTGACGATCTTGTCCATGTAGAACACCGCTGAGGGGTCGTACATGCTGCCGCGGTCGGCGACCGCGATCATCGACAGCGCGTTCTGCCGCCCGGCGGCGGTGAGCGAGGTGCCGTCGATCGGATCGACAGCGATATCGCAGGCTGGCCCGCGCCCGTTACCCACGTTCTCGCCGTTGAACAGCATCGGCGCGTGATCTTTCTCGCCCTCGCCGATCACGATCACGCCGTCGAAGTTCACCGTTCCGAGGAATTTGCGCATCGCATCGACGGCTGCGCCGTCCGCCGCATTCTTGTCACCACGACCGATGAATGGAACGGCCCGGATGGCGGCGGCCTCTGTCGCCCGCACCAACTCCATCCCGAGGTTTCGGTCGGGGTGCAGGAAGAGGGATCCGGTGTCAGTGTTCACATGTCAACCCTAATTAGTGGGGAAAGCGGCGCACCGGGAACGAGTGCAGAAAGATTGGCTGTTCTTGAACGGACATTGGGTCACAACCGGTTCGAGCTGCCACTGCGCTGCCGCTGCCGGAAGCGTCGTTGGCATCGGGCCAATAGACTCGAAGCGACGACCTGCCAGCGCCGGAAACCGGCCTTCGAAGGAGAACTGCAATGCCCATCGCGACCCCCGACCAGTACGCGGAAATGCTCGACAAGGCGAAGGCTGGCGGCTTCGCGTATCCGGCATTCAACGTGTCGTCGTCGCAGACCATCAACTCCGTTCTGCAGGGACTGACCGAGGCCGGCTCGGACGGCATCATCCAGGTCACCACCGGTGGCGCCGACTACTTCGCCGGCCAGACCGTCAAGAACCGCGCATCCGGAGCCCTCGCCTTCGCAGCCTTCGCCCACGAGGTCGCCAAGAACTACCCCATCACGGTGGCCCTGCACACGGATCACTGCCCGAAGGACGCGCTCGACGGCTTCGTCTTCCCGCTGATCGAGGCCTCCGAGGCCGAGGTCAAGGCCGGGCGCAACCCGATCTTCCAGTCGCACATGTGGGACGGCTCGGCCGTGCCGCTCGCTGAGAACCTCGAGATCGCGAAGACGATCCTCCCCCGCATGCGTGCGATCAACGCCATCCTCGAGGTGGAGATCGGCGTCGTCGGCGGCGAGGAGGACGGCGTGAGCCACGACATCAACGAGCACCTCTACACGACACTGGATGACGTGATCGAGACCGTCGAAGCGCTCGGTCTCGGGGACCAGGGCCGCTACATCGCCGCCCTCACCTTCGGCAACGTGCACGGCGTCTACAAGCCAGGCAACGTGAAGCTCAAGCCTGAGCTGCTCGGCGAGATTCAGGCCGGAATCGCTGCACGGTATGGCACGGGCGCCAAGCCGCTCGACCTGGTCTTCCACGGCGGATCGGGCTCGACAGACGAGGAGATCGCCACCGCTGTCGCCAACGGCGTCGTCAAGATGAACATCGACACCGACACCCAGTACGCGTTCAGTCGCTCGATCGCCGACACCGTGCTCAAGAACTACGACGGCTTCCTCAAAATCGACGGCGAGGTCGGCAACAAGAAGATCTACGACCCCCGCGCCTGGGGCAAGATCGCCGAGACCGCGATGTCCAAGCGCGTCATCCAGGCCACGGAGCAACTCGGTTCCGCCGGACACTCCGGCAAGTAACTGTGAAACCGCGGCAATGCGCGAGGGACAGGTCGCCATCGGTTTCCTGGCCGCAATCGTCTTCTGGGTGTTCCTCTACGGATCTGTCGCGCACGACCCGCATCTCTTCAGCTGAGCGTTATTGCGCCTGAGCCGTTAGTGCCCGTTGACGTAGGCGGAGAAGGCCGGGTCGGAGAACAGCAGCACCATCATGCAGGTGGCCGCGACAATCGACGCGACGGCGCCTGCCACAAGCGGCACATAGAAGGCGATCTTGCGGCGCCGCAGCAGCCGGACGGTGAGCAGCATCCCCACCAGCCAGAGCACCACGTTCGTCACGTTGATGACGACGCCGAAGGTCCCGGACAGACTCGTGGAGGTGAAGTCACCAACGCCCTGGGTCGAATAGACATCGTTGATCAGTCGGCCCATGTCGGAGAACTGGAAGAACCCGGAGATCACGTTGATGAGACCGTAGGCCAGGAGCCCGCTGCTGAGGATGAGATCCCAGCGGAGCGGCGCTGTCTTGCCCGAAGCCGTCCCCTTGGCCGAGGTCGAAGCTCCGTGAGGCTGCGCATTCGTCGGATGGTTCACCACCGGCGCGTAGTGCGTGAGGGGCGGCAGGGATGCCCCCATGGCCTTCGCCTGTTCCTGCGGAGACGCGTACTCGCCGTACTGCGGTGGCGGCCGGTGCTCGCCGTACTGCGGACGAGGTCTGTCGTCGGTCATCGTGATTGCCAATCGAGCTGTCGGGTGCGGCCGCCGAGACCACGCTCGTCGGCCTGGCCGTTGGTGTCTTTACGGAGCTCCTTGGGCAGCGAGAACATCAGGTCTTCCTCTGCGGTGACGATCTGCTTGACGTCGGCATAGCCGGCATCCGCGAGGTCATCCAGCACCTCCTGCACCAACACCTCGGGAACGGATGCCCCGGAGGTCACACCGACAGTCGCGATGCCGTCGAGCCACTCCTGCTGGATCTCGCTCGCGTAGTCGACGCGATAGGCAGCCTTGGCGCCGTTCTCGAGAGCCACATCCACCAGGCGAACGGTGTTCGAACTGTTGGCGGAGCCGACCACGATCACCAACTCTGCATCTTCCGCGACCTTCTTGATGGCGACCTGGCGGTTCTGGGTGGCGTAGCAGATGTCGTCGCTCGGCGGGTTGTGCAGGTTCGGAAAGCGCTCGCGCAGCAGTCGCACGGTCTCCATCGTCTCGTCGACGCTCAGTGTGGTCTGGGAGAGCCAGACGAGGTTGTCTGGATTCTTCACCTGGAGACCCGCGACATCCGCCGGGCTGTTGACCAGCGTCGTGCGTTCCGGCGCATGGCCCATGGTGCCCTCGACCTCTTCATGGCCAGCATGCCCGATGAGCAGGATCTCGAAGTCGTCCCGCGCGAAACGCACGGCCTCGCGATGCACCTTGGTCACCAGAGGGCAGGTCGCGTCGATGGCTTCGAGGTTGCGATCCGCAGCGCCCTGAACAACGGCCGGTGAAACCCCGTGGGCGGAGAAGACAATGTGCGAACCCTCCGGCACCTCGTCGACCTCGTCGACGAAGATCGCACCCTTCTTTTCGAGGGTGGAGACGACATGAATGTTGTGCACGATCTGTTTGCGCACGTAGACCGGTGAGCCGTAATGCTCGAGGGCTTTTTCAACAGCGATCACCGCCCGGTCCACTCCTGCACAGTAGCCACGTGGAGCCGCGAGCAGTACCCGCTTGGTTCCGTTGACGGGGTTGTCCCGTAGCCTGTTACGTACCGCGGGAATCCGTGGCATGTCGAGGCTGGCGGCCGCGCCGTTGGTTATCGTGCTCACGAATGGATTCTACTTCGCGGGCGTTCAGACAGGCTGGGAGGCCACCAATGGCAAGTGACGCGACCCGCGAGGCCTACGAGGCTCTCGAGTTCTCTCTCCGTGACGAAAACGGCGTGACGATCGACGAGAGCGGGCTGGTCGTGCACGGCAGGTTATTCGCCTTCCTCGAGCAGAACGACCTCGTCGTCGAGCTCCCGGAGTCGCGCTCGAACGACCTGGTCACCCGCGGTGTCGCGGAGCAGTTCAGCTCGGAGGGCCACCCGAGTCGCAAGTGGGTACGCGTGAGCGACGTCCAGCTCTGGGACGAACTGGCCCGCGAAGCGCACGAGTTCGTGGGTGAGCAGCCCGTCGGCGGCGAGTCATAGTGAGTAGCAATCCGGTCGGGCTGCCATGACCATCGTCGACGGACCACCGACCGCCGACGCCCCGTGGCCGGTCGCGCTGCTCTCCAACAAGATCAAGGGCTGGATCGACAGGCTCGGCACTGCGTGGGTGGAGGGCGAGATCACCCAGTGGGGTGCATCCGGCGGCAACGTCTATGGCAAGCTCAAAGACCTTGAGGTCGATGCCACCATCGGGTTCACGGTGTGGTCGTCAGTGCGCGCAAAACTCCCCGACGACCTCAAGCAGGGCGACCGTGTCATCGCTCTGGTCAAACCCAACTACTGGGTCAAGGGCGGCACCCTCACGATGCAGGTCTTCGAGATGCGTCACGTGGGCCTCGGAGACCTGCTCGAGCGCCTCGAACGCCTGCGCCAGATGCTCAAGGCCGAGGGACTCTTCGACCACGGCCGCAAAAAACGGTTGCCATTCCTTCCCGGCTGCGTCGGCCTGATCACCGGCAAGGACTCGGATGCCGAAAAAGACGTACTGCGCAACGCACAGCTGCGCTGGCCGGCCGTGGAGTTCCGGGTCGTGCACACCGCCGTGCAGGGCGACCGTGCGTCCGGCGAAGTGACGGCCGCGCTGAAAAAGCTCGACGCCGATCCCGAGGTCGATGTCATCATCGTCGCCAGGGGCGGTGGCGACTTCCAGAATCTCCTGGTCTTCAGCGACGAGACACTCGTACGCACAGCCGCCGCCTGCACCACACCGATTGTCAGCGCGATCGGGCATGAGGCCGACCGGCCGCTGCTCGACGAGGTGGCCGACCTGCGCGCCTCCACACCAACGGATGCGGCAAAACGGGTGGTCCCCGACGTCGCCGATGAGCTCAACCGCGTGCAGCAGGCTCGCGCGAGGATCGGCAGCCGGATGACGGGACTCGTCTCCGCTGAGATCGACAGGCTCGAGCAGCTGAGGTCCCGTCCCGTGCTGGCGAGTTCCGCCTGGCTCGTCGACTCCCGGGCAGAAGAACTCGGGCGCTACGTCTCCCGCAGCGCAGACCTCATCGAACTCATGATCGAGCGTTCGCACACCCGGGTCATCGAACTGCGCTCCCAGCTGCGCGCACTGTCGCCGCAGCGCACGCTCGACCGCGGTTACGCGATCGCCCAACTCCCGAGTGGCGCGGTGTTGCGCAGCGAGAAAGATGCCGTCGTCGGCACTCCGCTCCTCCTCACCCTGGCTGACGGAACGGCTACCACCACGGTCACCACGGGGCCGACGAGCCGCGGCAAGGCTGGGTAGAGTTAAGCCGTGGCAACAACCCTCTCCGCTGGCGATTCCTCCGCTGGCGATTCCTCCGCTGGCGATTCCTCCTCCGGCGATGTCGCCGAGTTGAGCTACGAGCAGGCTCGCGACGAGTTGGTGCGCGTCGTGAACGAGCTCGAGCAGGGTTCATCGACCCTTGAGGAGTCCCTCGCCCTCTGGGAGCGCGGTGAAGCGCTCGCGCGACGTTGCGAGGAGTGGTTGATCGGGGCCAGGGCCAGATTGGATGCGGCACGCGCCGCATCCACCGACTGAGAGCCGTGTCCACCCCAGAGGGCCGTCCTCCGCGCGTCGTCGCGGAACTCGGGCGACCGGAGACGCCCGAGGAGACGGCGGCGCGCAAGGCGGAAAGTTCGCGTCGGCATCGTTCCAACCAGACCCTCCGCAATCTGGTACTCGCCCTGCTCGCCTCGCTCGCCATCGTGCTCTTCCTCGTGCTCGTCGTCGTACGACCGACCCAGCCCGACCGCACGCCAGTGGCCTACGACACTGTTGCCTCCGAGGCCCAGCCGCAGGTGAAGAACACCCTCGTCGCCCCCGACCTGCCTGACTCATGGACTGCGAATGCCGCAGGCCTCAACACCGGTGCCGACGATGTCGCGGCCTGGTCGATCGGTTTCATCACTCCGGCGAACCAGTTCATCAGTTTCACCCAGGGCATCGACGCGAACGTGACCTGGGTCTCCAACCAGCTCGAGAAGGCGCGATCTACGGGCAGCGCCGCTGTCGGCGGCTTGGACTGGAAGGTCTATGACCGGCGTGACAAAGAAGACACCGGCAACTTCGCCTACTCGATGACCACGACCGTCGGAACGAACAGTGTGGTGCTGCACGGCACGGCAGCAACAAAAGAATTCAGGGTGCTCGCGCAAGCCGTGGCGAGCCAGCTCCGTAACACGGATGGGAGCGGCAAGTGATCGAAGAACAACGCACACCGGCACACGCCTGGCACGAGATGACGCGCGGAAACGAGCGCTTCGTGGCCGGCACTCCCAGCCATCCACGACAGGACGTCGAACATCGCGAGCAGCTGGCCAGCTACCAGGCACCGCACGCCGCACTCTTCGGATGCAGTGACTCCCGACTGGCCGCGGAGATCATCTTCGACAAAGGGCTCGGCGACCTCTTCGTCGTACGGAACGCCGGGCAGGTCATCTCCGATTCGGTGCTCGGCTCGCTGGAATATGCCGTCGCCGTGCTGCACGTCCCTCTCATCGTCGTACTCGGTCATGACTCGTGCGGTGCCGTCGCCGCCGCGATCGAATCGCAGGAAGCGGATGCCGTGCCGCTCCCGCCGCACATCTTCGGCCTGATCACAAAGATCATCCCCGCGGTACGACGGGTGCGATCGGGTCGTCCCGACCGTGAGCCCGATCCTGCGGACGTCGGGCGTGAGCACCTGCGCGACACCGTCGCAGAGTTGTTGGAGAGTTCGGAGCTGATCAGTGACGCCATCGCCGCGGGTACGCTGGCTATCGTCGGCGCGAACTACCGGCTACTCGAAGGCACCGCCGTTCCCGACATCGTCGTCGGCACGGTTGAGAGCTCGACCACCGGCCCACGAGGCCACAGAACAGAAGAGGAAGACACAGCGCCGTGAGCAGTTCGCCGCAGGAGTCCGAAGGCCAGTACCGCATCGAGCACGACACGATGGGCGAGGTGAGGGTTCCGGCATCCGCTCTCTACAGCGCGCAGACGCAGCGCGCCGTCGAGAACTTCCCGATCTCGGGCTCAGGGCTCGAGCCGGCCCAGATCGTGGCTCTTGCCAGGATCAAACGCTCGGCCGCTGTGGTGAACAAGGAGCTCGGCATCCTGGACGCTGCTGTCGCCGACGCCATCGTGCTCGCCGCAGACGAACTGATCGCCGGTCGCCATCACGACCAGTTCCCCGTCGACACCTACCAGACCGGCAGCGGTACTTCCTCGAACATGAACATGAACGAGGTGCTCGCGACCCTCGCGACAGGATTCGCCGGCTCGCCTGTCCACCCCAACGATCACGTGAACGCGTCCCAGTCGTCGAACGACGTGTTCCCCACCTCCGTGCACGTCGCCGTCACCGGCGCGCTGCTCGGCAACCTGGTTCCCGCACTCGACCATCTCGCGCAGTCGCTGGAGACCAAGGCGGAACTGTGGAAGGGCGTCGTCAAGTCCGGACGAACTCACCTCATGGATGCCACGCCGGTCACCCTCGGCCAGGAGTTCGCCGGATACTCCGCCCAGATCCGTCATGGGATCGAACGTGTGCAGTCGACGATCCTGCGCGTTGCCGAGGTGCCACTCGGTGGCACCGCTGTCGGAACGGGCATCAACACTCCGGCAGGTTTCTCGCAGAAGGTCATCGCCGCCCTCGCCGCCGACTCCGGCCTGCCACTCACCGAAGCACGCGACCACTTCGAGGCGCAGGGTGCCCGCGACGGCCTGGTGGAGGCGTCCGGTGCCCTCCGCGTGATCGCCGTCAGTCTCACCAAGATCTGCAATGACCTGCGCTGGATGGGTTCCGGCCCCAACACCGGGCTCGGCGAACTGCACATCCCCGACCTGCAGCCAGGCTCCTCGATCATGCCGGGCAAGGTCAACCCGGTCATCCCGGAGGCTGTGCTCATGGTGGCCGCGCGCGTGATCGGCAACGATGCCACGATCGCCTGGGCCGGGGCATCCGGAGCCTTCGAACTCAACGTCGCCATCCCGGTCATGGGAACGGCCCTGCTCGAATCGATCCGCCTGCTCTCCAACTCGACAGTGGCTCTCGCCGACAAGACCGTCGACGGACTCCGGGCCAATGTCGAGCGCGCACGCGCCCTCGCCGAGTCTTCGCCGGCCATCGTCACTCCGCTCAACCGGGTGATCGGCTACGAGGCCGCCGCGAAGGTCGCCAAGAACGCGGGGAGCAAAGCGATCACCATCCGCGAATCCGTTATCGACCTCGGCTTCGTCGAGCGTGGCGAGCTCAGCCTCGAGCAGCTCGACACGGCCCTCGACGTACTGTCGATGACGAAGCCGCCGCAGGCCTAAACGGAGTCGAGCTATTTCGTGGCCGGCTTCTTGGCGGCTGCGCCGACCTGCGTGATTGGCGAGCCGTCGAAATTGACGACGGCACGGTTGAGGACGCCGTCGGAGAGGTTGATCGGCACGAGCACCGATGTGGAATCGGCTTCTGCGCCATCAGTCGCACACTCGGTGATGTGCGCGATATTGGCGTGATCCTTCGTGTCGGGCTGGCCGTAGTAGACGCCGACGGTGATGGTGCTCTCCGTCTCGATCACAGCGACCTGGTAGGGAATGCAGCGCTTGTCCCCCCGCACCTGCACGACGATGTCGGCCATGTCGAGAGCGCTCAGCCCCGCCGACGGGTCGGTGCCGATATAACCGCCGCCGTTGGCGGTGCCGGAATGTGCGAAGCTCTTGAGGTCGAAGAGATAGGACGGGTCGCGTTTGCTGCCGTCGACAGCCTCGTAGGCGAGGACCGGCTGCACAACGAGCCCGCCCGGTTGTGCATCGAGCGGAGCGAAAACGCGATTGACCACCGCGGGTTCCGGAAGCCCCCACGCCAGTTCCTTGACCGGCGCGCGGATCTCGGGGTTGGCCAGGCTGCGCTGGGGCGCCGTGTACAGCGATATACCCACCGCGACGACGCCGACCAGCGCGACGGCCGCCACCAGGCGGTGGATACCGAGAACCACCGCTCCAGGCTCGCTGACGTAGGGATCGCGACGGCTCCAGCCGGTGAGAACCCGCCACTGGCCCCTCGGTGAGATGAACCCCCACAGGGTCAGGATGAGCAGCGCGACGAGCACTGCAATCACGATGGGGTTCACCCTAAGAGCCTAAGCTGTCTACCCCTGTGACGGAGTCGTCACGATCCCGCGTCAGCGCATTATCAGTTTCGGTCGTCAGGCCAGCTCGTTGGACTCCAGCATCTCGGTGACGAGAGCCGCGATCGCGGACCTCTCGGAGCGAGTGAGTGTGATGTGGCCGAACAGCGAGTGCCCCTTGAGCGTCTCGATCACCGAGGCGACCCCGTCGTGTCGACCGACCCTGAGATTGTCGCGCTGCGCGACGTCGTGGGTGAGCACTACCCTCGAGTTCTGGCCGATACGGCTGAGTACTGTCAGCAGCACGTTCCGTTCAAGCGACTGTGCCTCGTCGACGATCACGAAGGCGTCATGCAGTGAGCGCCCGCGGATGTGAGTGAGCGGCAGCACCTCCAACATCCCACGCTCGATCACCTCGTCGAGCACGTTCTGCGAAACCACCGAACCCAGGGTGTCGAACACGGCCTGAGCCCAGGGATTCATCTTCTCGGCGGCGTCGCCTGGCAGGAATCCGAGCTCCTGTCCGCCGACCGCATACAGCGGACGAAACACCATGATCTTCTTGTGCTGCTGCTTCTCGAGCACGGCCTCGAGGCCAGCGCAGAGCGCAAGAGCGGACTTTCCGGTACCGGCACGCCCACCGAGGGAAACGATGCCGATTTCGGGGTCGAGCAGCATGTCGATGGCGAGGCGCTGCTCCGCTGAGCGGCCGTGCAGTCCGAAGATGTCGCGATCGCCCCGCACCAGGCGCAGCTGACCGGGAGCGGTAACTCGCCCGAGTGCCGAACCGCGGTCGGAATGGATGACGAGCCCGGTGTTGATGGGCGCGTCACCGAGCAGCGTCGAATCCAGCTGTTCGTTGTCGTAGAGCTGCGCCATCTGCTCGGAACCGAGAGTGATGTCGGCCATTCCGGTCCAGCCGGAGTCGACGGCCAACTCTGCGCGGTACTCCTCTGCAGCCAGGCCAATCGAAGCGGCTTTAACCCTCAGCGGCAGGTCTTTGGAGACGACAGTCACATCCAGCCCGTCGTTGGACAGGTTGAATGCCACTGCGAGGATGCGGGAGTCGTTGTCGTTCAGCTGCAGCCCTGAGGGGAGCACCGACATATTGGAGTGGTTGAGCTCGACGCGGAGCGAACCCCCCAGACCGACGGCAATCGGGAAATCGAGTCGCTCGTGCTGCACACGCAACTCGTCGAGATTGCGAAGCGCCTGGCGGGCGAAGTAGCCGATCTCCGGGTCGTTGCGTTTCGACTCGAGTTCGGTGATCACGATCACCGGAAGCACAACGGGGTGTTCGGCGAAGCGGAAGATGGCCTTCGGGTCAGACAGCAGAACCGACGTGTCGAGCACATAGGTGCGCTCGGTCGTTATGGTCTGCGAGTCTGACTGGGGAGTTTGGCTTGTCTTCTGCTTGGTGTATTCGGGCAGGGCCACGTTTGCTCCATCCCCGAGCGCTTCGCGCTCGGATCCAGTCCCGTGACGGCCGACGTGCATCCCGAAACGAACTTACGTGGCCGTCTCGATCAGGCGCCATACCTGATGTGACTGACGCTACGTCCACGTTCTGGAGACACACTGAGCGACACGCCCGGCGCGGGGTTACGGGAGGGTTAATTCACCTGCCGGTCAGACGGTGATGGCCGAGGCGTAACTGGTGAACGAGGCACGCAGCATGTCGAAGGTCTCATCATCCGTAGAGACGTGGGGACTCACCCTCACCGCGCCTCCCCTGGTCGTCACCGAGACCCCGTGGTTGAACAGCGATGCCGTCAGCACGGTGAGCTGGTCAGCCGCCGGTGCGAGCACCACGATGCCCGCACGTTCGTTCTCGGCCCGTGACGACGACACCGGCACGGCGAACTCGTCAGCAAGTTCGATCAGGCGCGAGACCTTCTCCGTCACTCGCGCTCCGATCGCGGCCACCCCGACGTCTGCGATCCCCTCCAGGGCCGCCGCAAAGCGCGCCTGGGCGACGGCGCTCGGCGGGCTGATCGCGAAGGCGCCTGCCCCGTGCGTCGGCAGCAGCATCCCCTCGAGCGCATCGCCGTCGGCCGCGCCGTAACCGGAGAATACCGGAGTGAGGCGTTCCGCCGCCCTGTCGCTGAGAGCCAGGAAACCGGTGCCCCAGCCGGCACGCACCCATTTCTGGCCACCGGATGCCACCACATCAGCGACCTGGTATGGCGCGTCAACCACCCCGAAACCCTGCATGGCGTCGACGATCAGCAGACGGTCGCCGATCACCTGGCGGACGCCCTCGATGTCGGTGAGGTATCCGGTGCGATAGTCGACCAGGCTGACCGCTACGGCCACGGTGCTCGGTGTGAGCTGGTCGCGCACGATACCCGGCGTGATGGGGCCGCCTGCGGTGTCCAGATGGATCGGCGCCAGCACGCCGAGGGCGGCCGCGGCACGCGCTGCGGCATAGGTGATGCTCGGGAATTCTGATGGCGAGAACAGCACCCCGCCGGTCAGACCGAACATCGCGTGCATGAGCCCGCTGCTGGTGTTCGGCTGGAAGACGACCTGGTCGGATCGGAAGCCGGTGACCGCGCCCACGGCATCGCGCATCCGCTCGTCCTGCTGGTCGAGGCTGTTCAGACTGCCGAAGCGTGCCCGCCGCAGTAGCTCGAGCTGCCCGTTGCTCTCCTCGATCACGGAGGGGGCAAGTGGGCCGATATGGGCGAAGTCGAGAAAGCCGGGTTCTTCGCCGAAACTCGCGGCGTAGGCATCGATGGTGGTCATGAGCTCAGCTTCCGTAGCGTCGTTGACGGCGGGCATAGTCGCGCAGGGCACGCAGGAAGTCGACCTCGCGAAGGTCGGGGCCGAGAGCCTCCACGAAATAGAACTCGCTGTGCGCGCTCTGCCAGAGCATGAAGTCGCTGAGTCGCTGCTCCCCTGAGGTGCGGATGACGAGGTCGGGATCCGGCTGCCCTACGGTGTACAGGTGGTCGCCGATGAGTTCCGGGGTGAGGATCTCGGCGAGCGCGTCGAGGGTGCCCCCCTCTTTGCCGTGCTGTTCCACGATGCTGCGCATCGCATCCGCGATCTCCCGCCGACCGCCGTAGCCGACGGCGAGATTGATGTGCAGGCCCGTGTTGTCTTTCGTGCGCTTCTCCGCGGCCTGCAGTGCGGCGACCAGGTAGTCCGGCAGGCCGTCATAGGAGCCGACGTGCTGCACCCGCCAATCGCGCACGTGGGCCAGATCGTCGGCCAGCTGCGCGATGATCTGGAACAACTCAGTGAGTTCATCGGTCGAACGCCCGCTGAGATTGTCGGTGGAGAGCAGGTAGAGCGTGGCTACGTCGATGTCGAGATCGTCGCACCAGGTGAGGAACTCGAGCATCTTCGCCGCCCCCGCGCGATGCCCGTGGGCGGCGGTCTCGAGCAGGCGCTGGCGAGCCCAGCGTCGATTGCCGTCGATCATCATGGCCACGTGCCTTGGGAGATCCTGCGTGGTCAGCCAACGGCGGATGCGATTCTGGTAGACACCGTAAAGGATGCCTCGTCCCAGAGGAATTTCCCGTTTTGCCACGTCACTACGCTAGTCCACACCGGCCGAACTGTTCCCAGCCACTGCGGCGTCCGCGGGCCTATGCTGACGCCATGAGCGAGGACAGGCACCAGCCCGACGTGCCGGATGACGGCGGTGCTGCGCTGCCCAACATCCCGCTCCTCGAGGATGCCATGACGACCCCGGCCGTCGAGAAGAAACCGACCTGGCGCGGCTGGATCCACGCTGGAACCTTCCCGGTGGCCATCGCCCTCGGCATCATCCTCATCACCCTCGCGGATGGTGTCGCGGCCAAGCTGAGTTCCGCCGTCTTCGTGCTCGCATCGCTACTGCTCTTCGGCATCTCAGCGCTCTACCATCGATTCGACTGGCGCGAGAAGACCAAGCGCCTGCTCAAGCGCCTCGACCACTCCAACATCTTCCTGCTGATCGCTGGCTCCTACACGCCGATCACAGTGCTCGCCCTCCCCCACGACAAAGCGGTACTGCTCATCTGCCTGGTCTGGGGCGGCGCGCTCCTCGGCATCGGGTTCCGTATCTTCTGGATCGGCGCGCCGCGGTGGCTCTACGTGCCGCTCTACCTGCTGCTCGGCTACGCGTCGCTCGCCTTCATCATCGACTTCTTCCAGGCCAATGCCGTGATGATGACGCTCATCCTGGTCGGCGGGCTGCTGTATACGATCGGAGCCGTGGTCTACGGTTTCAAGAAGCCGAACCCGATTCCCGGGGTCTTCGGATTCCACGAGATCTTTCACTCGCTGACGTTGCTGGCGTTCCTCTGCCACTGGACGGGCATCTTCCTGGTGGCGATCAACCCGCCTGTCTTCACCTGACGCGGCGCCCAGAAGCTAATCGTGGGGCTTCGAGGCTCCCCCGCGTTCTGCTGTGGCACGCTCGGCCTCGAGTTGCTCGCGGATCTCACCGCGGTAGCGCACCCGCCTCACGCGACGCACCAGGTCGATGCAGAGCAACACCACAATCGCGGCCACACCGAAGGTGATCGCGAATCCCACCCAGCCCGGCGTGACAGAGGTCTCGTCGAAGTTCGGCTGTGGGGTGCCGGTCGCCGTCTGGATGATGGCGAACACGATCGCGTTCATGCTGTTCCTTGGGAATCGTTGGCGATACCGGCGAAGAGGTCGGTCTCGGGAAGGCTTGTCTCGACGAGGGATTTCGCCAGCTGGAAGTCTTCGAATGGCCACGCCGCACGCTGCAGGGCGTTCGGCCAGAAGAAGAAGGAACTGTCCGGAGCCACCTGGCTGGCGTGAGAGCGGAGAGCGTCGTCGCGCACCTCGAGAAACTCTCCCACCGGAACCTGAGAGGTCGCGAGACTCGGGCGGTCCTGCATCCACCCTCGGACGTCGGCCAACTGTTCGAGCAACGGTGATTCCGGTTCGGCCGCGAGGAGAGACTGGTACATCGCATCGATGCGCGGGAAGTTGAAGATGCGGTCGTAGTAGACCTTGGAGATCTGCCACGGCTCGCCAGCATCCGGGTACCGTGTCGCATCCGCCGCGGCGTCGAAGGCGTACACGGAGATCTCGTGGGTGCGGATATGGTCCGGATGCGGGTACCCGCCGGTCTCGTCGTAGGTCACGAGCACCTGCGGCCGATACTCACGGATAATCTTCACCAGCGGCTCAGCCGAGATTTCGAGCGGGATGAGGGCGAAGCTGTTCACCGGCACCGTCTCGTCATTCTGAGGGAGACCAGAATCCTGGTAGCCGAGCCAGCGATGCTCGAAGCCGACGAGCGTCTGGGCCCTCGCCATCTCGATGCGGCGAAGGCCCGCCATGTCGCGGTCGGCCATCGCTGTGGCTTCGAGCGCCGGGTTCTGGATGTCGCCCCGCTCGCCACCCGTACAGCTGACGACCATGACCTCATCACCGCGTGAACGGTAGTAAGCATAGGTACCTGCACCCTTGCTCGACTCGTCGTCGGGATGGGCATGCACGGCAAGCAGGCGCAGTGTCACCGAACTCCTTGGTTGTAGCGGATAACCTTGCCTTCAAGACTAATCGCCAAGGATGTTGTCATGACCGCCACCGACCGGGTCGATCGACCGGATGCCGCCGCTCTCAACGCGCGCTATGGTCGCACCCCGGAGAAGAAGCGACGCGATCGCCTGATCTACCTGGTGGCGGGAATCGCCTGCGGGATCGTGATCGTGGCCTGGGTGATCTGGGCCGGCCTCGACCAGGCCGGAAGCTCCATCGACGCCGAAGACAAAGGCAACAGAATCATCGACGACCGCACGGTCAGCGTGAGCTACCAGGTGTCGATGCCGGTGGGCAGCACGGCCAGCTGCGCCCTGCAGGTACAGAACGACGCTCACGCCATCGTGGGCTGGCGTGTGGTCAAGGTTGCGGCATCCACCAGGTATACGACATCGCACACCCAGACCGTTCGTAGCTCGGAACTCGGCGTAACCGGGTTGATCTACCGCTGCTGGCTGACCTAAACTGTCATTTCGATACAGAGACCGGCCGAGCGGCCGGTCTCATTTCTTTATCCCGGTCGCGCTGCTCAGTTCTAAGAAAACTCAGTTCTAAGAAAACTCAGTTCTAAGAAAACTCAGTTCTAAGAAAACTCAGTTCTAAGAAACCTGCAGCCATGCGCCGGATCGTCCACCCCTAGGAGCGCAACGTGTCCAACGAGACAACCGATACCTGGCTGACCCAGGAAGCGTTCGACCGCCGCAGTGCAGAACTCGAGCAGCTGTCGAACGAAGGCAGAACCGAGATCGCGAAGAGGATCGAGTCCGCCCGCGAAGAAGGCGACCTGAAGGAGAACGGCGGCTACCACGCCGCCAAGGAGGAGCAGGGCAAGATCGAGGCCCGCATCCGCGTTCTCACCGAGCTGCTGCGTCACGCGAAGGTCGGCGATGCCCCGGCCAACACCGGAATCGTGCAGTCGGGAACCGTCGTCACCGCGAAGATCCTTGGCGAGCGCAGCGTCTTCCTGCTCGGCAGCCGCGAGATCGTGGGAGAAGAGAGCAGCGACCTCGACGTCTATAGCGAGGGCAGCCCTCTCGGCACCGCGATCCTCGGCCATCGGGTCGGCGAGACCACGAGCTACATCGCGCCGAACGGCAAGGAGATCAGCGTCGAGATCGAAAAGGTCGATACCTACGCTCCGTAACGGCTAGAAGTCCACCCGGGGGTCATAGCCGGCCTCGATGAGATGCCCGAGAACCCGTTCGACGTGTTCCGGTCCCCGTGTCTCCACGCTCAGTTCGATCTCGACATCGCTGATCAGCGCGTTGCGGCCATGGCGAGTGTGCAGCACCTCGACTACGTTGGCGTTCGCTTCGGAGATAAGTTCGGCGATCCGCGCCAGCTGGCCCGGACGGTCGGGCAGCAGCAGCCGCAGTTTCAGATAGCGGTCGGATGCCGCGAGCCCGCGGGAGATCACGCGTTCCATCACGAGCGGGTCGATGTTGCCTCCGCTGAGGATGGCCACCGTGGTGCCGGCGTTCAGTACCTGCCCGGTCATGATGGCCGCCACCGACACTGCTCCGGCAGGCTCGACCACGAGCTTCGCGCGCTCGAGCAGCACGAGCATCGCCCTGGCGATGTCGTCGTCGGTCACGGTGATCACTTCGTCCACCGCGTCTTTGATGATGTCGAAGTTGAGCATGCCCGGTTTGCTCACGGCGATACCGTCGGCGATGGTCGGCGTGATGGTGATCTCAGTCGAGACTCCGTTGCGCAGCGAGACCGGGTAGGCGGCCGCATTCTCGGCCTGCACGCCGATGATGCGCACCGTGCGACCCTTCAGCGCGAAACGCTGCTTGAGGGCACTGGCGACCCCGGCGATGAGTCCACCGCCGCCGATCGGAACGATGACGGTGTCGAGATCGGGCACCTGGTCGAGAATCTCGAGACCCAGCGTTCCCTGGCCTGCCACGACATCCCTGTGGTCGAAGGGCGGGATGAGCACCGCACCGGTGGATGCCGCGAATTCGGCGGCAGCACGCAGCGGCTCTTCGACGGTGTGACCGCGCAACACGACATCGGCGCCATAGTTGCGGGTAGCCTGCAACTTCGGCAGCGCGACACCGATGGGCATGAAGATCGTGGCAGCGATGCCGAGCTCACGGGCGGCGAAGGCGACCCCCTGGGCGTGATTCCCGGCGGATGCTGCGACCACCCCCCTGGCCTTCTCCTCGTCGCTGAGCTGCGCGAGACGGTTGTAGGCCCCACGAATTTTGTATGACCCCGTGCGCTGCAGATTCTCGCACTTGAGATGTACCGGGGAGCCGAGCAACTCGGCGAGGTAGTGCGAACTCTCCATCGGCGTGACCTCGGCGACGCGGGAGACGACGCCCCTTGCACGTTCGAAGTCGGCCAGAGTTGGACCGGCCAGTGTGGTCTCAGGCATCGCGCAGGGCATCCTTCAGCGTCGGGTCAGGGTTCGTGCGCCACTCCCCGCGGGCAACGTAGTTGGTCATCACGTTGACTGTCGCGACCACGGGAACCGCGAAGAGCGCGCCGGGAATGCCTGCGAGGAATCCGCCCGCCGCGACCGCGAAGACCACGGCGAGTGGATGAACCTTCACAGCGTTTCCCATGATGAAGGGCTGGAGAATGTGGCCTTCGATCTGCTGCACCAGGATGACGACGGCGAGCATGAGGAGGGCGGCGAACGGATTGAGGTAGATCAGCGCCACGAAGACGGCGAGCACTCCGGTGAGCACGGCGCCGACCACGGGGATGAAGGAGCCGAGGAAGACCGCCACCGCGATCGGAATGACCAGCGGAAACCCGCCGAAGAAGAGCCCGAGGATGTAGGCGCCAAGACCGATGCCGACGGCGTCGACGAAGGCGACGAAGATCTGCACCCGCACGAAGTTGGTGAGGGTGACCCAGCCCACCCGGCCCGAGCTGTCGAAGGCTGCACGCGCTTTGCGCGGGAAGAGCCGCACGAACCAGCGCCAGATGCCTTTGCCATCGATGAGCATGAACAGGGTGGCGAACAGTGTCAGCAGCAGGCCGGCGAGGAAATGGCCGGCGGAGGATCCGACGGAGACGGCGCCGGAGATGAGAGCCTGGCTGTCTTTCTGAATCGCGGCCAGCGCCTGGCCGAGATAGTTGTTGATGTCGGCGTTGGTGAGGTGCAGCGGCGAATCGAGCAGGGATTGTTTGAGGTCGGCATAGGCCTGCACCGTCTGCTTCTGCAGGTCGGGGAAGCCGCTGCGAACCTGCAGCACGACCAACACCACGAGGCCGGAGACGATGGCGATGAGACTGATCTCGGCCACCGCGACAGCCAGCCATTTCGGCCAGCGGTGGCGCTGCAGGAACTGCACGAACGGCACGAGCAGCGCGGCCAACAGTATCGCCACCATGAACGGCACCACGATCTCGCGCAGTTGGCTGACCAGGAAGATGAACACCGCGACGACGGCCAGAATCGCAAGAATGCGCCATGACCAGGCGCCCGCTATCCGCATGCCGACCGGCACGGAGGCGTCAGCCCGTTTCTTCGCTGTCTCGACTTCGTCAGGAACGAGCCGAGCAGATGCTGTCTTTCGCCGTCCGAACGTCACCCGGTCAGTCTACGTCTGCGTGTATACGCCGAGCGGTATGGATTCAGGCCTCTCGCGCGCTCACGGCGACCGGCTGTCCGGTGAGTTCGAGGTGCACGATCTCCCCCGTGATCGGGCGGGTGCGCACGTCATGCTGCACAAACAGCAGGGTGCCGTCGTCCAGCCGGACCTGGGTGCGTCGCAGCGATCCGAGAAAGCTCGACACGACGACCGTCGCGGGGATGCCCGCGGTGGAGAGTGCGATGTCTTCAGGGCGGATGAAAGCCGTGACCGGCCCGTTCTTCGGACCGGTTCCGAGGAGCGGAAGCGTCCGGCCGAACACCGAGACCGCATCGCCCACCAGCTCGCCCTCGACGGCGTTGCTGAGCCCGACGAAGGTCGCCACGAAGGAGGTCGCGGGCTGCGTGTAGAGGTCCTCCGGTGAACCGACCTGCTCGATGTTGCCGTCGCGCATGACGGCGACCCGGTCGGCGACGGCGAGCGCCTCCTCCTGGTCGTGGGTGACGAAGAGTGTCGTGATGCCGAGATCCGTCTGGATGCGGCGGATCTCGTCACGGAGCTGCACGCGCACCTTGGCGTCGAGCGCCGACAGCGGTTCATCCAGCAGAAGCACGCGCGGGCGGGTGACGAGGGCCCTCGCCAGGGCGACCCGCTGCTGTTGTCCACCGGAGAGCTGGTGGGCGTAGCGCGCGCCGAGGTGGCCGAGACCGACCATCTCCAGGGCTTCTGCCGCCCGGGTTCGCCGGCTGGCGGCATCCACTTTGCGCATCTGCAGGCCGAATTCGACGTTCTGCGTCACTGTCATGTGCGGGAAGAGCGAGTAGGCCTGGAAGACCATGCCGATGTCGCGCTTGTTGACAGGTGTGTGGGCGACGTCCACGCCATCGATGAGGATGCGGCCTTCGGAGATGCTCTCGAGTCCCGAGAGCGCCCGCAGCACCGTCGTCTTGCCGCAGCCGGAGGGGCCGAGCAGCGCGATGAACTCGCCTGGCGCCATCGAGAGGTTCACACCGGTGAGGGCGCGATGGCCCGCGTAATCCTTGATCACGTTGCGCAGTTCGACTGTTGCACCCTCTCGGGTGGCGAGGCTGGACTGGGCGGTTCCCGCTGTGGTGACTGTCATGCTGACCTCCGTTTGCGCCTGAATCCGCCGGGGGAAGCGGAGCCGATGCGGCCGATGATGAGGAGAAGAACGAAGGCGAGAATCAACGCCAACAGCGCGAAGATCACGGCGACGTAGGGATCGGTGTGCTGCACGAGGATGAGCGCGGTCTGGAAGGTGTTCTGGCTGAGGAACGACGCGATCGTGTACTCGCCGAGCACCACCGCGATGGTGATGAAGCAGGAGGAGAGGATGCCGCGCCGTAGGTTCGGCAGGATGACGCGCCACAGCACGCTCCCCCAACCGGCGCCGAGCGAACGGCTTGCCTCGCTGAGGATGATCACCTCGACAGCGGCGAGGTTGGCCGCGATCGGCCGGTAGGCGTAGGGCAGCACGATGATGCCGACGGCGAAAGCCATCGTCCACGGATAGCTGCCGAAGATCGAGGCGACGACGGAGTAGACCGGAACAAAACCGACGACCAGCACGATCGACGGGATCGTGACCGGGATGATGCAGACGAACTCGAGCAGCGCGCGGAGCTTCGGATACTTGAGCTCCACAAGGATCATCGTCGGCAGAAGCAGCACCAGCACGATCGCGACCGTCAGCAGACAGATGCCGAGCGAGTTGGTGATGCCCTGGAAGAGGTTCTCGTACCCTGCGGAGTTCGCGGGATCGAAGACGGCCGTGTAGTGGGAAAAGGTGTACTTCTGCACCCCGTCGATGCGCTGGCCGAGACGGAGGGAGAACTCGATCATCGCGAGAATCGGGATCAGGAAGACGATTCCCACCACGCCGAGAATGATCCATCGGGTGACCTTGCCCGGTTCCGCTGCGAACCCGCGAGATCCGACTCCGCGAGGCCGACGGTTGACCACCGGTTCGCTCGTGATGGTCTGGACAGCTGCCGCGGCGGTCATCGCTGCCACCTCGATGCCCTGCGCTGAAGGGCGGAGTAGGCGGTCATCAGCACGATCATGACGACCACCATGCCGAGGGCGAGCACGCCGGCCACATTCGCGACACCGACGACGGTCTCGCTAGTGAGCTGCTGCCGGATGGCGAGCGGGATGATGCCACCCTGCGAGATGAGCGCTGCAGCGGTCGCATAGGAGGAGAAGGAATTGGCGAAGAGCAGGATGAGGCTGCCGAAGAACGCCGGGGCCAGGATCGGCATGCCGATGCGGGTCCAGTAGGTGAACCGCGAGCCGCCGAGCGTGGCGCTGGCCTCGGCCCAGGTGGTCTTGAGTCCCTGCATGGCCGGCATGAAGGTGAGCACCATGAGCGGAACCTGGAAGTACAGGTAAGGAATGACGAGCCCCGACACCTGGTAGATCCAGGTGCCCTTGTTGTCAAAACTGTTGAAGATGTTGTCGGCGAGACCGAGATGGACCAGAGACGTCGTGATGAAACCCTGCGTGCCGATCGTCGCGGTGAAGGCGAAGGCGAGCATCACCCCGCCGAACTGGGCGAGCACACTGCTGGCCGAGTCCACGATGGTACGCAGGAAGCCATCCGGCCTGGTGCCGAGGAGAGCGAAGCAGACGAGAGCCCCGATAACCGCACCGAGTAAGGCGGTGAGGGCCGAGATCCAGATCGAACTGACGAAGCTCTGCAGGATGTTGGGATTGGCGAAGGCCGCGAGGTTGGCGAAGGTGAAGGCGCCGGCATTGTCGAAGAATCCGCTTCCGACCGCGAGGATCGCGGGGATGGCCAGGAAGAGCACCACGTAGGCGGCGAACGGCACCAGACCCAGCCACACCACGCTGCGACGCCGGGGGTTCGCCCCGGCGCCGCTCGCGGTGTCAGCTGGCGCAAGCGGAGTTGCGACAGTCGTCATGCGTGGATCAGCCGATCGCCGCAGCCCACTTGGAGGTGAGCAGGGTCGCGGCCTTGGTGGCCTGGTCCGCGGTCAGCTGGGCGAAGTCCTTGGGTGCCGCCCCCACGGACTCCAGAACCTTCGTGTCAACCTTCTTGTTGTCCTGCATCGCCGTGAGGGTGGCCGGGTAGGCTCCTGAGGCGAGGTAGAGGTTCTGCACCTCTGGACTGTAGATCCACTCTTCCCAGAGGCGCGCGGCTGCGGGGTGCGGAGCGTCGACGTTGATGGCCTGGTTGTAGTAGCTGCCGAGAGCCGTTCCGGGGAAGACGACCGTCGTGAAGTTCGCGTTGCCCGATGCGCCGCCCGCCTTGCCCCAGGCGAGGTTGTTGTAGCTCCACTGGATCACGACCGGGGTCTCGCCCGAGGCCACAGTCGCCTGGGTCGGAGTCACGGCCTGGAAGTTACCGGCGCCCTTGAGCTTGCCGAAGAAGTCGATGCCCTGCTGGATGTCTTCGGCCGAGCCACCGCTCTGCAGCGCCGCCATGTAGACCGCGCTCGCAGCTTCGTTGGCCTGGGTCGGGTCGCCCTTGATGGAGACCTTGCCCTTATAAGCCGAGCCGAGGAGGTCGTCGATCTTCTTCGGCGCCGTCTTGATCACCGAGGAGTCGTAGCCGACCGACATGAGGCCGGTGTAGTCGTAGTACCACTTGCCGTCAGCATCCTTGAAATCGGTGGGGATGTCCGCCCAGTTGGCCACCTTGTAGGGAGCGACCAGGTCGAGATTCTGCTGCAACACCGCGGTGCCGATGTCGAAGACGTCCGGAGCCGTCGTCTGGCCCTTCTGGGCCTTCGCAGCGGCGACCTCGTCGGCGCTCGAACCGTCGGGGTTCGCGGAGTTGATCGTGATCTTCGGGTACTTCTTCTCGAAGCCGGCGATGATCTTGCCGTAGTTGGCCCACGACGGCGGGAGGGTGATGACGTTGAGCTGACCCTCTGCGTTGGCGGCCTTGACCAGGGCGTCCATTCCGCCGACATCCTTCGCACTCGTCGCGGTCTTCGCGGTCTTCGCGTTCACCGAACTCGTGCTCCCGGCAGTTCCGCTGTTGCTGCCTGCACACGCGGTGAGTGAGACTGCGACGGCGGCAGCGATCGCGACGCCGGCAAAGTAACGCTTGCTAATCAAGGAATCCTCCAGAAGGTCACCTCGGTCGTTCGCGCTGTGGAGCGAACAGTCGGATACCGAAAGCTGACCTCGTCGAATATTTCTCCCGCGCGATGACACCGCGGCAGCGGTTAGGTGAACGGCAGGACAACAGGCGTCGTCCATCGATGCGCCCAGCCCAGGCCGCACTCAGCCCAGGCCGTCGAAGACCGCTTTCGCCAGACCGAAGGAGATGGTCATCCCGACACCGGAGGTGACCGAGACGACGGAGACCCCCGACAGCGGCTCTTCGACGAGATACGGATGCTGCGGGCTGGAGGCGTAGACGCCCTGCCAGCGTTCCACCACCCGCAGCGAATCCACGCCGAGCAGCTGGGCGATGCGATCCAACAGGAGTTCTGAGGTCGCCTCCCGCTGGAACGAATCCATCGTCAGGTCGTAACGGTGGCTGTCACCGACCAGGAGGGAGCCATCCGGCCGCTGGGTGAACATGACGTTGGCGTCGATGTCGATGAGCCCCGGATCGTCGGCGCCGATCTTCGCGCGCAGGGCTGGCGAAGCGCCGGTCTCGGTGAAGGCCGGATAGCGCAGCATCGACGTCCCGGTGAGCACTGCGGGAGCGATCCGGATGCCACGCGGGGCCTCCACGCGCGCCATCTGCAGCCCGCAGCGACGCACCTCATGCTGTTCTGCCAGTTCGGGGAACAGGTAGTCGAGGTCGTGCCCGACGCACACGATGGTCCTGGTGGCACGGACAGTGCCGCGCGATGTGATCGCACTGTCTCCATCGCCGCCGAGGTAGGAGGTCCGCCAGAAGAACCGCACGCCCGGTTGTTGCTGAAGCCACGCCGCCAGTGCACCGACGGCCTCCCGCGGATCGACCCGCAGGTCGTCGCGAAGCAGAGCGCCGCCCACCACCGATCCGGTATCGCCCGATAGTCGCTCCTCGACCTCAGATGCCGCGAGCAACTGAACCTGGCCGCTTTCGCGCTGCCCGGCCAGCTCGTCGAGCACCGCGAGTTCTTCAGCGCTGCGGGCCACCGCGAGCGCCCCAGCCGACACCGAGAAGAAGCCGGCGAGTTCGCTGTAGTGCAACCACCGCTCCCGGGCGACGAGGGCGAAGTCGAGCAGCTCACCGGACTGCGCCGTCACGCAGCAGTGCCCGAAGTTGCGCACCGAGGCGCCAACCGCCCGGCTGTCCCTGTCGATCACCGTCACAGTGAGGCCGTGCCGCAGTGCCTCGGCCGCGTGCGCGAGGCCGACGATGCCTGCACCCACGATCAGTACGTCGCTTTCGGCCAGCATCCGGTCGTGAGAAGTCATGACTATCGACACTGGGGATGATCGGGCGACCGGTCAACTGTCTCGAGCGGGAATTCGCCACACGTTCTCCCTGCGTCCCTCGCCGTTCACTGGCGGTTTACCGTGCACTGCTTGGTTGTGGGGAACGACCGGAATTGGGGTGCACGATGATCGAACTCGTCGCGTTCGACATGGCAGGAACCACCATCGACGATCACGGACTCGTCTATATCGCCCTTGAACAGAGCGTGACGGAGACCGGTGCGACGGTCACAGCGACCGATTTGCAACAGTGGATGGGCACGGAGAAGTCCGCCGCCATCACCGCTCTCATGACGCTCGGCGGGGTGCCGCCGACATCGGAAATTGTGGATGCCGCCTTCCGGTGCTTCCTTGAGATCCTGGCCCTGTCCTACCGGCAGACCCCGCCGGTGGGCCTCCCCGGCGTGGAAGACGCACTGCGCGAGTTGAGCGCGCGCGGAATAGCGGTCGCCCTGACGACAGGGTTCTCCGACGAGGTCGCAGTGCCTCTACTCGACTCGCTGGGCTGGACTGCCGGCCCGGGCAGCGAGCACCTGCTGGATGCGGTGGTCACCGCCTCTGAGGTGGCGGCCGGGCGGCCTGCGCCCTACCTGATCCAGCACGCCATGGAGAAGACGGGGGTCACCGACGTGCGGGCTGTCCTCGCCGCGGGCGACACGATCGTGGACCTGCTGGCGGCGCGTAACGCTGGCGTGGTCGGCGTGGGTGTGCTGACCGGTGCCGTAGGGCGAGACGAGTTGGCGAAGCATCCGCACGACCACATCCTCGACAGCGTGGTGGACGTGCTGTCACTGGCCGAGTTGCAGCCCTCGCACTGACCGGCAGACTGACGCACTGATCGACTGACGGTGGCGGCCAGTAGGGTCGTGAGCGATGGTTCAGACAGTTTTGCGTGCTCCTGAGACCCCGCGTCTTCCCAAGATCTCAGCTGCACAGGCTCGCCGTATCGCCCTCGCCGCGCAGGGTTTCGGTCGACCCCGCTCCGAAGCGGTGGGCACCCGGCAGCTCAACCTGGCGATCGACAGGCTGGGGCTGCTGCAGCTCGACTCGGTCAATGTCTTCGAGCGCAGCCACTACCTGCCGATGTTCTCCCGCCTCGGCGCCTACGACAAAGCAGACCTCGACAGGCTCACCTTCGCCAGGAAGGGGCGCTACATCGAGTACTGGGCCCACGAGGCAGCGATCATCCCGGTCGAGACCTGGCCGCTGTTCCGCTGGCGGATGGATGACAACCGGGCGAAATACGGCAGCAAAGCCGGCGGCTGGGTTGAATCCAACGGCGAGATGCTCGAGTGGCTCAAGCGGGAACTCGCAGCGAAGGGGCCACTCGCCGCCAGTCAGATCGAGCACGACGCGAACAAGGGCAGCGGATCGTGGTGGGGTTGGTCGGATGTGAAGGCTGGCCTCGAGTACCTGTTCCGCTTCGGCGACGTGGTGACCGCAGGCCGAACCCGGTTCGAGCGCACCTATGCCCTCGCCGAATCGGTGCTTCCCCAGAGCGTGCTCGACACCGAGGTGCCGCGTGAGGACGCCATCCGTCGACTGATGAGGATCTCCGCCCGTGCCCACGGCATCGGCACTCTCAGCGACCTGGCCGACTATTTCCGCCTCAAGCAGGCTCCGGCGAAGGCCGCCGTCGACGACCTGGTGGATGCCGGAGAGCTCCTGCCGATCACCGTCGACGGCTGGAATCGGCCGGCCTGGCTGCATCGGGATGCCCGCATTCCGCGACGCATCGAAACGGCTGCGCTGCTCTCACCATTCGACCCGGTGGTGTGGGATCGCGATCGTACGGAACGGATGTTCGGCTTCCGCTACCGCATCGAGATCTACACGCCGGCCCCCAAGCGCATCTTCGGCTACTACACACTCCCCCTCTTGATCGATGACAGGCTGGCAGGCCGGGTCGACCTCAAGAGCGACAGGCAGAACCGTGTGCTGCGCGTGCAGTCGGCCTGGACCGAGGTGGATGCCGCGCCGGAAACCGCTTCGCGCGTTGCTCCTGTACTGCGCGAGATAGCCACCTGGCAGGGACTCAACGACATCGAGGTGATGGGCCGCGGAGATCTGGCGGGCGCAGTGGCTGCGGAGCTTGGCGTGAGAGTCATACCGGTCGGCTGAATCCCACGAAAGTCGCCATATTGCCCCGACGACCGACGCTCAAGGGCCACTTGGCGACTTTCGTCACCGAAACCGGCGAACCTAGAACTCGCCGCCGATCTTGTGCAGGCGCGCGACGCGCTCCGGGATCGGCGGGTGGGTGCTGAACAGGCGGCTCATCATGCCTGGCCTGTTCGGGTCGGAGATCCACAGGTGAGACATCGAGCTATTCTGCCGCTGCATCGGGCGGCCGTACTGCGCGAGCTTCTCCAGGGCGCTGGCCAGGGCATCCGGGTTCCTGGTGGTCATGGCGCTCGTGGCGTCGGCCAGGTACTCGCGCTGCCGGGAGATGGCGGCCTGCACCCCGGCAGCCACCAGCGGGGCAATGATCATGGCGACCAGGCCGAAGACCAGCACGATCGGGTTTCCGCCGCCACCGCCGTTGTTGCGGTCGTTGCCGCGCCCGCCGAAGAATGCGAAGCGCAGGAAGAGGTCGGCGATGAATCCGATCGCCACGACCAGCCCGAAGACGATCATGGAGACCCGAGTGTCGTAGTTCTGCACGTGTCCCATCTCGTGCGCCATCACGCCCTCGAGTTCCGCGTCGTCCATGATGTCGAGGAGCCCCGTGGTGGCCGCGACGAAGGCATGCTGCGGGTCACGTCCGGTCGCGAAGGCGTTGGGCGCCGGATCGTTGACGATGTAGACCTTCGGCATCGGCAGGCCGTCGGTGATCGAGAGGTTCTCCACGATCCGATAGAGGCGTGGGTTGTCGGCCTTCTGAATCTCTCGTCCGCCAGAGATGGTGACGGCGAGCCTGCTCGCCGCGAAGTACTGGATCAGCGCGTAGCCGGTGGCGACCACCAGCACGGTGATCGAGATCGACCAGCTGTGGTAGATGTAGCCGGCAAGAACTCCGAGCGCACCGATGATGATCAGGAACAGCAGGATGATGAAAACGGTGTTGCGCTTATTCTTTGCTATCGCGCGATACATGGGCCGCTACTTATTCGGGTAGGGATGTCGACAGGCTCGACCAACGAACTGACGGCTTAGAACTGCACGCGCGGCGGTTCGGCGATGGCCGCCGAATCGGTCACCTCGAAGAATTCGCGCTCCTTGAAGCCCAGGCCACGCACGAACAGGGTGTTGGGGAAGGTCTTGACCTTCGTGTTCATCTCGCGCACGCCACCGTTGTAGAAGCGACGTGATGCCTGGATTTTGTCCTCGGTGTCGACGAGCTCACCCTGCAGCTGGAGGTAGTTCTGGCTGGCCTGCAGCTGGGGATAGGCTTCCGCGACGGCGAAGATGCTCTTCAGCGCGGACTGCATGTGGTTCTCGGCGGCGGCAGCATCCACGGGGGTGTTCGCACTGAGGGACTCGGCCCGAGCCTTGGTGACAGCCTCGAAGACGCCCTTCTCGTGGGCGGCATAGCCTTTCACCGATTCGATGAGGTTGGGGATTAGGTCGGCTCGGCGTTTGAGCTGCACCGTAATGTCGCTCCACGCCTCATCCACGCGCACATTCAGTCGCACCAGCCCGTTGTAGGTCGACCACAGGTAGATACCGATGATCACAATCAGCAGGACGATGATGCCTACGACGATGAGAAGTTCCATTGCCACTCTCTTTAGGTGCTCTGCCTTTGGGTGCTTTGCCTTGGGGTGCTCTGCCTCATTGGTGCTGCGTGGTCGCGGTGGGGAGGCGCGACACGTGCTGACAACTATAACCAACGCGTCCAGTGCGCTGGCTGGGTTCGCGGCAAGCTCCGAGCGAACTCGGAGGCCCCATCCGGCGCATTCTGGCGTGCCGCTCGTGGTGCGACAATGGGCAGCGCGGCGCACTGCACGACGGCCGCCTATCGGGAGGACGACGGATGCCGCCAGAGGCAGCACGCGAGGCGATCGAGAGACTGAGCAGAGTCATCCCGGACTTTCCGAAGCCGGGTATCACCTTCCGCGACCTGACGCCGGTCTTCGCCGACGGTCCGGCCCTCAGGACCGTGACAGATGCGCTGCTTGAGCCGTTCACCGGCGCCTTCGACGCGATCGCTGGTGTCGAAGCCAGGGGCTTCGTACTGGCCGCCGCGGCGGCCTACGCCTGCGAGCACGGCGTCGTCATGATCCGGAAGCCAGGGAAGCTTCCCCGCGCCGTTCTCTCCGAGGATTACGACCTCGAGTACGGGAGTACGACGCTTCAGCTGCATCCCGACGAGCTGCTGCCCGGTTCGCGGGTGCTGCTGCTCGATGACGTTCTTGCCACCGGTGGAACTCTCGCAGCGAGCTGCTCGCTCATCGAGCGCGCGGGCTGGTCGGTCGCCGGGATCGCCGTGGCGCTGGAGATCGCCGAGCTCCACGGACGGACCAGGCTGCCAGGCAGGACGCTGCACTCACTGCTCACCATCTGACCTGAACCGAGCAACCAGGTCAGGCGCCGAGTACCCGATCCAGGTAGGGGTTGGTGAAGCGCCGCTCGGGGTCGAGCCGGTTGCGCGCCGCGACGAAATCCCCGTGATGCGGGTAGAGCTCGGCGAGCGAAGCGGCGTCCTGGTAGTGGATTTTGCCCCAGTGCGGCCGTCCACGATAGGCGCGCAGCACCTGCTCCACCCCGCGGAAATACTCGTCGTGGTCGTCACGGAAGTACCGGTGCACGGCGATGTACCCGGTCTCCCGCCCCTGCGCGGTCGACAGCCAGTTGTCGTCGGCGGCGGCGACACGCACCTCGACGGGGAAGGAGATCCGCCAGCCTCTGGCGTCGATGAGCCTGCGGATGTCACGCAGAGCATCCGGTACCGACTGGCGCGGGATCGCGTACTCCATCTCGCGAAAACGGGTGGTGCGCGGGCTCGCGAAGACCTCGTGCGAGTGGTCGCGATAGGACCGGTTGCCGTAGACACGGGTGGCGAAGCGATTGATCGCGGGGGTCGTCGCTGGCGCGATACGGCCGATGTTGCAGATCATGGCCAGCACCGTGTTGCTCACCACACGATCTTCAAACCAGCCGGAAAGGGCGCCGATCGGCCGGCGCTCGGCGTCGCCGGGCAGCCGCGAATTGCTCTTCGTCATGACGCCGTCGGTGTGCGGCCACCAGTAGAACTCGAAGTGGTCGACGGATGTCGCGCGCTCGTCGAAACCGTCGAGCACTTCCTCGAGCCCTGCCGGGCGCTCCACCGCGTCGAGCAGGAAGGCAGGCACACACTGCAGGGTCAGGTCCACCAGCACCCCGAGAGCGCCGAGGCCGAGGCGTGCCGCCGGGAGGAGCTCAGCATTCTCGGTCTCGCTGATCTGCAGCACCGCGGCATCCGCGGTCACCAGCGTGATGGCCACGATCTGGGTGGCAAGCCCCCTGAAACGCGCACCCGTGCCATGGGTGCCGGTTGAGGTCGCACCGGCAATCGTCTGGCGGTCGATGTCGCCCATGTTCTCGAGCGCGAGTCCGAGCGGACCGAGGATGGCGGGCAGTTGGTGGAGGTTAGTGCCGGCGCCGAGCGTGACCCGGCCCCGGGCGGCATCGACGTCGAGGAGGCCATCGAGGGCGGACACATCCAACTGGATGCCGGGTGCCGCAGCGATCGCCGTGAAGCTGTGCCCAGCCCCCACCGTCTTGACCATCAGTCCCCGCGCGCGGGCGAAACGCACGATCTCCACGACCTCGCCGACGCTGGACGGTCGTGCGTTAAACACCGGACGCACACTCTCGATGCGGCTCCAGTTCTTCCAGGTGGTACCGGGGTGCAGCACAGCCGGAACGGTGTCGATCGTCACAGAAACACCTGGCCCTCACCCCGGTAGGTGGGCAGCATGCCGGTCACCCGGTCACCGTCCACGATGGCGAATTCGTTGAGGTGCTCGCTGAGTTCGCCGGCCTTGGTGTGTCGCAGCCAGACCCGATCGCCGACGCGAAGGCGCGCGGCTTCGGCTCCGGTGAGCGGAGTCTGCACTTCGCCCGCCATCTCGCGCCCGACCATCGACATGCCCTCCGGCCAGGCGACCAGCGGCAGCCGGTCGGCGGCGGGTGGTCCGGAAGCCACCCAACCTCCGCCGAGCAAGGTCGCCATGTCGGGCTTTGGCTTGCGGACCACCGAGAGCGCGAAGGCGGCAGCCGGGGCTGGGCTGAAGTGCCGGTAGTGATCGAACAGGTGTGGGCCGAAGAGGCCGCTGCCGGCGGCGATCTCGGTGACCGCGTCTTCCGAGCTTGTACTCTCCAACGAACCGGTGCCGCCGCCGTTGACGAATTGCAGGTCGGCCACCTGTCGGACGGCGGCGACCGCCGCGCCACGACGGGCGGCGAGTTCGCTCGCCGACTGCTTCTGGATCCAGCGCACCGCCATGCCGCGGGCCGCGTTACCCGGCTGATTCACGAGACCGGCGATCTGCCCCTCGTAGGCCATCATGCCGACGAGGGCGAAGCCCGGGCGCACGACGATCTTCTCGGCGAGCGCTCTCGCCTCGTCGACGGTGAAGACCGGCGAACGCCAGGTCCCCAGATGGCCCAGTCCTAGATGGCCCAGTCCTAAATGGCCGAGCACCTTCGGATTCCACGACGCGTCGAGTTCGAGGCACACCCGGATGGTCTCGCGACTCCCCGGCGGCAGCACGGCGTCGATGAGGTCGAGGTGCTCGACGGAGTCCACCATGAGGGTGACCCGGGAGGCGAGCAGCGGGTCGGTGGCGAGGCGGCGGATCGCGGCGCGGTCGACGCTCGGATAGCCGGCCACGACATCCGCGATTCCTGGGTGGTCCGAATCACCGGCCGCGAGCCAGAGCGCCTCCGGCAGGGTGTAGGCGAGCACCCCGGCATAACCGGGGAGGGCCAGCACCGCATCCATCACGCCGCGCACCCGCACCGACTTGCTGGCGACACGGATGGTGGTGCCGTTGGCACGACGCAGCATCTCGAAGGCGTTGTGGGCGAGGGCCTGCGCGGAGATGACGCCGTAGGGCGGGTCAAGCTCGGCGGTCGCCGCGGTGAGCGCCGGCCAATAACGGGATGGCGTCGTCCACGGTGTTGCAGTCTGGGGAGTGAGGGAGAGAGTCATCAGCGCACCGACTTGATCGGCAGTACGGCGAGCGCGCCGAGGAGGGCGGTGAGGGCCGACAGCACGAAGAGCCCCTGGAATCCGGCGAGCGCCGCGACCACGAAAGCTCCGATGAGAGGGGCCATGGCCTGCGGAAACGCGGTGGCGATGTTCATGATGCCGAGATCCTTTCCCCTGGTGTGGGCATCGGGCAGCACCTGCGTCGCCAGCGCCTGGTCGACGGAGAGGAAGCAGCCATAGCCGAGGCCGAGAATCCCCGCCGCGACCATGGCAAGGGTGAACTCTGGCACGAAGGCGAGCATGAGGGCGGCGATGGCCTGCAGGGCCGATGCGACGAACACGAAGGCCTTGCGGCGCCCGAGGCGATCGGAGAGCCGCCCGGAGATGATGGAGGCGATGATCACGAAGACCAGGTAGATCGCCACGAGGATCAGCAGGTCACCCTCGGCATCCGTGCGATGCAGTCCGTACTGCAGGAACTGCAAGAGCAGTGCCACCCCGAACGCGTTGCCGAAATTGACCAGGATGCGACTGAGGAGCGTCCAGCCGAAGTCAGGGTAGGCGCGTGGGCTGATCCAGAATCCCGAGATGAGCCGTCGGAAAGTCAGCGGCTCGCGATCGGATCGCGGGAGTACGGCATCCGGCACCCGCAGAAGGAAAGGAATGACGAGAATGACCAGGAGCACGCCGACCAGCGTGTAGCCGCTCGAGATGCTGAGCCCGAGTACGACCACCAGCGCGAGGCCCACCATCGTGCCGATCGCCTGCGGTGCCGAGATGAACCCGGAGACGAACCCTCGTTGGTTGACCGGTACCTGGTCGGAGATCATGGCAGTGAGGGCGGCGGAGACCACGCAGAAACCGATGAGCGACACCGACCAAAAGACGCCGATGCCGATAATCGTGGTCTGCGCACCGAGCAGGATCAGTCCAACGGCGAACAGGAGCGCTCCTGCGGCAATCCATGGTCGGCGGCGCCCGAACCGCGAGGTCGTGCGGTCGGAGAGAGCACCGGTGAGGGGGAAGGCCACCAGGGCGAAGATCCCCGCGATGCCGGAGACCACCCCGAACGCCACCACGTTGTCCACCCAGTAGGTGGGTTTCAGCCGATCTTCGATCTGTTGCGGCAGCAGCAGCTGGATCGGCGTGAGCTGCGCCATCCAGATGCCCAGCCAGGCTGCGGCGAAGAAAGTGATCCAGCTCGCCTTCACCCGCTTCTGGGGTTCGGCAAAGGGCGCGGGGGCGTCGGCGATCTCGGAAGTCGTCATCGTTGGTGCTCCTTGGTTCGGACGGCTGCAGTTCGGGCGGATAGGCCTCGGGTCGGTTTGGTGAGGGCGGGCACGGCGAGGGCGGGTACGGCGAGGCCTGCGATCGTCTCGGCAGCGAAATCCATCAGGAGGCCGGCGGCTTCGTCGTCCCGGTCGGCGAGCCAGGCGAGGGTGAGACCATCCGTGAGAGCAATGAGAACCCGCGCGAGCTCGTCGATCGGGAGGCTCCAGCTGATGCCCGCCGCCCGTGCGCCACTCTCCAGCAGCACGCGGCCGGCCTTGAAATAACTGGCGTACTGCACCCTGGGTAGCTCGCCGAGATCCGGTCTACGCAGCGAATAGTGCATGAGCTCGAACAGGGCCTGCTCGCGGGTGGGGTTCGAGACGAGGAGGTCGAAGAAGGCCTGGAGGCCGGCCCTGACGACGGTGTGGATGTCGGCATCCGGGCGGACCGCAGCCAGCGAAACCTGCTGCTCGTTCTCCACCACGAAGGCGATGAGTTCGCTGATCATCTCGTCGCGAGATCGGAACGCGTAGTGGAAGCTGGCCAGCGACATCCCAGCCTCGGCGACGATCGCCCTGGTGGTCGCACCGTGCACACCGTCGCGGTCGATCACGCGCAGGGCGGCCTGGATGAGTGCGGCCCGACGCTCGTCGGAGGAGAGTCGCGTCATCCGCTCGCCTCCGATTCGGGCCCGACTGGGTCACATGTCCCAGTCACTTGACTATGAAGCATGGCGTTCATCGAACACCGCGTCAATGGCCTACACCCGTTCATTTCTCCTGGCTACGAATTGACTCTGCCGAGAATGCCTAGCTAAATGGAGGTACGGTGCAGCCCTCACACGCGAACGTCCCTCGACGTTCGTTTCGCGATCGCGGAACGAGCGCTCTCGGTCGAGTCGCCGTTTTCGGGCTGGTGATCATGGCTCTGGCGCTGGCTGCACCGATGGTCGCGGCGGCGGATCCTGGCGACAATCAGTTGGTCGCCGCATTTGCGATCACCGGACCCAACTTCTCTCCCACTAACGCTTTCACCCTCAAGGGAACCAAGGATGCCGGCGCCAGCGTGACCGTTAGCAGTGGCACTACAGGCCTTTGCACCATTCCCGTCGACCAGGCGACCAGCTGGGAGTGCCCGACCTCGCTGCCCAACGGCAACGACATCCCGCTCACTGCGAAACAAAATCTCAACGGCGTGCCGAGCCAAGCGACCGCGACCATCGACGTGCTCGGTGCGCCCACCATCGAAGGGGCGCCCGGATTCATCACCACCGGCCTCATCTCAGGCACCGCATTCAGCGGAACCACGGTGAAGGCCACGGTCAACGGCGCGTCCGGATGCACGACCGTGGCGACATCCAGCGGCTACTGGTCGTGCCCGCTGAATGTGCCGAACGGCCGCTATACGGTGCAGGCTTCGCAGTCCCGTGCTGATATGGGCAACGGCGCTTCCTCCGCCGCCTCGGGAACCCTGGACATCGTGGTCGACAAGGAGGCTCCGGCAAGTCCGACCATCACCGCGCCGGCGGCGGGGTCGCGCGTACTCGACGCCACCGTCGTGTTCCGCGGCAACGGCGAGAGCGGCGGAACGGTCGACGTCTACGTCGACAACTCGCCCGTCTGCTCCTCCTCCGTTTCCGGCGGAGCATGGACCTGCAGCTACACCGGGCCGCCGAACGGCACGCACACCATGCTTGCGGTGCAACGTGACGCGGCCGGCAACTTCAGTGCGCCAAGTGCGCCGTCGCCAATCTATTTCGGCCCGAAAGGTGGCGCCACGGCACCGCCGAAGCCGACAGCTCCGCCCTCGTCGCAACCCCCGGCGCAGCCGCCGTCGGCGACGCCCACACCGTCGTCACCCACCGTCCCCGCGCCGACCCTGCCAGGCTCCCCACCACCGGCAGGCGGCTCAGGTCCGTTCAGCACCTGGGGAACTCCCACCAGGCTCGGGGCCAGCCTGCCCTCGGTCATTGACACGGTCGCCCGCGGCAACTGGCCTATGGCTCCCCTGCTCGCCCTCGGGTTCATCCTGCTGGTGGCGCTGCCCCTTCGACTGATGGCCAATGCGCTGCGCGGTCGCATCCGCAAGCCGAGTATTCGCTTCATGGGCCGCAACCAACAGGCCGCGCCGCAACCGGATGACGCGCCGACAGTCAACCCGTGGCTCGCCGGTGCGGTGCCGCTCGCCGTCGCAGCCGGAGTCATCCTCTTTACCGGCGGCATCAACGACCAGGTGCGCTACCTGCGTCTCGCGGCCGCGGTTGTACTCGGCCTCGCGATCCTCAACGTGGTCGGTGTTGCGATCTCCACCCGTCTGGCCTCGGGTTGGCAACGGGTGAGCGGTCGACTGAGATTCCTGCCGATCATGCTGCTCGCGGCCCTCCTGGCAGCTCTCCTCTCCCGCTGGACCGGCATCGAGCCGCCGGTGGTCGCGGGTGCACTGCTCGGTGTGGGCTTTGCCGCGGACATTCCGGCGAAGCCACGCGCCGTGGTGAACCTGGTCGAGATCGGATCGGTGACTCTGCTGGCGATCCTCGCCTGGTTCGGGCGTAGCTGGCTCGGGCCGGTAGAAGGCTTCTGGGCCTCGTTCCTGGCCGAGACCCTGGCGACCATAGCCCTCGCCGGATTCGGTTCCGCAGTCATCCTGCTGATACCGATCGCCGGATTGCCGGGGCGCGCCATCCTGGAATGGTCGTTCTCGATCTGGCTGGGTGCGATCGTCATCGCGAGTGTGATCGCCGCGGGCGTAATTCTCGGCGGCAGGAACGCTACTTTTCCGATCGCCGGCTCCCTGGCCGTCGCTGGCGCCTTCGCGGCAATCAGTCTCGCCGTGTGGGCCTGGTTCCGGTTCGTCGAACCAAGCCCGACACCCAGCAATCCCTGAGGTCGCAACCCGGTCACGCGGATGCCCGTTCACCTGATCGTCGCCGAGCCGTCACCGTTTCGCCATAGCGACCGCGCCGAGGTGATGCCTAACGTGTTGCTGTCGACGAAAGGGGACATGCAGACATGGCAACCATTGGAGAGATGTTTTATGTGGTGGACGCCGGTGAAGGTCGCTGGGTGGTCAAGCACCAGGTGACCGGCGAGCTCGCCGGAAGCCTGCTGCGGACGCCGAGCGGACTGCTGCTGAAAGACTCCGAGTCGAGGTCGGTGGGGCAGTTCAGCGACTTCGATGAAGCACTGCGCGGGCTGTACGCTACGGCTTAGCTCACAGGCAACGGGCCCGCTCGCCAGCACGACTATCGGCGTCCAATATTTGGTACCCCCGGTGGGGTTCGAACCCACACTGGGACGATTTTAAGTCGTCCTATTCGTCCCTGATATGGCTTGTATTCTGGCTATTCTGACGTGTAGAGTGTCCGTATGGGCACGCACGAGTGTGCCTGAGAATGTACCGATGGCTACAGTATCGGCTACACCTAGGGGCCGGACAGGGAGAACGCAGTGATCAGCACCGAAAGAAGAACCGCAGGGGTCAACGGCGACCCCGCCAACGGCACCGAAAACACCATCGAAACGAGGACAGCATGAGCAGCGGACCGGTGATTATCCAGCGGGTAGATAAGCGCGCATTCGAGAAGGCGTTCAAAAACGGCGAACGAGTCGCGATTGTCAAAGACCCGCACTACTGGAAATTCCCATGGAATAACGAGATTGGGTCAACCCACCAGGTGCCCGGCCCTGTCGGATTCACGAACAAGAATCTGAGCCTCGAAGACATCTACTCAGACGGTCCGTCACGCCGGGGTGAGGCATTTCGATATTGGCTCGTGACGACCGCCGAGGATCCGGAATAGCCATGCGAGGCAAGGGTGAAGGCGCGGTCTTCCGTGTACCGGCGGACAAAACGCAGAAGCTCCAATACTGGACGGGCACGATAGAGCTCCCCTCCCCGGACGGGAAACGACGCCGGGTCACGATCAGGCGGAAGAACAAAGCCGACCTGCTCACCGAACTGGATGCGAAACGACGAGAGTTGAAAACCCGCGGCGACCTGCCCACGAAGAACCAAACGGTGGAGCAGTGGTTCACCTACTGGTACGAAGCGATCGTGTCGAAGAAGGTTCGCCCGAACACGCTCGCCGGTTACAAGTCCGTCGTGTTCCAGCACATCATCCCCGCGATCGGAACAGTGAAGCTGGACAAGCTCACCGCCGCGCACATCCGCCGAGTCCACGACCGCATCACCAACGACCAGGGACTCTCCTCCACCTACGCTCTGCTCGCGCACCGGACCATGGCTGTGTCGCTGAAAGTGGCTGTGCAAGAGGGACGCATCGGGAGGAACCCTGCCGACCTCACCGACGCACCCCGGAAGTCATCAGCGCCCCGTGAAGCGTTCAACATCATCGAAGCTCTCGCCGTGCTCGAGTATGTGTCCCGCGACCCGGATATGGGCGCACGGTGGGCCACCGCCCTCCTTACGGGTGCGCGGCAGGGGGAAGTGCTCGGCATTGAGATCAACCGTGTGACAGATGTCATCGACCTTGCCTGGCAAACGCAGCGTCTCCCCCTCACTGATCACACTGGTGTGCCGGCCGTCCCTGTCGACTTCGAGCACCGGCACCTCACGGGTGGGCTGTACCTCACACGGCCGAAAACGAAACCGCGGATCATCCCACTCGTGGATCCACTGAAAACAATCCTCGAACGACACATGGTCGCCCGACCTCCGAACCCGTGGGGGTTGCTGTTCACCCTCAACGGGAAGCCGATCGACCCGGCGAAAGATTGGGAGAACTGGCGCGCCATCCTCAAAGCATTGAAAATTGAGAAGAACGTCACCGTCCACGACCTCCGACACACCGCCGTCGACCTGCTCTACGCATCCGGCGTCCCCGAAGACCTCATCTCCCTGATCGTCGGTCACTCCAACGTGACCATGACCCGCGCCTATAGGACCAAAGGCGACCTGGTGCGACTACGCGCGGCGATGGAGCAGTTCTCGGAGCAGTTCAGCTCGCTATCTGGTGGACGTTCAACCACACTCGCAGCAGTCGAGTCGTAACTCCGAGCTCATGCGCGAGCCGGGCACTGTCCGGCGCCCACCGCCGTACCTCGTGTAGTTCCGACACGTCGATGAGGTTCTCTGCCGCGTACCGGTCGGCCATCACTTCATGCTTCGGCCTGTCATCACAATGACCTAACGCGGCATGCGCGATCTCGTGTGCCAACGTCGAACGATCCCACACGGCTTTCATTCCTTCGCGGATGACGATCATGTTGTGCTCCGGGAACCACAACCCGTTCGCTGTCCGGATGCGACGGTGCACCACCTCAATGCCGAGTGTCTCCGCATGGTCGTATGGGTCGTACATCAATCACCCCCGCGATTGGTTTACCAGTCTGACGCGTCCGCTTCTTCATTGAATGGACTCGCGGCACGTTTCTCCTGGTATTGGTCTATCTCCTCAGCGGTCTTTGGCTTCGGGAATGGGACCACCGTCGCATCACCCTGCGACATTCGCTCAGCATGCTGCAGTACCTCTGCCAGCAGCTCGGCGGGGTCTCGCTTACATGCAATCGCGATCGCGACGAACTGCGGCACCTTCATGCTGAGAGTCGTCTGCTTGAAAAGCCTTTGAACGGTTGTGATGGAGATACCCGTTATCGCGGCAATTTTCTCTTGATTCAACTCGGCAGTTTTGACCGCGCCAGCCAGCACGAGCGCGGTTGCTTTGTTGACGATGTCTGTTTCGTAGTTCACGGCACCATTTTAGACGCATGAAAACCCATATTTGCCAGAAAATAGTTCCGCACAAGCTTGCACACGTCACTAGTGACATGTAGTCTTTCACTTATGCAAGCAAGAAGAACCTCCCAGACCGTCGCCGCGAACATCCGCGAAGCGATGACAACCACCGGCACCACCCCCGAAATAGTTTCAGAAGCCACCCACATCGACCTGCCCGACCTCACAGAACGACTCAACGGAACCGAGTCCTTCGACATGGCCGAACTAGTCGCTGTGGGTGGCTTTTTGCGTATCCGCCCCGAGACGCTCATGAAAGGGGTTGCGGCATGACCGCAGAACTCGACAAGCTCGCCTACTCAATTCCTAACCTGGCGATCGCCGTAGACCTGTCCATCGACACGGTGCGGAAACACATAGCCGAGGGCAATCTCGTCCCGTCGTACCCGAACTCGAAACCGATCATCACCCGCACTGAAGCGCAGCGGTGGTTGAGCTCTCTGCCAGCCGAACGGAAAAGCGCATGATCCCGTCTCCGCCTCCTGGTACCCCTACCGCCGTGTCTCTCGTCTACCGGAATCTGACTTGTGTTGGTCGGATCTCGTGGACGCAACCGATGAAGCAGTAACCGTCTCTCGCTCCTGATCGAAGTTCGCCCGAACCGCTTCGATCTCCTATCGCTGTACCCGCTTCCCCTGCCCTCACAGTCCGGCACGGCAAGCACTCGAACCATCGCACCTTGATAACTCCACAGTGGGCAGTAGCCGAAGCCGTGACGCCTTACAAGCGAGGTCGGTGGTAGGTGCACTCGGTAACGGGGCTGTCGAAGAAACGGATGGCCTTTACGGAACGTGTAGGCGGGATGAGTGCGGTCCCCAGCGTTGACGAGTGCCTGTTGTCAGGCCGCGAGATACGCGGTGCAGCAACAACCAGCCAGTGCGTGCGCTCACAGATCGGCGTGCTGGCCCTCACCCAACAAGAGAGAAGGAAACGCATGGCAATCAAAACAATCAGCATTGATGGTGTCGATTATGTTCGCGCCGATCAGGTCACCATCGATGCAAGCGAAACGCAGATCGTTGTTGGTCAGCGTGGCTGGATTTTCGTCGGCGCAGTGCATGAAGACGGTGACGATTTGGTGATCACCGATGCGCGCAACATCCGCATTTGGGGTACCACGAAGGGTCTCGGCGAACTGGCTTCCGGTCCGACTGACAAAACGAAGTCAGACCTGTACGGGACTGTCCGAATCCCGAAGCTCACTGTGGTTGCTCGCATCAATGTCACTGCGGGTGCGTGGGCGTAGTGATCGCGGACGTGGAGTCCGTAACAGCCACCTACGGCGACGGCACCGGCAACGGCAACGGCGACGGCTACGGCAACGGCTACGGCGACGGCGACGGCTACGGCTACGGCGACGGCAACGGCTACGGCTACGGCAACGGCTACGGCTACGGCGACGGCAACGGCAACGGCAACGGCAACGGCTACGGCTACGGCGACGGCAACGGCGACGGCTACGGCTACGGCGACGGCAACGGCAACGGCTACGGCTACGGCGACGGCAACGGCAACGGCTACGGCTAACGAAAAGCGGCGAGGCAATCAGGGCTGTTCCGGGTTCGATCCCCGGCGTCGCACATACCCCCTCAACCCATCTAACGGAAGGCACTCAATGAAGCACAAAACGTTGGTTTGCGCGTCGATCGCGTTGGCTCTCACTATCGGCGGGGCTGTACCCGCATTCGCAGACGACCTTTCAGGAGGCACACCATCGCCAGACATCTCGACACCAATCGCCTCAACGCCGTCGATCGCACCATCATCCCCCAATTCTGGGGAAGTCTCGAAGTCAGTGACCCCGAATGCCGGGACGGGTACACCCTCACCGGCGTTGCCCGCCGCGTCGGTCCCGACCACCGTAGCACCGGTTACTTCTCCCCCGGTGACCTCCCAGACTTCAATGACCTCATCACCGGTCGAGGGTTGGTGGACGCTCCCGAACGGGGGAACCGCTGACAATGTGACGTGGCCGCAACCGGCGATCACCGAAGCAACTCAGGTGTGCGGCACCGTGTCGCAGGTCGACACGTACCCGAGTCAGGCAGCCCTCGACGCACTAAGGGCTGACGGATTCCTGACGCTGGTCGACGGGCACCCAGAAGATTCGGGAGTCGTCATCTCCTGGCGATTCGTCACAGCCCCGGAATGCGGGATTCCCCCGGTAGATCCCCCGGTCGTTGTGACACCTCCGGTAGTGACCCCGCCTGCGATCGTCCTCCCCGTCGTGACACCACCGACCGCGGCGGCTGTCATCACCCCTAACCTCGTGGCCGCAAAAACGGCACCGACCGTCAAGGCTCTCGCCTCCACCGGCACACCAGAAACAACCGTGTACTGGCTGGCCGGCGGACTTGCACTGCTACTCCTCGGCGCAACCGTCTTCACCATCGCCCGCATTCGGGAAGAGAAGTAACAACCCGGCTCGGGCGTGCGCTCACAGATCGGCGCTCGAGCACTCACCCACAAAAGTAAGGAACCTAATGAACATCATCACCGAGAACGAACGGTGGGCGAGGTTCGTCACTCCGGGCGATCCGGACGAATGCTGGGAATGGCAGGGCTGGCGCTCACCCCAAGGCTACGGACGATTCAACATCGGAGGGAAACAGATCCCCGCCAACCGAGCAGCCGCAATCCGCGAAGGCATGGATGTTCGACCTGGGCTGGACGTATGTCATACCTGCGATAACCCGCCCTGCGTCAACCCGGCGCACATCTACGTAGGCACCCGAAGCCAGAACATTCAGGATTGTGCGGATCGCGGCCGTCACCCGAAACAGGGGCTTGGAGAACGTGATTGGTCCGCCAAGTACTCGGATGCCGAAGTGGCCGACTGGAAGACGCGCCATGCGGCGGGCGAATCGTTTCATTCAATAGCACGACTTTACAACGCGCATATGTCAACTATCAGCCGCACTGTTCGCGGCATTCAAAGGAGAACCCAAAATGTTTGATGACGACGCAATCCTGCACCCGCTGACGCTCGCCCGAGGTTCTCACGAAAAGGGTTCCGGCAAGGGCTGCGCTATGAATTTGATCAGTTGGGAGAACGGTGACACGACGATCACCGATTACCCGTCCTGTTCAGACACGGTGTTGTCCAAAATTGTGCAGGATATCAATGATGACCTAGCTGATTCGGACGGGTTTCTATCTCCCAAAAATTCGATTGTTGCCCTCGATTTGGGTCATGCAACGGTGGGGACCACGAACCATACGTTGACAGATCTGCAACTCCGACAGGTGTACACGCGTATCGCTGTGTTGGCTGCTCGGAAAGTTGTTCATCTGGACCGTACCGGAACTGCGTTGCCTGCGATCGTTGCGGCTGAACGGTGGGCATTGAACCCAACTGAGGAGAATGCGGCCTCCGCGGCCTCCGCGGCCTCCGCGGCCTCCGCGGCCTCCGCGGCCTACGCGGCCTCCGCGGCCTCCGCGGCCTACGCGGCCTACGCGGCCTACGCGACCTCCGCGGCCTACGCGGCCTACGCGACCTACGCGACCTACGCGACCTCCGCGACCAACGCGACCTCCGCGGCCAACGCGACCTACGCGACCTCCGCGACCTCCGCGACCTCCGCGGCCTCCGCGGCCAACGCGACCAACGCGGCCTACGCGACCTACGCGGCCTCCGCGGCCTCCGCGGCCAACGCGGCCTCCGTGGCCTACGTGGCCTCCGCGGCCAACGCGGCCAACGCGGCCAAGTTCAAGATCGACCTCGCCTGGGAAATCATCGCCCTGTTCAAGGAACTGACCGGCACTACTTCGACAACCCCGGATCCGGAAACAGTGTCGTGCGCGATCAGCAACATGCTCGCGACCGTCTAACCACACCCACAAAAAGGAAAGCCTCGGAGGTCGGCTCCGAGGCATTAGCGGAAGGCACTCACATGACAACCACTGGAAGCAATTATAAAGCACCCCCTGCGATCCCGGAAGCGGAGATCGCGGCAGGGTTCAGAGCCCTCGCGGATTTCATAGAGTCCCCCGCAGCCCCGGTGGAGAAGTATCCGCACTTGGAACGAGAATTCATTGTCAGTACCGCTTCCGAACTTGACCTTCGATCCTTCGCTGCCATCAACGCTGTACCAGTGCAGGAGCATCGCGGCCATCTGAGCGCCGATGTTCTGTTCAACGGCGTGGTGAAGTTGCATGTCTACTTCATTGGCGACGCATCATGACCGGCCAGCAGATTGCTATGGCTGGCGACACTGCCCGCACGGGCAGGGATGATCCTTGGTCGTCGCATCTGGCCGGTGACCGATCACAGGCGACGATCAGGGCGGTACGTGACGCGGTCCTCATTCTGGTGCGTCAGGAGTTGATTGTGACCGGGTCGGAGTTGAACGACCTGTACCGGGTACGCGCCGAACAGAACGGCTGGCCTGCCGTCCACTATGAATCACCCCGCAAAAGAGCGGGAGAACTCGCCAAAGACGGTCTGCTGTCCGTCCTGAACGCGGAAGTTCCTCGCGGTACCCAGCACGAATACACAATCGCGGTGACCTGGTGACCTACGACACGATCCCCGCCCATATTGCTCTCCCTGCTTCGTTTCTCCTGACGGGGTTATGGGTGTGGATGGCTTCTGAACCATGGAGGAAAAAGAAATGACCCACCGCACTTCGTATAGGCGTGACACTCACGCAATCGTCCAGTGGTGGTGTATGCGCCTCACTGCTGCCCTCCTGTTGGTTGCTGCGGGCCTGCTGGTCGGGCACCTGATCGAAGGCGTCCGATGAGCACCGATCCTGACCCGATGCCAACAATCATGAGCATGTTCGCTGAGCATGCCGCCCTGACCGCCATGACCCTTGGGCAGGAACATGTCACCCTGTGGCGCATTCTCAGCCGTGACCCTGATGAGGAAGCCGAATACACGGGGACTCTGATCCGCGAAACGGCCCAAATCTTCGAAGTCATTGTGGATGGCGACACGGAGGCGACCACGTTCCCGAAAGGAACCAACCGGGGCATCACCTTATGGAGGAGAGCATGACTGCACCGTATTACTCCGACGAACTGGTGACGCTGTACCTGGGCGATGCGCTGGATCTGCTCCCTACTATCGAGCATGTTGATCACTTCATTGCCGATCCTCCCTATTCTGAGCATGTTCACGGTGCTGCTCGTTCGCGAGTGATGCGCGACAACGATCGCGGTGGAAAATATGGTGCAGACTTTCGCCGCAATGTGGATCTCGGATTCACCCATCTAACCGATGAATTCCGGGCGTTCCTGGCGGCTGAGGCAGCACGAGTTACCTCGCGGTGGGTAATCGTTTTCAGTGACACGGAGGGTGCGCACCTCTGGGCTGAAGCGCTAGAAGACAATGGGCTGGATTATGTGCGTACCGGCGCATGGATAAAGAGAGGTTCAACCCCGCAGTTCTCTGGCGATCGTCCAGCGACCGGGTTTGAATCGCTAACTATCTGCCACCCCACAGGACGCAAGCGTTGGAATGGTGGCGGGGCGCACGCCGTCTGGGACGTTCCAATAGTCCTAAATCGTGCGCGCGCCGACAAGTCTGAGCGAGTGCATCCAACACAGAAGCCACTCGCCCTCATGGGCTCGCTCATCAACCAATTCACCGATTTTGGAGAGACGATCCTTGATCCCGTCGCAGGCTCCGGGACAACAGGAGTTGCGGCTAAAAGGCTGGGCCGCAAAGCGATCCTGATAGAGCGCGACGAGAAGCATTGTGAAGCTGCCGCTCATCGCCTCGAGTCTGAGCAGACACAGCTGGTTCCAGTGACAGCGCAGGAGCGATTCGACTTCGGGGCGCTCGCATGAAGGTCTACATAGCCGGACCAATGACAGGTCTTCCAGACTTCAACTACCCCGCATTCCGGGACGCCGAAACCCACCTCACCGCTCGAGGCCTGACCGCCTTATGCCCAGCCGATTCGGAACAGCACAACACGACCGGTGCACCTCAACCCTGGGACTGGTACATGCGCCACGCCCTCCGAATGGTCATTGACAGTGACGCTGTGTGCCTCCTCCCGGGCTGGCAAACCTCCAATGGCGCAAACCTCGAGGTAACCGTCGCAGAAGCGTTAGGGCTCGATATTCGACCCCTCGATGAATGGATGAAGGTGAAGGCCTCATGACCGAGAAGGCGCATGGCCTCGAACTGGTCCTCTTCTGGGTGGCAGCAATCATCATCCCCACCGTGATCTGTTACGGGGCGGTAGCGCTCCTCGTATGGATTTTTCTGACCGTCAATGCTGCCCTCCACCCCGAAATCAGCAACCACCAACTCCCAACAATCTGAAAGGCAACATCCCCATGAGCACTATCTACATTCCCGAAACCGGCACCGTACACGTACCGGAGATCGTCAAAGAACGCACCATCTCGGGCGTCCTGAACCGCCCAGCGACAGGGACACACATTCGGGCGACCCTCGGAGAAACCGTCATCGTCGGACGGGTTTCGAAAGAGAAGAGCCCCTATGCCTTGATCGTCATCGAGGCCGACCAGCTGCCCACGTCGCCCAGCTGGGTCAGCCACCTCACCCGATACAGCCTGTGGGTCGATTCCGGGTGGACGTTCGAGATCCTCGATGACGCACCGGTGACCGAATGATGTACCAATATTTTGTTCCCGGCGATCCTGCCCCGAAAGGGTCTAAACGGTTTGTGGGACTCACCAGAACCGGCAGAGGAATTCTGATCGAGTCCTCGAAACGGGTTGCCCCATGGACTGCCGCGGTGATGGTTGCAACAGAATCTGCTGTCGATTTCCCGGCCCGGTTTGATGCGATCGACACTGCTGTGACGGTCACCACCCGGTTCCTGATTGTGAAACCGAAACACAACCACGACGACTACCCAACCTCACTGCGAGTGGGGGACCTCGATAAGTTGCTCCGCTCCACGCTTGACGGGATCGTCCAGGGTGGCCTGTTGAAAGACGACAAATTTGTTACCACCGTCGAGACCAGCAAACGGTGGACACAACCCGGTCAGCAAGCCGGATGTCACATCACCATCGAGGTACTGGCATGAGCGGCGACATGACCGGGATCATCCCCGAAATGGATGAGGCAACCTACCATTCCCGTCCCGAGCTTTCATCCACCGAAGCACGGTTGATCCTCGACTCCCCCGCGAAATACCGGTGGAAGAAAGACCACCCGCCGCTCGTCGCCCCATCGAAAAAGTTCGACGTGGGGACAGCTGTGCACTCGAAGGTCCTCGGTACCGGTTATGAGGCTGTCGTCATCCCTGCGGAGATTCTGGCGAGCAACGGTGCCGCGTCCACGACGGCGGCGAAAGCGTTCATTGCGGAAGCTCGTGCAGAGGGGAAGGTTCCCCTCAAGTTGGAGGAGTTCGAACCGATCGACTCGCAAGCAGAATCAGTTCTCGCGCACCCTTCCGCCCGGGCGCTATTCGATCAGCCCGGGACCGCGGAATCTTCTGTGTTTGCCACGATCGAAGGTGTTGAGGTTCGTGCGAGGTTCGATTACCTCCCCGATCAAGGCGAACGACGTCGTGTCGCGGTGGACCTGAAAACAGCTCGGGATGCTTCCCCTCGCGGGTTCACCCGTTCTATCGCGGATTACGGGTACGACGTGCAACGTCAGTGGTACCTCGACGCCCTCAACACGGTCACCGGGCCGATGCCGTACGGGATGGAACCAGAGATGGTATTCGTCGCCGTCGAGAAAGAACCTCCATACCTCGTAGGCGTCTATCAGTTGCCGACGATCTGGACTGCGATGGGTGCCACAAAATCAGCCCACGCCCGAAAGGCTTACGCCGAATGCATTACCTCCGGTGTGTGGCCCGGCTACGCCACCGATGTGCAACTCCTATCACCACCTACCTGGCTCATTTTCCAGCACGAAGAGGACTACCCCAATGAATGACATCGCACTCCCCAACGATCGCACCGCTTCACAAGCAACCGCCGTGGAACAGGCCCGCGCTGTTGCCGAAGTAGCCGCAGCCGTCCGGGTCGCACAGGACTTCCCCCGCGATATGTCTCGCGCTGTGGAGCAGATGCGCATGTCCTGCTCGCAGGTGTCGCTCGCGCAACGCGCCTTCTACTCCGTTCCCCGCGCTGGCGGACGCGTCGAAGGGTCAACGGTGCATCTGGCTAAAGAACTGGCCCGCTGCTTCGGGAATGTCGAGTACGGCATGCGGGAGACACGCCGTGACGATGAGGCGGGGATCTCTGAAGTTCTTGCGTGGGCGTGGGATCAGGAAAACAATGTGCGCCAGTCACGTGGGTTCGTGGTGCCTCACCAGATTATGAAGGCTGGCGGTCGCAAGAACCTTACTGACCTGTCAGATATTGCGAACAACAACAACTCCGTCGCTGCCCGTGCCCTCCGTGAATGCATCCTGACTCTCCTGCCTGTGTGGTTCCGTGATGAGGCCGAACTCATCGCATCGCGCACCCTGGCCGGGGATGGCACTACTCAACCCATGCCGAAACGGATTGCGGATGCGCTCGCCTATTTTGCGCGTGAGTTCAACGTCACACCGGAACAGATCGAAGCCCGTCTCGCTCGACCTCGGGCAAAGTGGACCTCTGGTGATCTTGCCACCCTGAATGTCATCGGCTCCGAGATTGGGCGTGGTGAGAAAACGGTCCAGGGAGAGTTCCCCGAGCAGCCCGTCGATGTGAAAGACCTCACCGCAATCGCCCCACCTCTTGATCCTTCCGATCCTGACTTCGTTGCTCCGGTCGGATCATGAGCGTGCTGCGAATCGGTTCACTGTTTTCTGGCTACGCCGGCCTCGATTTAGCTGTCGAACAATTCTTCGATGCTGACACTGCATGGTTTTGCGAGTACGACGCTGCCCCTTCCGCGATCTTGGCTCACCACTTCCCGGGTATCCCCAACTTGGGAGACATAACAAAGGTTGATTGGTCACAGGTTGAACCAGTCGACATCATCTGCGGTGGTTCACCCTGCCAAGACGTGTCCGGTGCCGGGAAACGTAAGGGCATGACGGAGGGCACCCGCTCGAATTTGTGGGTGCAGATGCGTGAAGCGATCGCCATCATCAAACCATCAATCGTGATTTGGGAGAACGTACAAGGTGCCTATTCAGCAAGAGCCGATAGCGATGTGGAATCCGAACCGCGACTGTTGGGAAATTCCGGGAACGGAGAACCTTTTCTCCGAGCACTTGGACGTGTTCTCGGGGATCTTTCCGAACTCGGTTTCGATGCGGAAGTCGTCCCTGTTCGTGCGTCCGATGTTGGTGCCCCTCATGCCAGATTCCGGGTCTTCGTTGTTGCGCACGCCCGACGCTTACTCGGCGGAAATGGGTGGGACACAGCACCCGGACAAACGGCAGGAGGGCGGGCACCAGCCGACGTTAGCGGATCAGGTGGAGCACACGCTGCCCCGACCCTGAGGTTGATGCCGACCCCAACTACGCAAGACGGAAGCAACACGGGCGGGCCGTCACAGTACGAGCGGAACACTCTGCCGCTGAACACCGAAGTGACGTTGCTGCCGACACCTACCGCTACCTATGGTGGCGGCACGGCAGAGGCTCATCTGGCCAGGAAGAACAAAAACGGAGGCAACCGAACTTCTGTTACTGGCCTGAACTTCATAGCCGAGGAAGACCTGCCGAAGCTCGATGCTGTAGCGGAATACGTGACGCTGCTGCCCACACCTCGCGCGTCTCGTGGTGCGTCGAACACGGAGACCCTGTATGCCCTCGGTGCGCTACGTGATAACGATGGTGATGAGCAAGGGAATGTCCTTCTTGAGCCAGCCTTCGAAACGCACAGCGCGGGCGAGTACCGCGAGTTATGGGATTCGCTCGAGGACCAGTCGCCGTATTGGCTAACCGTAAAGGGTGACGACTATTGGCCTGCGATCTCACGGTGGGCTGCTGTGCTCGGTCGACCTGCCCCATCACCAACCGTCCCGGATGGCAAGAACGGGCGACACCGACTCAATGCCCGCTTCACCGAATGGCTGATGGGTTGCGCTGACGGATGGATCACCGACCCCGCCATCTATGCGGATCTTGGTTGGTCGGAATCGAAGGTTCGGAATGCGGGGCTCAAGGCTGGCGGGAACGGTGTCGTCACACTCCAAGCATTCGCGGCGCTGACCATCGCATGGGAACGGATAAGAAAGGAATTGGTCGCATGATCCGCCCGAAGCAACCGAAACCATCCGAACGCGAGCAGAGGGAAGCGTACGACCTAGCGACCTTGCGCGATTTCGATGTTTGCGTTCGGTGCCGCCGCGACTGTGGTCCAACAGCACGCGACCACCGTATCAACCGTTCCCAGGGCGGCCTAACCGTTGTGAGCAACCTACAAGTGATGGGCCTCGAGTGTCACAAGTGGGCGACTGAACATCCAGCTGAGGCGATCCGTGAGGGGTGGGCTGCCCCGTCCTACGCAACAGCATCAGAGTGGCCGGCGCGGCGTTGGTTTCGTGGCGAGTACGGGGTGATGACCCTCGGTTGGGTTCTCTTGGACGATGCCGGGAATGTGTTGGAAATCACTTCTGATGAGGCCGAACTACGGATGAAAGGAGGCAACTGATGGCGCAGGACAGAATGCTTCGAGCGTCGATGCGATCCTCCGAGAAGGTCAACAGTTGGCCCATCCCGCTGCGGTACTTCTGGACCCAATTATGGGGGTATTGCGATGACCATGGGCGTGGTCGGTATGACCCTCGGTTGATCGTTGCTGACACGTTCCCGATGGATGACGAAGTTGATACTAATACGGTTTCTCGGTGGATGCAGGCCCTCACAATGGCCGGTGTTATCGCGTCGTATGAGGTCGATGGGAAGAAGTATTTCGAGTGCGTGAATTGGTCTGAACATCAGGAACCACCGTATCTGAAGAGGACGGAAATCCCGGATAGATCAGGAGTTGTCCCGATCCCTGGAAAGCGTTCTGGAAAAGTTCAGAAAGATTCAGAAAAGTCTCGCCCAATAGAAGGGGAAGTAGAAGTAGAAGAGAAGGGGAAAGGGAAAGCGCCCAACCCCTCCCCCTTCTGCGAAAAACACCCTCAAGGGACAGATGCCCCCTGCCGTCGATGTGGTGATGCTCGGAAGCAATTCGAAGCGAACGCCACGGCGGCGAAAAACAGGCCCACCGTTCCCGGCATCGTCACGGCCGCCGACTGCGATAGACATCCTGGGCGTCCTGCTCGTGGTTGTGACCGGTGTGCGGAAGAGGCGGTGGCGTCATGAGGGAGCTTGATCCTCCGGTGGTGCAGTTCATGTCAGCCGATTATGACTTGTCGATGTTCCTGTTCCGGTGCGAAACGTGGCGGGTTGAGTTGGATCGGTTCGCCCTCCCAACCGCTGTCGTCATGGAGCGGGCTTACGACGTCGAGTCGGACAAATTGTTGGGCATTATTCGTAGCAATGGGACGGCCCGAATTGTGGTGTCCCGTCCGGCGAAGAATTACACGTTCACGGAGCGGCAACTACAGATCGCCGAAATGGCGTTGAAGAAAGCGAGTGCAGCATGACCCAGGATTTGACCCCGCTGGAGGCGTTGCTGGTTGACGCGTTCGGAATTTATGACGGCGAGATGGTTGCCGTATCACCTATCACCAACACGGAAGGCCAGAAGGATACTCAGACGCACTGGGCAAACGGAAATCTCCGTCTGCTGACGCCTGAAGCGTACAAACGACTCAATGGCAGAAAGGAAACCCCGTGACCGACACCGACCTCACCGCGATACGAGCACGACGAGCAGGGATAACCCGCCCTCCGTGGACCTATGGTGACATCGAATCTATTGCAGGAGGCACAGTTTATGACTCCATCGTCACCGTCGCTTCTATCTTCTGTGACAACTACCCGACAGCCCCGATTCGCCCGATGGTCACAGAATTTGAAGCCGACCGGAATGGCGAGTTTATTGGCCACGCTCCCGACGACATCGACTATCTCTTAGCTCTGGTCGCTGACCTCACGAAACAGGTAGCGGACGCCTGGTACGAAGGATGGAGCGCCGCCGACATCAATCGCCCAACAAGTCGCAAGGGCCACTGGGACTACGAGACGCGTAAAGGATTCCGCACATGGATACCCGACCCGCTGCCAGTCAACCCGTACCGGGCTGCTCGTGGGGAGGCGAAGGACTGATGGCTATACCTGAAGCTTCTCCAGAAGCGCGAACCAGATACCCGTACCCCGGGACGGACGGGTACACGTTGGAACATGTGCGGTCACTCCGAACCCTGTTTGATGACTCCACACGCATGAGGATCGACGGAGAGAGCACAGAAACAGTTTCAGCACCGCATACCCGTTCGAACGTTACAGAGCCGCAGGAAGGCGCACACAGTGACTAAAGATATGAACCTAGAGCAATTCTTACAAGCTGTGACAGATCGGAAAGCTTTAGGCGACAATGATCCCGAGCGTGGGCACGCCGAGATTGATTACCTCATTGCATATGCGCTGCGAGCCGTTGTAGGGGGAAAGCCAGATGCGCAACAGATGGCTATCGCCGCAGTGATGCTACTCGATACCGAAGAAACAAACGGATGGGTGCGGTGGTACTCATGAATAACAGCGAACTAATAGCCGAACTTCGCAAAGGGGCTGAGCGTGCCCGACAGAGCCACCATGTGAAGTATTGGGGGCACACCGAATCGTCAGTGTTCTGCGATTCGGTAGCCGACGCTCTCGAAACTGCTGAGGCCACCATCGCCCGGTTGCGGAAAGGACTGAGCGCATGAACCGGTTTATCTGCCGACTCTTCGGCCACCGATGGGACCACCGTGTAACTTTCGCATTCGGCACCCAACTCGAACAATGTGGCCGCTGCCACGAGATAAGAGACAGCGCATGAAGAGCACAGATCGAAAATTCACGTCAACCGAGCGGATGCTGAATGCACTCGACGCCCTATCGAAGCCACAACACATCGCAGAGTGGCAAGGCGAAGGTAACAGCAAGCACATATTCCGTCGCACCGACCCGCCACTGCTCGACTGGCTGCGTGAAGCGATCGTGTCAAACATGGGAGGCTCAGGCGGTGGCCGTCAGGCACGAGAAAGAACTCCCATGGCAGTGGGCGCATTCACCCTCTACGAAGACATCGACGGACGCATCCGCTCCTGGATGATGGAGGCGGGCGGCACACCCATCAAGGCCATCACCCCAACACAGATAATCCGCTCCTGGTATGCCCTCTGGCAGACATCCAACCCGACCGACCATAGACGCGACGCATACTCGGGCATCATGGAAGGCTGGGCCGATGCGATACGCGACAACCTCGACCCGCCGAAGAAGATCGAGATTACCGCTCCATGCCCGATCTGTGGCCAGGAGTGGATCAACATCGGCCTGAAGTTACTGGACGGTCAAGACGACCCCGACGACGTTGAACGTGTCCGCACCTTGATAGCCGTAGAGCGGGACAACATCAATGAGTCTTACGCGATATGCAAGGCATGCGACAAAGTGTGGAAGGGCGTAGGTCAGATGCGATGGCTCAGGATCGCAATTGATGATGCTGACGCGACAAAAGCCACTGCATAATCGGACGCGACACACCGACAACAATCGAATGACAACCATGTAATTCACGACATATACTGATGACGCGCTGGTTCACCATGTCAACTGACAGGGAACCGGTGCTTCGTCATTTAAATACTTGTCAGCGACCGCCGATCACACATCACCCACTTGGGTTCCACGGCGCGATCGACTGGCAACCCCTGTCCTCGAGTTGCGACCCCAAGGGACCGCCCCGAGTTGACTGCGCCCTATCAGGGTGCACCTGGTCGCGTCCACATTTGGGTTGTGGACGCGACCAGCACACTTCCACCCCGACCGGTGGCAGACACAACCGAATAGAACAGTGTTCGCCGTGCTGGCATAACGGCCCATTCCGAGTAAGTGTTACGGCAGCACAGAGGATTCCAAACCCTCTGGCGGTGGTTCGACTCCACCACTCGGGGCGCCCATGCAGGTCTGCTGGTCTCGGCCTGGCTCTCAATAGGCACGCCCATGGCAACCACGAGCCGGACAATACGTGGCGAGAAAAAAGACCAGCACCACGACGGCCAGCGCATATAGCGGCGCTGAACGTTGACCGTGAGAGCGGATCTGGTGGAGAGGGTAAGCCCCTCACATCGACCAGTCCCCCAGCCCCGCTTCTCTGCACGTCAGGATTGTCTTTCAGGATCGCTTGACGTATCTTTCGAGAAACCTGCGAATCTCTTTATTGAGATCTGAACCCTTCGATTCAGCTCTTGCCATCGCCGCGCGGTAAAGATCTTCAGGGATGCGGAATGACTTGAGCGGCGTTCTCGGAGCATTTGGCGACATGGAACTAGCGCTCGTCATACTCATGGTCAGGCAGGTCACCTGCCGCAAGACGCCCAGCCACCGTCAATACGAGCGTTCCAGCCGACTGTCCTGTGTAGATCCGATCAACCCACCCGCGGCGCTCGAGCGCCGAAGCCGTGCGAATGCTGATCTCATTGAATGCGCGGCTTGGCGAACGCCTAACCGTCACTTTCCCGGCCAGGGTAAGTAAGTTCAGCGCAGATTCCATCCCATAACTTAGTTGTTTTGTCATAACACCAATCATATACCTTGTCATAACACCCCGCAATTCCTTGTTTGCATGGGAGCCCCAATGGACGCTCACGAGCCCACCGACGAACAGCAACGAGTCGATGCCGTCATGGCCGGCTACTTCCGCCGAGAAACCGAGATGAGCGCGTACACGTCCGAACAAATACGTGAACTCGGACGGAACGTCATCTGACCATGCCCACCTCGCCCCTATCACTCTGCGTAGTCACCGGCTGCCCCGTCCTCGTAACCAGCGGACGCTGTGCCGAACACGAAGCAGAAGCACGACGCGACACAGACAGACGCAGACCCAACGGATACCAACGAGGCTGGTCCGCAGAGTGGTCACGCTTCAGCAAGAAGTACCTAGCCGAACACCCACAATGCGAGTCCACCAAGTGTGCAGCACTACCCGCATGGGCACGCCCTAGCAGCACAGACGTAGACCATGTAGACGGCAGCGGACGCACCGGTGCACGCGCATACGACCTGAACAACCTACAGGCGCTGTGCCACAGCTGTCATGCATCAAAGACTGCAAGACAAGACGGAGGCTTCGGCCACCCCCAGGGGTCAACAAATCTCTGACACTTCGCGACCGAAGCCCATGTCGGCAATGAAACGTGTTGTGTCTCGAAACTGGGACCCCCCTTCCGAAATGCTGGCCCTCGGTTCATCGACTACCTCTAGGAGGCTGCAATGCCTGGTGGTCGTCCTGCGAAAGCGCCGGCTCTTCGTCTGATCGAGGGGCGCGGTCATGGTACGGATTCTGGTGGTCGGAAGATTGCGAAGACTCCGCAGTTCAAGCGTCTCCCTCCTGAGGCTCCCGAGTGGTTGCCGGATGAGGCGCGTGCTGAGTGGGAGCGTGTGGTCCCTGAGCTCGCCCGTCTCGAGTTACTCAAGCCTGTTGATCGGGCGTCGCTCACCGCATATGTGTTGACGTGGCAGCGGATGGTGGATGCGCAGAAGCTCGCGGACAAATATCACAACGTCATCCAGTCGACCATCGACGGGGACCAATCTGTGCAAGAGGGCTACGGCCTGCTTGCTGCCAATTCTCAGGGTGTCGTGCGTGCCCCGTGGATCGCGATCATGGAGGCGGCGTCGAAGGAGTTGCGGGCGTGGGCTGGTGAGTTTGGTTTCACCCCGAGTGCGGAGAACAAGCTAGCGGTCAAGGAGTCGGGCGATGACGACGAAAGTGATCCCTTCGCCTGAGCACGTCTAGCAACTCTGCGCGATAGAATAAGTAGAAGCCCCCGCACCTGTTGGCACAGGCCGGGGATTGACCGACTGGATTGGAGTCGATATGAACAAGAGTATTACATGCTCGATAGACGGATGCGATAAACGCTCGTTCTGCCGAACATGGTGCTCAGGCCACTATCACCGCTGGCAGAGATACGGATCTCCGTTCCCGCCTGAACCTAAACCCTGCTTGCAATGTCGAGAGGTGTTCACGCCTAAGCGGGTGGACACCCGCTACTGCTCGGGTCGCTGCATGGATCGGGCAAAGGTGGCTGCTAACGTCGTTCAATATGCAGAAACGAAGCGAGATTACTACCTAGCGCATAGTGATGAGCAGGCCGAGGCTTCAGCCCAGCGTTATCAGGAGAATCGGGAAGTGATCTTAGAGTCGAACCGAAGCTATTACAGGGCGAACCGAGAAAAGCTGATCGAGTACCAAACTCGCTACCGACTGGCAAACGCTGACCGAATCGCTGCGACCAGCAAAGCTTGGTACCTCTTGAATGGTGATCGCGTTCGTGCTTATCGAGAGTCGAACCGGGGGCAGATTGCGCTCTCAGTGGCTACCTGGGCACGTCTCAATCCGGAGAAACGTCGTGCCAACGAGGCAACGCGTCGGGCGCGGCGAGCTGGCAATGGGACGTTCAAGATAGCTAACAAGGATGCCCGTCGATTGGCTAATGCCCATGAATGCTCGTCCTGCGGGGCTCTCTTCACCGAAGCCAACCCGAAGCACATCGATCACGTAGTCCCATTGGCTCGCGGGGGCGTCCACGGGATCGGCAACCTCCGAGCCCTGTGCTCTCGTTGCAATACTTCGAAGAAGGATGCGTTCAATAGTGTCTGGAGATATAAGCAAGCGGCTAAACGCTCCAAGCCCTGAGGTTATCGCGTACATGGAGTCGCGCGGAATACCATTTTCCGACTGCCCCCCTAGGATCAAGACCCCTGAGCCTCGAAACGTAAAGGGTGCCAAATTCTCATTTGAGCGTGTAGACAAAGTTCTTGCAGCGTTCCGTGCGCTCAAACACGTCAGCGGGCAATGGAGTGGTCAGCCACTTATCCCCGATCCTTGGCAGGTAGAGATCCTTGCCCCAGTTTTTGGCTGGGTTATCTGGGATGACGACGCCGACATGTATGTGCGGATCATCCGCAAACTGTACGTGGATGTGCCTCGGAAGAATGGCAAGTCGACGTTGCTTGGTGGTCTAGCGATCTACATGCTCGCGGCTGATGGTGAGCCTGGTGCGCAGATTGTGACGGCGGCTACGTCGGAACGTCAGGCGGGGTTCGTTTTCAATCCGATCAAGACTCTGGCCGACAAATCTCCCGCGCTGAAGAAGCATGTGAGGACGGTTGGCAAGAAGGTGTTGCACCCAAAGTCGGGTAGCTACATCGAGGTTGTTTCGTCGGTTGCGGATGCGCAGCATGGTGCGAACTTGCATTTCGTTTGCGTCGATGAGCTGCATGTGCATAAGACCCCGGATCTTGTGGAGACGCTTGAGACCGGTACGGGTTCACGCCGGCAACCGCTGATCGGCATTATCACTACGGCGGATAGCGGTAAGCAGAATACGATTTATGCCCGGAAGCGTGAGTACATCGAGCAGTTGGCTCGGGGTGCGATCAAGGACCCATCCTCGTATGGTGTTGTGTGGGCGGCTGAGGCTGGCTCTGACCCGTTTGTGGAGGCTACTTGGAAGTCTGCTAACCCGGGCTATGGGATTTCGCCTACGCGGGCGTATATGAAGTCTGCTGCTGCGGAGGCTCAACAGTCCCCAGCGGATTTGGCGAAGTTTCAGCGCTTGCATTTGGGGTTGAGGACGAAGCAGGAGACCAAGTATCTGGATCTCGAGGTGTGGGACCGGAATGGTTCGATGGTTGACGAGTCGAAGCTGGCTGGGAAGCAAGCCTATGGCGGGCTCGACTTGGCTTCCACATCGGACTTGTGTGCGCTCGCGTGGACTTTCCCTGATGGCGATGGTGGCTTTGATGCCCTGTGGCGGCTGTGGACCCCGGAGGCGAACCTTGCGGCGTTGGATAAGCGCACTGCGGGTATGGCTACCGTGTGGGTTCGTGAAGGTTTTCTGACGTTGACACCGGGGAACGTGGCCGACTATGACTACATCCAGATGCAGATCAACAAGGATCGGGAGTCGTTCGACGTGCGCGGGATTGCTTATGACCCGTGGAACTCGTCGCAGTTGGTGAATGATCTTGTCGCGGATGGCGCGCCGATGGTGAAGACCCGGCAGGGTTTGGTCACGTTGTCAGCACCGACGAAAGAGTTGCAGCGCATTCTGCTTCTGGGTACGAATGAGAAGCCGATGTTTCGGCATGGCGGGAATCCTGCTGTGCGGTGGCAGGCTGACAATTTCACGGTGGCTATGGATGCGGCCGGAAACGTGAAGCCAGATAAGGGCAGCGCGCCGGAGAAGATCGACGCGATCGCTGCGACGGTCAACTCCATGTCTCTCGTTCTCGGCATGGAGCCAAATAAGCGCAGCAAGTACGAAGACGACAATCTGCTCGTCATAGGAGGCTATTCCAGTGGCGCGTCGTGACCGACTAATTCGAGATGCCGAGCGTGAACGGTTCCTCGTGACCCTGGTCGATGGGGAGGCCTTTGACGGCATCCTCGTCGACTGGGACGAAGGACATTTTGTTTTAGCCGACGCGGACTCTATTAGCGCGAATGGCGACCGCCTACGGATCGACAATTCTCTCTGGCTTCCACGTTCACGAATCAAGTATATGCAGAGGGGGTAGTCGTGTTCCTCTCCAACGGAGCGATTGTTTCGGTTGATGCCGATACCCTTGCAGATCGCACTCCAATCTTCGCCGATGCCTCTTATTACGGGTCATCATCGATGGCACTGTTGACGACCTTCGCTGCGTACTCGGCAATCTATAAGGCCCAGTTGTGGGTTGGAACGGTTATCCGCAAGCTCGCAATGGCGACCGCGCGGATGCCATTCGATGTCAAGATCAAGCTGAATGACACTGATTCCAGAATGGAGAACGGACCCCTAGCGGGGCTTCTGGAGCGCCCCAACCAGCGGATGTCAGGATTCAAGCTCTGGGAATGGACATCCTCCACTCGTGACATCTACGGTGAGGCATTCTGGTTGAAGCTCCGCGACAACAAGGGCATTGTCCGTGAGCTGCACCCAATGCACCCGACGAACGTAATAGTGCGCCGGAACGCAGCTGGGGAGATCGAATACTTCTATGCTGCTGGCACCCGTAACGTGTCGATGCTGCCTCCGATTCCAGCCGACGATGTTGTCGCGTTCGTCTCATATAACCCGGACACACCTCACCGCGGGTTGTCCATCCTTGAGAGTCTGCGTATGACGCTGCTCAACGAGGATGCTTCCCGGCGAGCTACCGCGTCGATGTGGGCAAAGGGTGCTCGGCCTGCAGTAATTCTCAGTACCGAAGCGTCTTTGAGCCAAGGTGCACAGGACCGCCTCCGGGCTCAGTTCGACGCTTCACACGCGGGGGTCGATAACACTGGAGCGACCGCGGTTTTCGAGGAGGGCATCAAGCCGACGATTATCCAGCTCAACGCGGAAGAGATGCAGTACATCGAGTCGCGGAAACTGAACCGGGAAGAGGTCTGCGCAGCGTATGACGTGCCCCCACCTGTGGTGCACATTCTCGATCACGCCACATTCTCGAACATCACTGAGCAGCTGCGGTCACAGTACCGCGACACGATGGCTCCGCGCTTTGTTGGGTTCGAGTCGGTCATCAATCACCAGCTTGTGCCGGACTTCTATCCGCGCGGAGATGTCTATACCCGGTTCAACATGGATGAAGTTCTCCGCGGTGACTTCGAGTCGCGTGCCACGGCTGCAGTTGCGCTGCGCAACGCGGGCTTGATTACAGGCAATCAGGGCGTCGCGCTATTTGGCTATCCGCGAAGCGAAAAGCCACAAATGGATGACTACTTCGCGAATGCGGCCCTTGTTCCGCTTGGTACTCCTGCAACCCGTCTGACGATAGCGGAGGCTGCTACACCGTCCCCTGCGGCTGATGCGGAGGCGGCACAGGCTATCGCGGATGCGGGCGGCACTCCTGCCCCTGTCGGTGATGCTGCGAAGGCGGTTCGGTTCCGTGATGTGATGGGAAAAGCTGGGCGGGTCAAGGGCTCTAAGTCTGCGATCCGCGCAACTTTGGTCACCGAACATCAGAAAGCGTTGGGCGCACTATTCGATGAGCAGCGCGCATCGGTGAAGTCGGGTGCATCGTCTAAGGCTGCTGGGTCGTTCGATCCTGCGGCATGGGACGGTGACCTCGCTTCGATCCTCCACACGCTGTCTAAAGCCACGGCGCTCGCGATCGGCACGAAGGTTGCGGCCGATTTGGGCGGGCAGTATTCGTCCGATGACATAGCCGCTTACCTCGAGTCGAACTCGACGGCGACGGCGAAGAAGGTCAACCAGGCCACGGCGGACGAGATTGCGAAAGCGTTTGAGAACGCAGCTGCTGATGCTGAGGTCGGCGACACAGTTGATTCTGTGTTCGATGGTGAAGTCAACGCGCGTGCTGGGCAGATTTCGTTGAGCCGTGTCGCGATGGTCGCGGGGCTAGCTTCGCTAGTCGCTGCTCGTCTATCTGATGCGAAGACGAAGACGTGGGTTACCGGTGGCAACCCGCGCGGATCTCATGCGGCCATGTCGGGCGAAACGGTGCCGCTCGGTGAGACCTTCTCTAACGGGATGTCAGGACCAGGGGATTATTCAGGCGGCGCGGAAGAGGTTGCTAACTGCAACTGTGATTTGGATTTCTCTACGGAAGGTTGATCATGCAGATCGAAAAGAAGGATGCGGCGATCGTTCCCACGGGAAACGATGAGGACTTCCCCGGCACGTTCGATGTGGTTCTCTCCGCACCGACCCTGGACCGTGATGGGGACACTCTCACCCCGGATGGGTGGAAGACTCCCCTGCCGGAACACATCACATTCGACACTGATCACGGCATGTCCGTTGCGTCAACGGTCGGCTCTGGCGTGCCGACGATCGATGAGAAGACCGGCAACCTCGTAGTTCACGGCACCTACTCATCGCTGCCTCGTGCGCAGGAGACCCGAACGCTGGTGAATGAGGGGCACATCCGCACCACCTCTGTGGCGTTCATGTCGGACAAGTCGCAAAAGGATGGTGTGAAGGTGACGAAACGGGAACTTCTCAACGGCGCTTTTGTCGCCATACCAAGTAATCGAGAAGCTCTAGTGCTGTCTTCCAAGACCGTCAAGGCTGGCGCACGTAATAGCACTGGTGATGCGGCGAAGATTCAGCAGATCCATGACCTCGCGCTATCGCTCGGTGCCGCTGCTGACGGCGGTGTACCCGACGACAAGAAATCGCTACAAGTCAAGAGCATCACCGGAAGCCTCGAAGCCGCCCAGGAGCGCGCCCAGGATGCTCTCAACGATGCGTACGGGGCAGATGCGTGGGTGTGGCTCCGTGGCACACTCTCCGACTCTCTCATTTTCCAGATCAGCGTTGAGGGTTCGTCTGACACTGAGACGTACCAGCAAAGCTACACAGACGACGGCAGCGTGGTCACTCTCACGGGTGAACGTACTGCCGTGGACTTGACCGAAATTGTCAAGCCCGACCCAGATGAAGATGCCGCCGATTCCGGCGCAGACAATGTGACCACCGCCGCCGCGAAAGCCGCCGCCGCCGTTACTAAGACTGCCCCCGTTGAGGATGCTGATTCGGACGCAACTAACAGACGAGTCGCGCATCTTCGCGCACTCTCTATCATCAACGCACCGAAAGGTAAGTGAAATGCCATCCAAACTGATGGAAGCAAAGACCAAGGTTCACGAGCTGTCCACCAAGGCGCTTGAAACTGTCGAAGACCCGAAGCTCACCACCGCCGATATCAAGAAAGCGCTCGACCTCCTCGAGCCCGAGATTAAGACGTGGACCGAAGAAGTCCAGTCCCTCGAATCGATCGAGGATAAGCGCAAGCAATTCATGGCTGGCGCTGGTAATCCGCTCGATGACGCAGCCGGAGCTGTCGAAGGGTTCAAGTCGATCGGCCAGCAGTTCGTCGATTCGGCGAACTACAAGGGTATGGTCGCCAAGGGCATTAAGGGCAACTTCACCTCTGGTGAAGTCGAGGTCAAGACAACCCTAACCGAGGGTACCGCAGGCACTCCAGGCGGTGGATACTCGCCGGTCGCCGCCGTCCCGACGCTCGTCCCCGGAATCGTAGATATCAAGTTCCGTCCGCTGACGATCTCGGACCTGTTCCCTGGCGGTGTTACCTCGACACCGCTCATCCGCTACCTTGTGGAGACCTCGGTTACTAACGCGGCTGCGGCAGTTGCTGAGACAAACCTGAAGCCCGAGTCGGCCATCGCGTTCAGCAAGGTTGACGAGGTGCTGCACAAGCTCGCCACGTTCCTTCCAATCTCGGATGAAATGCTTGAGGACTGGGCGCAGGCGCAGTCGTACATCGACGCGCGTCTCATCCTGTTCATCAAGCTGGCAGAAGAAGCGCAGCTCCTCTCCGGTGACGGAACAGGCGCGAACCTCGTCGGCATCCTGAACCGCCCCGGACTCGCTGCACCTGTCGTCAAGGGCACCGCGCCCTCGGTTGTGGCAGACAACGACATGGATGCCATCTACCGGCAGATCACAGCAATTCGCACGACTCAGTTCCTTGAGCCGGACGCTATCGTGATCGACCCGCTGGCGTGGCAGACGGTCCTGCTATCGAAGAACTCGCAGGGGGCGTACTACGCCAACGGCCCGTTCGCCGACGCGCAGAACCCGTCGCTGTGGAGTAAGAAAGTTGCCATCACCCCCGCGATCGCTGCCAACACGGCCCTCGTCGGAGCGTTCGCCCAAGGTGGTCAGGTCTTCCGCAAGGGAGGAATCACCGTCGAGGCATCGAACTCGCACGCCGATTACTTCCAGCGCAACTTGACGGCAATTCGGGCCGAGGAGCGTCTAGCCCTCGCCATTTACCGCCCTGGCGCGTTCGGGGTTGTCAGCGGTCTCTGATTGACCTACCTAGGTGCGCCTCAGCCACTTGCGGAGGCGCACCCCTGAACTGAAGGAGTTGTCATGGCAGTCAAAGTAAAGCCCGAAATTGAAACCCAGCAGAGCACCGGTGCAGTGGAGTTCCGCGGTTACGCCGTGACCTCTGAGCAGTCGGCAGATGCGGCCTCCACTGGCGCAGTAGAGCACGTTGCGCCAGGCACTACGGAGGTTGCCCATTACACAGAAGATGTTGTTGTGAACTATGAGACGCCTGGGCCGGTCACTGTTACCGCTTCTTGGCTGAGCGACGCCCAAAATAAGGTAATCGGCGCACCCAAGAAGACATCTATCGAGCCTGATGCAGTTGCCGAGGTCAAGTAACCCATGATCCTTGAGCCTCTCGCCACAGTTGAGCAACTGGGGGCGTTCCTTCAGTTGCCGCTTGATGCGAGCGACTCTTCCGCTTCTCTGATGCTTGATATTGCGTCCGGTATGGTGCGCGATTTTCTGCAACAGGACATCTCGTTAGTCACTGATGATGTTGTCGAGTTGGACCCGTTGCCGTCTGGGTTTGCGATGCTCAATGAGTTCCCGATTGTCGATGTTTCGTTGGTCGAATCGTTCGACGGCACCGTGTGGTCGACGGCGGTTCTCCCTGCCTATTCGGTGTCGAAGCGCACTGGTGTTATCCGGTCGATCATCGGGCAGGGTGTGACGTGGCCGTACGGTGCTGCGACTTGGCGGGTTACTTACACGCATGGTTTTGAGACTGTCCCAGATTCGATCATCGGTGTCGTGCTGGGTGTCGCGGCTCGCGCGTATTCGTCGCCGGCAAGTATTGAGTCGGAGCGGATCGGTGGCTATCAGGTCAAGTATTCGATGCAGGCTGATGGGTTCTCGCCTATCGAGAAGGCATCCTTGAGCCGGTACATGGTTGCGAGGGTCGCGTGAGTTTGGCGCGGCTGATGTCGCAGCCACTTCTGGTTCAGGCTATGGGTGGTGCTGGCACGGATGAGTACGGCAACACGGTACCGGGTGCGCTTGGTCTCCCTGCCACGGAGACTGGTTTCCTTGAGCAGAAGGACACGGTTGAATATCAGACCGATCGTGAAACGGTTGTGTCGAAGTGGACTGCGTACCTGCCGGCCGATTCGATTGTGACGGCGTTGGCGCAGATCACTTTCAACGGGCAAGTCTTCCAAGTCGATGGCGCGCCTTGGCCTGTTTTCAATCCGCGCACTCAGAAGGTGTCGCACATTGAGTGCAAGTTAACGGTGGTCGCGTGAGTGACATCGAGATTGACCTTGATGGTGACATTGACGACAAGGTGCGGAAGATGCCGGAGGTCAAGTCGGCGTCGCAGGAGGCGGTTGACAAGATAGCTGCCATCGCGCGGGACAATGCGCCCGTGTTGGATGGTGATTACCGCGATGGGATTGTGACGCAGGAAACCAAGTCGGGTTGGCGTGTGCTCGCATCGGATCAGAAGTCGGCATGGATCGAGTTCGGTATTCCGTCACGCAACCAACCACCTCAGTTCAATTTGCGGCGTGCGGTTGAGGCTGCTGGGTTCAAGTTTAAGAAGGGCCGCTGATGTCGTATCCGATAACGCCGCTGCCTGATGATGAGTTGGCGTTGCTCCAATACTTGCGGGGCATCCCCGAAGTGACGACGTTGATCCCTGCCGCCCGTCTAACGACCGAATTGCCGCCGACGCCCGTTTACCCAGTCGTCCTGATTTCGTTGGCTGGTGGTACCGCGCTGGTCCCTAGGGCCATAGGTGAGCCTGCCTTCCAAGTAGATGTTGTTGGTGGGACGAAAGCGCAGTGCAAAAAGCTGACCCTCACTATTGCTGCTGCGATTCTCGCGATTGCTAATGATGTTGTCCCCGAAGCTGTGTTGGTTTCTGCGACAGAAGAGGTTGGGCCGTCTTGGCTGCCCGATACGGTACCGGTCCCACCGATACCGCGCTACACCGCAAGATATCGCGTACTGCTCCACAAGTAACATCCACCCCCATCTGGCCGTCCTTCGTGGCGGTCCTTTTGCACGCCCTTGAAAGGAACAAATCATGCCAAGTGCATACAACAGCGGCCAGATTCGTGTCGCAGGCACCGGAAATATCTATCGTGCCCCGCTCGGAACGGCTGTCCCGACCGACTCGACCACGGCGCTCTCTGCCGCTTACGTGAACGTTGGTTATGCAACCAACGGGTTCGAGGTTGCTCAGGACCGGAAGACGAAAGAGGTCACGGTGTGGCAGTCGCTCGAAGCGGCACGCCTCATCCCAACTGGTCTCACTCGCAAGTTCAAGTTCGAGTTGCAGCAGTCGAACAAGACGACCCTCGCTCTCGCTTGGGGCGGTGTCATCGTGCCGGTTACGGGGACTGCAACTGGTGGTGCTATCACCATCGGCACTGGTGGCGTTCTGACGACTGCAACCGCGCATGGGCTCGCGGTCGGCGCTCCGGTCAGTCTCGCTACCGTGGTGACCTCTACAGGCATCGTGGCGCTCACTACCTACTACGTGATCACAGTCGGTTCGACCACATCACTCACGCTGTCGGCAACTCCGGGCGGGACCGCGCTGACGACCACAGCCGGTACCGGCACCGGGCTGACCTCACCTTCTGGCGCCTACCAGCTCGACCTGCTCGACGCGAACACCATCGCAGATAGCATCTATGTTCTCGAGTGGTTCGATGGTGGAACGTCGCAGCGGATCATCATCCAGCAGGGTTCGATCCTCACCATGCCGGGTATCAAATATGTGCGCGACGATTCCGTTGGGTACGCGTTCGAGGTTCAGGCAATCAAACCGCAGGATGGCTCGGACTCCGTGCTCATCTTCGGTGTCGACGTGGCGGCGGTCGCCTGATGGCGATTCTGGAGAAGGCGCCGGAGGGCGCACAGGTTCTTGACCTCGGCGCTGCTCGTGCAGCCCGCGCGGAAGCTCGAGTCGGACAGCCGCGTTCCGTCATTCGGTTGTCAGTCGGTTTCGTGGAGCTCAAGGCCGAACTGGATGTGCTCTGCGCGGAGGACTTCGCTGCATCACGGATCAGCGATGGCCTGCGCCGTGTAGTCGCCGACCCTGCCGACCTGGCCGAACTGGTCAAGGGTGGGCTGACTGCCGAAGATCTGCAAGCCATTGTCGAGTTCGTGACGGGTAACAGCCTGGGGGAATAATCGGCCTCACCCGCGCTCTCGATTCTGAGTGGGGGGCTTTGGAGGCCGACTTCACCCGTTTCTACGGGCAGGATTTGCGGGGCCTGTGTTGGGGTGAGAACCGGTGGGGTGTGCGACGGCTCCTGTCGCACATCAAGGGGTTACCTCGCGATTCTGCTTTCGTCCGTGCCCTGTCTGGGGTTTCGGCGTATTGGGATGAGAACGCGGAACTACTTGCCCAGATTTTCGATGCGATGGAGCGGCAGACGTATTACCTGTTGAAGGTCAATGGGAACGATCCATCGGAGCCTGTGCCGCTGCAACGTCCCGGTCAGAAGATAGTGGAACCGGAAACGGTTTCTCTCGCCGAGTTCAGCGGTTTCCTGAACGGGTAGGTCAGAGCTTCGCCACCTGATTGATGATCCCGGCGAACTGTCGGGCCTGCTTCTCTTTGGATGCGGGTCCTTCGATGATGACCTGTTCGCCGCTGGCAAGTTCTACCGTGACGAACACTTTCGTTTTGTCTTTCTTAGCGGCCAGCGCTAGGACGCCTAACGCGACAACACGACCGGCTGTGACGCCTTTGTGTTGCGCTCCGACATCGACGGTGGCTGTAGCGCCTGTCAAATCCCAGTGCTCAAGACCTGAGCGCAGGACCTTGTTATTGACCGAATACAGCTGAAAAAGCCCAATGATCTTGGACTCCCTGCCGAGCATTTCACCAAGCGGTTTCATGCCTCTGAATGTACATGCCACGGTCGCCCTTCGTCTAGCAATTTACAACCTTGCTATCGCCCCCATTGGAGGGACAGATGACATTATCTGCCGGTCAGGTTTCCCTCACAGTAAAGAGTGACACCAAAGGTTTCGGGAAGAAGCTCGCGGACGACATCAACAAAGAGGCTAAATCGTCTGGTCTTTCCGGCATCGGTAAAGCGATCGGTGGGACTATCGTCGCTGGTCTTGCGGTCGGTCTCGCGGGTATCAGTGCAATCGTCGGTACCGGCATCAAGGAAACTCTGGACGCTTCCGCTGGTACGGCGCAGTTGGCGGCTGGTATCAAGTCCACTGGGAACGCTGCGAATGTGTCCGTGAAGGGCATGAACGACCTCGCTTCCTCAATTCAGAACATGTCTGGTCAGACGGACGATTCCATCGTGAAGGCTCAGGGGCTGCTGCTCACGTTCACGAGCATCAAAAACCAGGGCCCCGACAAGATTTTCGATCAGGCAACCCAGGCTGCCGCGGATATGGCCGCGAAGTTCGGCGGAGACGCATCCAGCCAGGCAATCCTGCTCGGTAAAGCACTCAACGACCCGGTGAAAGGCATCACCGCTCTGACGCGAGTTGGCGTGTCGTTCACGCAGGGCCAAAAAGACACCATTGCCGCGATGGTGAAGACCGGCGACACGGTCGGCGCCCAGAAGGTGATCCTCAAGGAACTGAATACTGAATTCGGCGGTGCAGCGAAAGCGGCCGGCGAATCTCTCCCCGGTCAGCTCGCTCGAGGGCAGCGCGCTTTCGAGGACATGTCGCAGTCGGTGGTTGAGACGTTCTTGCCGCTGGTCATTCCGGCGATAACGAAAGTTGCGGGGGTTTTGCGGGACCTAACACCTGTAATCCAGTCTGCAGCTAATTGGGTGCGCGATCATCTTGCCGCAGGGTTCAAAGAGATCCAACCGCAATTGACAGCATTCTGGTCCGTGGTAACTACCAACATTTTGCCCGCTCTAAAAGACTTCGGCGATTGGGTTGTCAAGAACGGTAGATGGTTGCTTGAAGTTACCACCGTCGTTGTCGCTGCAATCGTCGCATACCGCACTATTGCGGCGGTAGTAGGAATTGTCAAAATTGCGATGATCACATACAACGCCGTGATCGCAGTAAGTAAAGCCGTACTGATTGGCGCAACTGCAGCATCTTACGGTGCGGAGGGTGCAACCTACGCAGTTGGCGCGGCGCAGAAGACCGGTTACATAATCACAGCTATTTTCAACGGCACCTTGTGGAAGCAAATTGCGGCACTGATCGCGTCGAAGGTTGAGACGGCTGCCCTTGTAGCGATGTATGCGGGCGACTTCTTTGTTGCAGTTGGTAAAAACATTGCGGGGACGGTCGCTTCCACAGCGGCATGGGTGGCAAATGCGGCTGCCCAGATTGGTGCCAAGGCTGTGATCATCGGCGGCGCAATCGCAATGGGTGTTGCTACTGCTGCCCAGTGGCTGTGGAACGCGGCAATGGATGCTAACCCGATCGGCATCATTATTGTCGCCATTGGCGCGCTAGTCGCTGGGATCATCTGGGTTGCCACTCAAACGACGTTCTTCCAGGACACATGGAAGGGCATGACGATCCTTGTCGGTATCGCCTGGAACTGGTTGTGGACGAACATCATCCAGCCTGTGGTGAATTTCATCGTCGGCTACGTTCACATGCTCGGTGGGGTGTTCTCGTGGTTGTGGGCGAATGTCATCAAACCGGTGGCTGATTGGATCGGTGCGGCAATCGGCATTGTTGGTTCCGTCATCGGGACTGTGTTCGGGACTATTGGGGATGTGATCAGGGGCGGGTTCAACGGGGTTGTGTCTTTCGTGAAGGGCATTTTCAACACCATCATCGGACTTGTCAACGGCATCATCGACGGGATCAACAGCGCAACGTCTGTGGCCGCGGTTATTGGGATCAAGATTGGCGCGATCCCCCATCTGCCAAAACTGGCGGCATCGGGAACGGTTCTTCCAACTCCGGGCGGAACGCTGGCCGTTATTGCTGAGGGCGGTAAAGCGGAATCGGTGGTTGACACGGGGAAGCTAAACAACCTTATGGATGCTGCCTCTGCTGGTGGCGGTCAGGGGAAGGGTGGCGGCAACGTGTACATCGACAAGGTTGTTGCACCTGATCAGAATCCGCAAGCGTCCGGTCGCATCATGGGTCGGGAGTTCATTCGAGTGCTGGCGGGTGCAGTATGACAACGACTGTGACTATCGGCGGGCTGACGTTCGCCGGGGATACGCCCAGTAGCAATGGGTTTTTCTTCAATGGTCTCGCGGACTGGTATTCGATCACCTCCTCGAAGTCCCCAATCAACGAACGCCCGCAATCGAATGGTGCGTTCGGGGTTTCTCAGGACTGGCGAACCGCAGCGACGATCTCTTTGACCTGTTGCTATTTGGGCAACTCGCGGGCTGACGTTCAAGCAGCGAAAAGCCAGATGAGCGCTGCTCTTAGTTCGGGCAGACCTGCTGTGATGTCGGTTACGGATATCGACGGAACTACCACGCGGGTTGTGTCCATTCGGGCGGTGACGGTCGATGATGACTTCGGGCGTTTGGTGTTCGATTTCACTATCGACATGATTGCCCCCGACCCTCTTCGCTACGGGTTACCGATCACTTCATCCTCTGGTGTCCCGGTCGCTGGCGGTGGTCTGATCTTCCCTCTGGGTTCGGGCGCGTCGTATATCGATTTCGGTACGGGTGGTTCGTCGGGTCGGATCAGTGTGACGAATTCGGGCACGGCTCCGGTGTTCCCGCCGTTCGATGTGTCGGGCGGTCTGGATGGTGGCTTTGTGGTCACTGACGTGACTCTCGGTAAGTCGATCCGGTTTGAGCGGCAGATCCCGTTGGGTTCGCTGGTGTCGGTGAATCAGCGGACCGGTCGGGCGACGATCAATGGTCCGTCGAATGATGTGTCGGGTTCGTTGACGTCGAAGGATTGGTTTTCGATCGGTCCGGGTGAGACGCATGCTATCCAGTTCCAGCCGCTCGGTGCCGTGACGGGCACACCAATGTTGACCGTGCAAACTTCGCCAGCGTTCTATTGACCGCGCTATTGAGTACTTATCTAGGAGATCCTCATGCTTCGTAAAGGCTTCGGTGCTGAACTTGCACTCCCGCACGCTAACGATCTGCGGTACGACCTTGCGGGGACGGTAGTCCGCAGTTCTACTGGTGTTCCGCGTGCTGGCTTGTTCCCGCCTGTGGGTACGCTGCTGACCCCCTCGGCGACGATGGCGGTGAATGTTGCTGCGTTCTCCGCCGTGGCTGTGCGTGATGGGGGTGTGGTGTTCCTGGCGAACGATGGTCCGGCGACTGTCACACCAGCTGTAGCACCGTCGGCGAACTCACGTCTTGATGTGCTCTATGCAAAACAGAATGATGCGTCGTCGTATGTGACCACACCGGATGGCGACAACCTGGCCGTGTTCGGTGTGCTGCAAGGTTTTGCGTCTGCTACTCCGGTGCGGAACCCTGCCGGTCTGCCTCAGGGCGCGGTCGAGCTCGGCACAATCCTCATCCCGTCGACGGCTACGAACTCCGGTTCGGCTGGTGTGGTGATCACCTCGACGTTCCAGTACACGGCGATGACTGGTGGTGTGGTCACGTTCCGCAACACCACCGAGCGTGATGCGTTCGGAACTCCCGGTGACGGGCAACTCGGCTATCTCATCTCGGCCGGGCAACTTATCGAGTACATCGCAACCGCGACGACCCCGGGCTGGCAGGTGATAGCTGGTCGGCCAGTCGTGTCGGTGGTGACGTTTGCCGGTGTCTATTCGTCGTCCGGTTCGTCCCCTGTCTCGTTGGTTCAGCAGAATGGGCGCAACTACCTTGAGGGCACTGTCGTATCGACCTCGGCCACGTTCGTGCTGGGTACGACCTACACCATTGGGACCGTCCCCGCAGCCCTTGCACCTCTCACCCCCGTCGTGTTTGCCTGCTCAGCGAACGCGACCGCGCTGGGTGCTGTGCAGGTCGATGCGTCAGGCAACGTCACCCTCGTCCTGAACTCGGGGTTCACCGGCGTGCTCGCGCTATCCCTGGCCGGGTCATGGCGAGCTAAGGGACTCTGATGCCCAATCTTGTTGACATCCCCACCACTGACACCATTCAGGGGTATTCGTACACGCTTGGCGCACGCCAACGGCTCGATGTTCGCGCACTGCCGAACCTGCTCGCGTTCGCAGTTGCTTTCCGCGCGGAGTTCGGCTCCGCGCTTGTTATCACGGAGGCAGCGAGGTCACGGCCTCGACAGACCGCGCTGTGGAATGCGTGGCTGGCATATGTGAAGCGCGGCAAGAAACCGCCCGAAGCGAGCCTCGCCGCGTTCCCGTTCACATCCATCCATGACGAAGTTACTCACGGCAATGCTGTCGACCTTGGCGGCGGGATCGCGACGTTTGCGACACCCACTCATCAGTGGGCCGCAATAAAGGGTCCGCATTACGGGGTGCGACCAACTGGCCTGAACTTCTCATCCCCCGAGCCATGGCATTTCGACATTGATATATCAACCACAGCCGGAAGCGGCTCAACCCCCACCCAGGAGGATGAATTGTCAGCAGCAGCAGAAGCCCAAATCAACGCCATACACCAAGCGATCTTCGCAGGCGGTCCGTCGATGCCGGACAGCGGTCGAAGCCTCGGCTCATCAGTCGCCGGCATCGTCTCCCTCCTCGATACTCAGTTCGCCCCGGTGCAACGCACGGACGGCAAAGGCAACCTCGTGCTCATCCCGGTGCGGCAGGACAACGCCGACACGAAGACACTCGTTATCGCGTTGCAGGCACAGGTAGCGGCGCTCATCGCCGCGATTCCTGCGGCATCCGGTGGAGCCTCGGCTGCTGTCATTCAGGCTGCGGCAAAGGCTGGGGCTGAAGAAGCTCTCGCCACTCTGGCGTTCACTATTACAGCTAAATCGTCCTGACGTCATGCCGTCACCGCTGCCAAGCATGCAAGGCCGGGACGTGCGGGCATGACCTGAACTGTGATGCCTTCAACCACGAGGAGTGACCTGTGACTGAGTACTCCATCGGAAACTTCGCGTCTGGGCGAAGGATTCAAACTCTCCCGGTGATGACGGGCCCGTGGTCGGATCGCATCCATGTTGCTGAGACGATCACGGTGTCGTTGGACTTGAACGACCCAGACGTGCAAGCACTCGATTTGCGGAACTCTGCCACTCCCGGGCAGGCATTCCTTGCGGTCGAAGAGAACGGGACGATGGTAGCAGCCGGACCAATTTGGACACGGAAGTACAATCGCGGAAACCGGACCCTTGAACTCGGGGCGGCCGGTGCAGGTTCCTATTTCGATCACCGTCTGATCCTCCCCCTGCTGGCGTTGACTATCGGAACAGACCAGTGGACGGTTCCTGATCCGACCGACCCGACGAAGACGATGCCTAACCCGTTGCTGTCCACCACGATCAGCGGTGTCAGTCTTGGAACGATCGTGAAACGGGCTCTACAGCAGGCATCCCTGTTCCCGGGCGGCACTGTCCCTCTGGTGTTCCAGGATGACGAGATTTCGGATAGCACCCGCACCTATTTGGGCGCAGATTTCAAACCCGTGTGGGAAGCGATCAACGACATTATGAATGTCCAGAACGGGCCCGAGGTGAAGTTCCAGCCGCGGCGCACGGCGGACGGTCGCGGTGTTGAATGGTTGGTGAGGACTGGTACGGTCGCGCAACCTTTGATCACATCCCCGTCAGTGATCGCGTGGGATGTCACAGTCCCAGAGTCCCCGGTGTTAGATCTGGACATCAGCGAGGACGCGTCGAAGCTTGGTTCCCTCGCATGGCAGGTCGGTGGTCGGCAAGCTGATGATGTACTGGTGTCGCGCGCCTACGATCCGACACTTGTCACCGCCAACTTTCCTCTGCTCGAGCTGGTTGACAGTTCACACTCCACCGTCTCAGTGCAGTCGACTTTGGACAGCTACGCGCTCGCGGATGTTCTCGCTGGCCGGACGACTTCGGAGATCTGGTCATTCTCCGTCAAGGCATACCCGACCGATTCGGAAGGCAACCCGTCCGGGTTGCAGTTCGGGTCTTATGCGGTCGGTGACTTCTGCGACCTCGTCGTTGCGACGTGGAACCCGGATACCGGGTTCGGTGACCCGTACATTACGGGCGGCACGTACCGGATGCGGATCATCGGACTATCAGGCGACGAGCATGGGGTCGACGTGAAGATAGATTGTGCGCCACTCGTGAAGGGGTTCTGATGCTCTACCCGACACCACCAGGCGATTCTGTGCAGCCGATCGTTGATCATCTGAAGGAGACACGACGTCAACTGCGGGAGGCTCAGCGGCCGTCCGGGACGAACCTCGGATCGTTGGTTGCTCAGGTGCAGGCAGCGCTGGCGAACATCAACTCGACTGTCGCTACGGCGATCGCGGCAAATTCGTACACGCGGGCGCAGACAGATTCGAAGGTTGCGACCCCGGGAGCAATATCGCCCACGACTGTGAATGCATCAGGGATAGTAACAGCCGATGCTGGCATATCTTCTCTTGACGCCCGTAACACGACGGTCATCACCAACCGGACAGCGCTCTGGATCGACGGTGCTGGGAGGATGGGGAACTCATCATCCTCCGTCTTCGTCAAACAAGACTTCGCCCCGGCTGACGCGGCCGCAAAGGTTAATGCTCTCCTCCACCTCGGACTGCTGGACTTCCGGCGCATCGATGCGGTTGAGGAGCTAGGCGAATCAGCACCGGTCGAACTTGGCTCGATAGTCGAATACGTCGCAGGTACGCCGCTCGAGGGCATGACGTTCAACGATGCTCAGGGCAAGCCACAGGGAATCAACTGGGCTGACATGATACCGACGATGATCGCGACGATGCAGTCCATGCACGCCCGGATTGTCGAGTTAGAGAACCCTACGGCTTGAACGCGACCTCGCACTCAGGGTGAGCGGCATCCGGAAGTGAGATGTGGAAGCAGATTTCCGGGAAACATGAGGTGTCGTTCGGCCCGTCACCGCTGTTCGCTTGGCTGCCAGCCGGACACTTGATCGGTCCGGAAGGTGCGCTCGGTGCAGCGGCACGCGCGGTTGGTGCTTTCACGACGGGCTTCGCGCCGGCAGCTTGAGCATCGGCGGCAGCTTGAGCGGCTGCTGCCTGCTGTGCGGCAAGCGCGGCGGCGGCTTCATCCGCTGCTTTCTGCGCGGCGGCGGTTGCGATCGCTTCATCGCTGATCGTCTGCACCTGAGCGCCTACTGAGGTCGCTGAGGTGCTGATGTCCTTCGTCGTGGCGCTGACACGCAGTGAGGTGAGATGTTCGGATTGGGCTTGGTCTGCTGCGGCCTGTGCTTGGCCTTGCGCGTATGCGGAACCGCCAACACTGCCGCCAACGACGACTACGGCTGCGGTGGTGAGGATCGCCCAGAGTGGGACGCGCTTCTTGGTGATGTTCATGACTCAAACATAGCAGGCGTTATACACCCCGTCTATACCCCCAAATAGAGGGCCAACGCCGCCTTCACCACCTCCGTCTGAGTAACACCGTCAGCTTCCGCACGCGCCTTCAAAAGGTCCCGCAACTCGAGCGGGATTCGGTACGCAGCGGCAGGAGTCTTCGGCTGGTTCGGCATGCGCCCATTCTCGCATGTGTATGACACCTGATCAACCAACGACCCGGCCACGGGCAGTCCAAGGGGGACCAATGAGCGAACCGGGTGACATGAAACCTTCCGGCTCCGGATACGCACTCGTTGATTGGCGACTGTCGAAGATCGAGCAGAAACTTGACGCCCTCGGAAGCACCTTCGTACCCATCGAAATTTACAGCGTCAACCAACAGAACATCACCGCCGAATTTGCTAGGCAAATGACCGCGATCGCTGATGTGAAAACGGCGCAAGCAAAGTTTGAGGCCGACATTGAAGTGAACCGGAAAGAGTTGGAAAAGAACCGCAAACAGTTCTTCCTCTCCGTGGCCGGTGGTGCCCTGCTGTTAGTTCTCGGCATATTCGTTCCCGCAATATCGAAAGCATTGGGGCTCGGCTGATGCGATGGTTCAAGAAGTTCGACGGCAGACATGTCATCACTGTGCTGCTGATCCTCGCCACGGCGGGAGTGATCACGGCAGGGTTCGTCGCGCAAACGTACCAATACGACAACCTGCTCAGCTTGTATGCGAAATCTCAGGCGCAACTGAATGCCAACGGCATCACCCCCACAACACCGAGCGCCGGGCAGGTTGCGGAACAGGGCGCGGCGGGGGCGAAAGGTTCCCAGGGTGACACAGGTAAAACTGGTGCCGCAGGACGCCCACCGACCTCGGCCGAGATATACGCACAGCTCACCGCCTACTGCACCGCCCACGGTGACTGCATCGGAGCGCACGGTCAGGACGGTGCCCCCGGCCTATCGGTGAAGGGCGACACCGGAGACACCGGGCAGTCGATCAAAGGCGACCCAGGCGCACCCGGTCCTGCTGGTGCCGACTCCACGACCCCCGGCCCGGCAGGTAAAGGCATCACATCTGTGACCTGCATCCGCATAGACGTTCTCACGACCGCTTACCGTTTCACCTTCACCGACGGCACGTTCAACGACGTGACCGGCAACTGCACCCCAACCCCAACCCCCTAGGAGAAATCATGTCTACAACTTCCCCAATCGCATCGACTGCTTCAGCTTTCTGGTCGTCGATCGTCCGCACTTTCGTTCCGATCATCGTCGGCGCTGTGGTGGCGTTCCTTGTGAGCGCTGGTATTAACCTCGATGGCCAGTTCGAGGTGCTCCTGACCACGCTCCTCACGGGTGTGTTCACGGCCATCTACTACCTGTTGGTGCGCATCTTCGAGGTGTATGTTTCGCCGAAGTTCGGCTGGCTGCTGGGGCTTGCGAAGCCGCCGGCGTATGCGGGGACTGCTGGCACAGGTGAGCCGGTGCTGATCACGAATTTGAGCGCCCTCGCCTCGAAGGATGTTGTGCTCGCTGAGCATGCTCTTCTCGACCCGACCGAGAAGCTGGCCTCCGAAGCGGCTGCCGTTTCCCGCGTCAACCCGTGAATCCCGAATATCAGGTGCCGGTAGATCCTGCCGACGAATTCGCCTGCGACAGCTGCCAATAACAGCCTGCACTACCTACGCCCCTCAGTGGCTAGCTCACCTCGAGCTGGTTGCTGGGGGGCTATTCGGCGTTAACAACCGACTGTAGCGAGCTTGTCCTTAGTCGTCGCATTGGTTGGTGAATTCACGATCTTCCCCGTGTCGCTGCGCGCTATGCTCCAACTCAAGTCCGATACCTTCACATATCCAAGCGGCACCTTCCCTGCGCTATTGGGTTTGTAGGTCAGAGTGTCTGTAATTTTCAGCGATGCAAGACAATCGCCCCAGAGAGTCTTGATTGATTCCACATATGCGGCCGAGTCGGCGGTGGAAGATCTAGATGGGGTAGGGGCTGCGACGGGCGGAACTGCACTCGTACAACTGGCGAGCAGTAGTACGATAACCAGGATCGGGAGTAGACGTTTCATAATGTGCTGACAGTAGCGCACCCGTTCACTCAGCGCGACGCCCCAAACGGGAGCATCGACGCTCGTGGTGGCGTCCTCCACAATGGGGGGATGACCGATGACGATCGGGCGCTACTCACCTTCGAAGAAGCCCACCCTCGAGACACTCCCACGAAGATGAAAGCCATCAGCCAGGATCTGCGCATCAGCGCCACACGGTACTACCAACGCCTTCAACACCTCATGGAGGTTCCGGAGGTCATCCAAGAATTCCCCGGACTCACTAAACGGCTACAGCGGTTGCATGCGCGACGAAAGAAAGCACGCGAGAGCCGAACGTTTTGAGGCATCGGCTACAGTAGCGGCTACACCAAACCCTCTAATTCAGTGCCCCCGCAGGGATTCGAACCCTGACTGGGACGATTTTAAGTCGTCTGCCTCTGCCGATTGGGCTACGGGGGCTGGGCAACTCGAACAGAACTAGGAGGCTGTCGGCGGCTTCGGACGCGACGCGAAGGTCTCGAAAGCCACGCGCGGGAAGGCGCGGGCCTCGATCGAGACGATGTCGCGACGTAACAGGAAGTTGAGGATCCAGTTGCCGAAGACGCGGATCTTGCGCTCCCACATCGGAACCGCGAGTCCGTGGTATCCGCGATGCATGAACCACGCAGGGACGCCCTTGACGGCGATCTTGCCCGACTGGAACACACCCTCGCCGAGACCAATGCCGGCTACCGCGCCCAGGTTCTTGTGGACGTAATCCCTGGGCAGGTCACCGCGCAGGGTTCCCGTGATGTTTTTGGCGAGCAGCTTGCCCTGGCGCACCGCATGCTGAGCGTTCGGCACGCAGAATCCGCCGACGCCACCACCGGTGAGGTCGGGGACTGCGCTGACGTCGCCAGCGCCCCAGGCATCCGGAACAACGCCATCGTCGTTGACCACGCGCAGGTCGCCCTGCACGCGCAGACGGCCGCGCTCTTCGACCGGGAGGTCGGTGTTGCGCAGTACGGGGTTGGCCATGACGCCAGCCGTCCAGACGATGAGGTCGGTCTCGAAGGATTCGCCGCTGGAGAGTTCGATTTTGCCGCCGACCGCCGAGGTCAGCTGGGTTTCGAGGTGCACCTGGGCGCCGCGTTGGGCGAGGTTCTTCAGCACCCAGTGGCTGGTCTTGAGCGACACCTCGGGCATGATACGGCCCATCGCCTCGATGAGATGGAAGTGCGTGTCGTTGAACTTGATCGCGGGGTAGTAGCGCAGCAGCGCACTCGCGAGGCTGCGCAGTTCGCCGAAGATCTCGATACCGGCGAAGCCACCGCCGACCACCGAGAAGGTGAGCAGTCGGTCGCGCTCCGGACCGGCCGGAAGATTGGATGCCTTGTCGAAGTTGGTGAGAACACGGTCACGAACCGCGATCGCCTCTTCGATGTTCTTGAGGCCGATGGCCTCGTCGGCAATACCGGGGATCGGGAAGGTGCGGGAGACCGATCCGGCGGTGACCACGACGATGTCGTAGTCGTAGTCCCATGCGTCGCCGACGGGCGGCGTGATGGTCGCCTTCTTGTTCGCGTGGTCGATGTTGGTGACCTTCCCGGTGACGACATTCGTCTTCCGGAGGTGACGACGGTGCGAGACCACGGCGTGGCGCGGTTCGATGGAACCGGCTGCAACCTCAGGGAGGAAAGGCTGGTAGGTCATGTAGGGAAGTGGGTCGACCACGGTAACGTCGGCCTCGCCAGGGCGAAGCGAACTTTCAAGTTTGAGGGCCGTATAGAAACCGGCGTAGCCGCCGCCAACGATCAGGATTTTGGGCACAACATACAATCTACTACTTGCGCCGAGCCCTCCTTAACGCGAGCACCGCTGTGCGGCAGAGCAAAAAGAGCAGTACGGCGAAGGCCAGATAGACCAGCAACGGCACGCCAATGTTCTTCAGCGAGTCGACAGAGGGGAGCACCCGACCGAACGGGCTGACCGGTGCGGCCTTCACGACGGGAGCTGGTTTGGCGGTCGCGGTACTGGTGGGCGTCGGTGTCGGCGTCGAAGCCGCTCGACGGTTGAGCCTGATCCAGTTCTTCAGATCGTCGGCTGGATTCGCCTTGACCGCGGGGACGGCTGCCGTCACCGCCGCCTGCGCATTCATCAGTCCGCTGCCATAGACGATGGGGTTCCCGGCCGGATTCGCGGTGGCGGTGAGTCGGTTGATGATGTTGCCCGCGCTGAGCTTCGGATGCGACGCCTTGATGAGCGCGAGAACCCCGGAAACGAGCGGTGCAGCCCCACTCGTGCCAGCCCAGGAATAGTAGCCACCGCCCGGTGCGGCACCGACGAGGTCCTCGCTCGGTGCGGACACGGTGAGGGTGATCCCCTGGGAGGACGCGTCGAAGCTCGCCTTGCCGTTCCGGTCGACCCCTGCGACGACGACGACACCCGGCATCGTCGCGGGAGCGCCAACCTCGGTCGTGCCACTCCCCCGGTTGCCGGCGGCGGCGACCACGATCACGCCCTTCTCCATCGCGTAGAGGAAGGCGTCGTCCCAACTGGTGGGCCAGTCCAGGGTGTTGCGGGTCAGCGACATGTTGATGATGTCAGCGCCGTTGTCTACCGACCAGCGCACGGCCTTGGCGATCTGGTCGTCCGAGTTGCTCGATCCGACGCCGAAACCGACGGAGATCGCAAGCAGTTTGGCCTCCGGCGCGACACCGATGACACCCTCCCCGGATCCGTGGCCGTGCCCGGCGAGCATCGAGGCGACCATGGTTCCGTGCTGGCTATCCTCGCCCACCGGTTTCTGGCCGTTCGGGGAACCGACGCCGGAGACATCCGTTCCCCCGATCACCGTTCCTGTGAGGTCGGGATGCGTCGCGTCGACACCGGTGTCGATTACCGCGACGGTGACGCCAGCACCTTTCGTGGTGCTCCAGGCCTGGGTGATGCCGTAGCTTGACAGCCAGTACTCCCGGTCGCGGATGCTGTCGGCGGATGCCGGCGACGCAACGAGCACGGAGGCGACGACGCCGAGCACCGCAACGCCGCTCAGCCACCGTAGTCGGCGCCAACGCAGTCGGTGCCACCGCAATCGCTGCCACCGCAGTCGCTTCATCCGGCGGAGCTCTCGGAGTCGGCTTCGTAGTCCTCGCACTCGCACACCGCGGGTGACCAGTCGGCCCACTGGAGCGCGAGATCTCCGATCGGGTTCACGCCGGGACCCGCAGCGAGGGCATGTCCGGCCAGTGCGTGCAGGCACTTGACCCGCACCGGCATGCCGCCGGCGGAGATGCCGTCGACCTCGGCAACGTGCTCGATACTCTCGCGATCGGCGAGGTAGGACTCGTGGGCGGCCAGATAGCCGGCGGCCATCGATTCGTCACTGAGAAGTTCCGCGAACTTCGGCATCACACCTGTCGCTTCGAGAGTGGAGATCGCGGCGGTCGCCGCCGGGTGGCTGAGGTAATAGAGGGTAGGGAACGGCGTGCCGTCATCGAGACGCGGACTCGTGGCCACGACTGTCGGTGCTCCGCAGACGCAGCGCGCGGCGATGCCGATCACGTTCCGGGCTGGGCGCCGCAGCTGCCGGGACACCGCGCGGATGTCCGACTCGCTTGGCGGGTCGAAGGGCGGTGTTGTCATTTTTTACCGATCACGGGCGCAACGATTTCGTTGGTCGGAGCATCCGTGAGCCCCGCGGTGAAGACCGAGGAGAGCAGCGAACCGACCCAGTCGACCTGGGTGGTCTGGATCTTGTCGCTGATCGGCTGGCCGTTCGCCGTGGAGCCAGCCACGGGGGCCGCGTCGTCGAGCACGAGATAGCTGTAGTCGCCGGGGAACACGTAGTTGAGCCGCTCACGTGCCTGCGCCTCGATGTAATTCGGGTCGCTCCACCGCGCCTTCTGGTCTTTGAGGTCGCCGACCGAGTTCTTCGCGTCTTTCACCGAAGCCTGGAGTGCGGCGATCTGCTGGCGCTGCTCGATGAGGATCTTGAGCGAGGGTGCGAGCACGACGACGGAGAGCACGATAAGGAACAGTGCGGTGATCGCAAAACCGGACAGGCGGATGCTGCGAAGCCACTGCCCCGCTGCGGCCTCCTCGGGAAGCCGCACCGGCACACGTGTGGTTTTCGCGCGCTCGACCCTCGGCTGCCTCGTCATGAGAACAGCCTAAATGCCGATACTGGATCAGCCCTTGAAGCGGGGAAACGCGCCGCGGCCGGCGTAGGTCGCAGCGCCGCCGAGCTCCTCCTCGATGCGCAGGAGCTGGTTGTACTTGGCGACGCGCTCGCTGCGGGCTGGGGCGCCGGTCTTGATCTGTCCGGCATCCGTCGCGACGGCGAGGTCGGCGATCGTGGTGTCTTCGGTCTCACCCGAGCGATGCGAGAGGATCGCGGTGTAGCTGTTGCGCTGGGCAAGAGCCACGGCATCCAGCGTCTCGGTGAGGGTACCGATCTGGTTGACCTTGACCAGGATGGAGTTGGCGACGTTCTTGTCGATGCCCTCCTGCAGACGCTTCGGGTTGGTGACAAAGAGGTCGTCTCCGACGATCTGCACCTTCGAGCCGAGCTGCTCGGTGAAGTGTACGTAGCCCTCCCAGTCGTCTTCGGCCAGCGGGTCTTCGATAGTGGCGAGCGGGTAGTCATTGACCAGGCCGACGAAATACTCGGTGAGCTTCGCGGCGTCGAGCTTCTGCTTCTCGAAGGAGTAGACGCCCTTGGCGAAGAACTCCGTCGCGGCGACGTCGAGACCGAGCGCGATGTCTTTACCCGGAGTGAAGCCGGCCTTGGTGATCGCCTCGACCAGCAGGTCGAGCGCAGCGCGACCGCCGGAGAGGTCGGGGGCGAATCCGCCCTCGTCACCGAGTCCGGTCGAGAGGCCCTTCTCCTTGAGCAGTCCCTTGAGCACATGGTAGGTCTCGACGCCCCAGCGCAGGCCCTCGCTGAAGGTATCTGCGCCGATCGGCAGGATCATGAACTCCTGGATGTCGACACTGGTGTCGGCGTGCGCGCCACCGTTGATCACGTTGAGCATCGGTACCGGAAGGGTGTGCGCGTTCGGGCCACCGAGGTAGCGGAACAGCGGAAGGTTGAGCGAGTCGGCCGAAGCTTTGGCCACCGCGAGCGAGACGCCGAGGATCGCGTTGGCGCCCAGCTTCTTCTTATTGTCGGTGCCGTCGAGCTCGATCATGGCCGCGTCGATCAGGCGCTGGTCGGTGGCGTCGAAGCCCTCCAGAGCCGGGCCGAGTACGTCGATGACGGCATCGACAGCCTTCCCGACGCCCTTGCCGCTGTAACGCTTCTTGTCACCGTCGCGCAGCTCAAAGGCCTCGAATGCACCGGTGGAAGCACCGGAGGGAACAGCGGCGCGAGCGACGATACCGTCGTCGAGAAGAACCTCAACCTCCACCGTCGGGTTGCCCCGTGAATCAAGAATTTCGCGGGCGCCTACAGCCTCGATCAAAGCCACGACAGGTTCTCCTTATGCATAGTCAACAGTGCGTGGTCATCCTACTCGCGGCCGGAGGACGGCCAGATGAACGTCAGTCGTCGCGCAGTGTGCGGAACTGCAACTGGCCGACCTCTGTCACGTCTGCCGTGACCGTGGCGACCCTCGAGAAACCGGATGCCGCGAGCTGCTCGAGCAGTGGCTTGACGTTGCGCGGCGCACGTTCCAACCGCACGCGTCGACCGCCCGCGATGAGCGCGGCCTTGAACTCCATGAGCGTCGCCGGCTCGACGGCTGCGTCGTAGAGGAGCGCGACGGCATCCGCTCTGCCATCCGAGGGAAGCTCGACGAGGTCGAGGATGCGCTCGAAGCCGATAGAGAAACCGGCGGCAGGCACCTCCGTGCCGAGGAAGCGTCCGATCATGCCATCGTAGCGACCACCGCCGCCGAGCGAGCTCGACGACGACGGGTGCGCGATCTCGAAGATCGTGCCGGTGTAGTAGCCCATGCCGCGCACGAGGAAGGGGTCGAATTGCACGATCTGCGCGCCCTGCCCGGCATCGACGGCAAGTCCTATTGCAGCCAACTCCGCGATGACCGCGTCGTCGACACCGTGCGGCAGCGCCTTCGTGATCGCCCGCTCTCCAAACGGCAGGTACTCCATGGTTTGCGGCCGGCGGAAGAATGCCTCCAGCGCGTCGATGGGCACGGAATCGATGCCGCGTTCGCGCAGTTCGGCGACGACGCCGTCCTGGCCGATCTTGTCCAGTTTGTCGACGGTGATCAGTACCGCGTCATGGTCCGTGGCGGCGAAACCGAAGACCTCGAGCATCCCGATGAGCAGTCGCCTGTCGTTGATACGGATGTTCCAGTTCTCGAGCCCGAGAGCATCCACTGTTGCCGCCGTCGCGGTGAGCAGTTCGATCTCGGCGAGCGGGCCTGCCTCGCCGATGATGTCGATATCGCACTGGATGAACTGGCGATAGCGGCCCTTCTGCGGACGCTCCGCACGCCAGACCGGGGCGATCTGGATGGAACGGAAGACGGCAGGCAGCTCCGCGCGGTGCGTGGCGTAGAAACGGGCGAGCGGCACTGTCAGGTCGAAGCGGAGGCCGAGGTCGGCGAGGTCGAGCGGATCCTTGGCTGCCGCGAGATCCTCGGGGGTCAGCCCGCGTTTGAGTACTCCGAAGGCCAGCTTCTCGTTGTCTCCGCCGAGGCCAGCGTGCAGCCGCGCTGAATCTTCCATCACCGGTGTCTCGATCTCGTCGAAGCCGTGCGAGGAGAAGACCGACCGGATGACGGTGAGCAGGTGTTCCCGCCGCGCCTTGTCTCCTGGCAGGAAGTCGCGCATTCCGCGAGGGGGATTAACCGAGCTAGCCATGTGTCGATTGTTCCATGGCGAAAGTTTAGGAGACCTCGTCGAGCTCCTCGTCCTCGAGCAGCTCGATCAGGCGTTGCTCGTAGGCGTCCAGCGCCCGCTCGAACGCTGCGGAGACCCGTTCGGTGTCACGCGTGACGATGAGGTCGTAGTGCAGGCCGTAGATGGTATCGACGATCACGCGGGCCTCGAGTTCGGCATCCATGGGGTTCAATCCCATGCGGATGAGCGCCTCGACTCCCGCCTCGTGCCAACGGCGGAAGACCCCGAGCTCGGTGCCTTCCGGGCGGGATTCGCGTGCCTCGAACATCGCCGCCTCGAACTCGAGTCGCTGCAACTGCAGGTTCCGTGGCTGGAGCGAGAGTTTCCATGAGGTGCGGAGGTTGGCGAGGTGCCCTTCGATCTCGCCCGCTTCGCTCGCTACCGCCGTGACGATGAAGTCTTGCCGCTCGGAGACCGCCTGCACGATTTCGGCGACGAGCTCCGCACGCGTGCCGAAATGGTAGACGAGCGTGTAGGTGCTGACGCCGAGTCCGTCGGCGAGAGCGCGGAAAGTGAGCGCGGAAAGTGGCTTGTCGAGCAGGTACTCGATGACCTCGGCGAGCAGCGCCGGCTTTCGCTCAGGGTTTCTCAGGCGCGCCACGAAAATAAACATAACGGATGTTTGCCTAATCCGACAGGATCAACTAGTATCACTTCTGGCACGCTTGTTTTCGCCGTCGATGTAGATCCGGCCGAACCGAGTGTCCAACAATCACATGATCAGGCTTTGGCCTATCATCACGACCAGGCAGGTGGATCGGGTAATCCGCCGGCCTGCGTTCGGAATCTGCCTTTCGCTGTGGAATTCCCAGCGAAAAAGCGTTCCGGACTGCGGTGCCCTTCTCATTCGGGTTGAGGAGGGCACCGTCTTTTCACCGGCTGGGCTCCTCCGTTACTGCTAATTGCCGGCTGTACCGATCACGCCCGCGTCGAATGGATCGGACTCTGCCTCGCGGATCTCCTCCTGCAGGCCGCGCAGGGTGACGCGCAGCGCCCGCTCCGCGTCGAGTCCGTTCGACCTGGCCGAGGAGACGATGGCCAATAACAGGCCACCGAGCTGGTCTTCGTCGGTGATCGGGACGACGGCCGGGGCATCCGTCGCCAACACGCCGATCTTCTGGGCGCGTCCGATCAGCTTGTCGGCGAGCGCGAGTGCCGGCATGCCCTGCGGGATACCATCGAGCACGCTGGTGCGGTGCGGTTTCTCGACGGCTTTGAGGTCGTCCCAGATCGCGATGACATCGGCGGCGGTCTCCGCTGTCGTGTCGCCGAAGACGTGCGGGTGCCTGCCGATCATCTTCGCGGTCATGTGCGCCGCGACATCCTCGAGGTCGAAGCGCTCATCATCGTTCTCGGAGGCGAGGTCGGCGTGGAAGACCACCTGGTAGAGCACGTCGCCGAGTTCCTCGATCATCTCCTCGCGATTACCGCTCTCGATCGCGTCGACGAGTTCGTAGGTCTCCTCGATCAGATATTGCACGAGCGACTCGTGGGTCTGTTCGCGATCCCAGGCACAGCCTCCTGGTGCACGCAGCCTGGCAAGCACGGCGATCAGTTCGTCGAGTTTCGGATGCGGCGTGGTCGGAGTCTCGACATCGGTCATGCTCCCCATCCTGCACCCGCTGCGAGTTCGCGCAGACGACCACCGGGCTGCGGCATCTCCCATCTGCCCGGGAGAGAATGAGTCGTGCTCTCCCCCGATGCCCCATACACCCCGTGGGTGCTCGGCGTGGTGCTGGCCGGGTTGCTGGCGCTGCTGGTTGCGCGGGCGGTTCGCAAGGATCGCAGGGACTACCAGCGGTTCAAACGTTTCGAGGTCACCGCCGACCGCCAGAAGATGTTCCGCAAATGGCTGATCGACGCGTTCGTGGCGTTCGGCGGGTCGTCGATCGTCATTCTCGTGCTGGTGTGGCGGTTCATTCCGAGACTGCTCGCTGCCGTGTGTGAATGGCCCATCGGGCGCTGGTTCGTCGGTGTGGTCGGTACCTCCGGGCTCATTCCAGGAATAGCTCTCGGGCTGGCGATCGCCATTGTTCTCGGCACTGTCGCTGTGGTCTACGCCGTGCGCAAGACGGATGACGTGCCGACGATCGGTGACATCGGCGCGATCCTGCCCCGCAACCGGGCCGAGCTCGGCTACGGCGCCGCACTCTCCATCAACGCCGGGCTGGTCGAGGAGCTGCTGTTCCGGCTTGCCGTACCCGCCCTCATCTACGGCGTCTTCGGCAATGCCCTGGTTGCCGTGGTCGCGAGCATCGTGCTCTTCGGCGGGCTGCACGTCTATCAGGGGGTCTGGGGCATCGTGGGGTCGATGGCCATCGGCGCACTGCTGATGATTCTCTATTTGACGACCGGGAGCATCCTCGTGGCGATGATTGCGCATGCGCTGATCGACCTGCGGTCGTTGGTGCTGATTCCGGTGGTGGTCTTCCGGGTGCACACGAAGGTGCCGGAGAGTGTGGAGTCCGACCGGGGTTAGCCCCCACCACTTCTAGCCCCCACCACTACTAGCTCTGGGCCGCTTCCGGCGCTGCTGTCACCGGCGCCGACAGACGTGGCATCAGGATCGCCGCGAAGACGGTTACCACCCCGACGATCAGTACCGACAGAAACACGCTCGCCGACGCCGCCTCGACGGTTGCCGGAACCTTGTCGCTGGTTCGTGATGCGGCGAAGATCCCGTTGGCGATCGCTCCGAAGATGGCGACGCCCACCGCGCTGCCGATCGAGCGGGAGAACAGATTGGTGCCGGTGACAACACCACGCTCGTTCCACTCGACGCTGGACTGCGCGGCGATAAGGCTCGGTGTGGCCACGAGCCCCAGGCCAAGGCCAATCAGGAAGCAGCTGAGCGCTACGACAGCGAGCATCGGGGTCATGGTGAAGGTCACGAGTACGACGGACCCGATGACGACCAACGCCATGCCGATAAGCACGGTGGTGCGGAACCCGAACCGCAGGTAGAGCCGCCCGGACTGCGACGCCGAGATTGGCCAGCCGATGGTGAGTACGGCGAGGGTGAGACCCGCGACGATCGGTGTCGTTCCGAGCGCTCGCTCGAGATAGGTCGGCACGTAGGAGGTCAGGCCGATGAGGATCGCACCGACGCCCAACGACACGAAGGCCGTCGTCAGGAGCAGGCGTCGCGAGAAGACCCAGAGTGGCAGGATCGGCTCGGCTGCCCGCCTTTCGGCGAAAACGAATCCCACGAGCAGCAGGCCACCGATCACAAAGGCGCCGATGCTCTGCACTGAGTTCCACGTCCACGCCTGGCCACCCTCGAGTACAGCGAGGATCAGCAGGCTCAGAGCGATCGTCAACAGCACGGCACCGAGGTAGTCGACCCTATGCTCTCGACGCTCCACCTTCTCGTGGAAGACGCGCACCAGCAGCACGATCGCCACCACGCAGAGCGGCACGTTCACGAAGAAGATCCACCGCCAGGACAGGAACTGCGAGAACACCCCACCGAGGGTCGGCCCGACGACGGACGAGATCGCCCAGACACTCGCGAGATAGGCCTGGGTCTTGGCGCGCTCCGCCACCGTATAGATGTCACCGGCGATGGTGATCGCCATCGGCTGCACCGCTCCGGCGCCGAGTCCCTGCACGACGCGAAACGCGATGAGTGCGGGCATGCTCCAGGCGAAACCGCAGAGGATCGACCCGAGCAGGAAGAGGCCGATGCCGATCAGGATGATGGGCTTGCGGCCGATGACATCCGACAGCTTGGCGTAGATGGGTACCGACACCGCCTGGGCGAGCAGGTAGATCGAGAACAGCCACGGGAACTGCGAGAACCCGCCGACGTCTTTGACGATCGACGGCACAGCCGTCGCGAGGATGGTGGAGTCGATGGCCACGAGCCCTGTCGTCACCATGAGGGCGATGAGGATCGGACCACGTTCGGACCGGAATCCGACGTTCAGGGTGGTGTTGGCTGAAGTCACTAAAACCCTTTGCTTTCAGCGGAAGATGCGCGGGCGCTCACGCGGGACCCAAAGTGTGCAAGCTACTCGCGAGGCCCGACATTCCCATTTGGCTGATTTCTTGGTGCTGGTGCTCGCGCTCGCGCTGTTGCCTATCGCTACCGCAGCGGCGCTTTCCCACCACGCCGGGGTCTTCGGTAGACATCGATAGCGGATGGCGGAATGAACCACGGCACATTGTCGACCACCCGAACCTCCCAGCCATCCCGGTGTATTCGATGGTGGTGCATCGAGCAGAGCAGGATTCCGTTGATCAGATCTGTGGTGCCACCGCGGGAATCCCAGATGATGTGATGCGCTTCGGTATGGCTCGGCGGCCGGTGGCAATTGGCCCAGGAACATCCGTCATCCCGTTCGGCAAGCGCAATGCGTTGGGCCCGGCTGAAGAGCCGCCGCGTCACCCCGAGATCGAGCACTTCACCTCTGCCACCCAGCACCATCGGGATGATTCCGGCATCCGCTGCCATCCGCCGTGCCGTTGTCGCCGAGATCGGCTGTTCAATACCGTCGATCCGGGCTTGCCCGAGGCCGGACATCAGCGATTCGAGGGTCATCCGCACCACGATCGTCGCCGCGGGAAGTGGAACTGTCTTGTCGGCACAGGCGATTCCGTGACGGGCGAGGTCGACGATGGCGTCGGCTGCGATCTGCGCGATCGTTCTCGAATCTGGAAGCTGGTCGTGCCCGTCATTGCAACCGTCCGGTGAGTCTGCATCGACAAATCGCGGACGGCGCAGCACTGACCCGACCTCGGCGTCGATCGCCGCATCCAGATAGGCGGAGCCCACAGGATCGAGGTCGAGCTGGTAGCGCTTCATACCGTTGGCGAGGATGGTGCGGCGAAGCGCTCGACGCTCGATCAGTTTCTCTTCCCGCGGCTCGATGCCGTTGGTGTCGAGGGCGTCGCGGCATCTGGCGGCCAGCTTGCGCACGGAGTCTGCTGGATTGCTGCGGGCGAATGCTACGAGAAATTCTTCTGCCGCTCGCACCTCGTCGGCATCGGCTCGCGGTGTGACCTGTTCGAGAGCAGAAACGATCAGGTTCGCCGAGTCCAGGGGAATCTCTGACCTGTCGAGACCAGCCGCGATAGCCGGATAGCGTGCCGGCAGCCGCTCGCCGAGGAGACTGGTGCGATCACCCGTCGCGTCGCCGACGCGACACAGGCGATGGGCCTCGGCGAGCGCGATGAGCCCGAGGTTGGCGAGGAGTGCTGCGGGGCTGCCGTCCCCGCGGCGGGTGGCCAACCCGTCGGCACCCAGTGATGGCCGTGATCGCGTGACCACGTCAGCGGCAAGTCTGGTTAGTTTCGCCTCCACTCGGCGCTTTTCTGCGAAAGCGACCTCGAGGGTGTGGAGAAGTTCCGAGTCGGTGAGACCGTCAGTCCGGCGAGACCCGACGCCGGGCGCAGTTTCGCGAGACCTAAAATCGGGAGCGTCGTTCGCCCATGCCTGCACCGTGATCGGAGCAGACACACCGGCCGCGAGTGCCGTGCTGGACAAACTGTTCATGCTCTATATTCTGCCAAAGACCACCGACATTCCTGCAGTCGATAACCACCCTGACCAGCACTTCCTGTGGATAACAATGCCGGCAGACCGCTGTGGAGGAGAAGAGAGGATATTCCGCCACGACGGTCGACGCAGGTCGGCCGGAATCGCCGCAGGAGCCGCGGGAGCCGCAGGAGGCGCGGGAGGCACAGGAGGCGCAGGCGCCGCAGGTGGAGCGCGAGCCGGCCATTCGGAGCGCCCGACGGAAGATATCGGGAGAACTCCCGCCGCGGCATCCGCACCCCCACAACTGGAGATAGCCGAGGTCGGCTCACCGAGTTCACACTGGTGTATGGCCGCCACCCGAGGGGCCGCGTTCGGGGGAACGCCACTATGACAGCAGGACACTCGGCGGCCGATGAGGCCGCCAGACAGAGGGCCATCGCCGACCAGGCCGACTTCATCAGCCGTAAAGCGCGTGAGATGGCGCGCCGCTATCCGGTGGCAGCGGACACCGAAGCCCAGCTCGGTAGCATGCTCGAACCGCTCGAGGAGCTCGGCTATCACGTTCTCGCCGACCGCATCTGGCCAGGCTCCGTCAGGGCGCAGGTCGACTTCGTGCTCGTCGGCCCGAGCGGCGTCTACATCGTCGACGCCAAGTCGTGGGCCGATGTTCACGTGCAGAACGACCACGTCTATCAGGGCCAGGATGATGTCACCGAGCGTGTCGAGAACCTGTCCGGCCTCGCAAGTCATACGCAGGCCGCGCTGGCCGACATCGGTCTGCCCGCCGGTGAAGTGAGAACCGTCGCCGTCTTCATGAATAAGCGACATCTGCGCGGGCGTGTGCACGGCGTCGATCTCGTCGGCGTGGATGGCGCGTTGAATTACCTGATCGGCCGCGGCATCCGTCTTCAGCCTGATCAGATCGAGGCGGCCCTTGCCGCGACGAAAGCACTCTTCCCGCCGCACGCGACATCACCCCACACGACCCTGCAGCTGCCGACGGAACTCACCTTCTCCGCACCGGTCGTTCCGATCAGCAGGCGGGAGGCCCTGATCTCGCTGGAGGAGCTCGAGGAGGCGCTGCTCTCCAGCATCCTCGCCGCGCCGATCGAGGAATGGATGGCGTTCCTGCATCCCGACCAGGCCCGCCTGGTATGTCGTTCGTTCAACGGGCCGTCGCGCATCCGTGGCGCTGCGGGCACCGGCAAGACGGTGGTCGGACTGCACCGCGCCGCGTACATCGCGCGCACCCGTCCGGGAACGGTGCTGGTCACCACCTTCGTGAAGACGCTGCCCGCCGTGCTGTCGTCGCTGCTCGACCGGATGGCGCACGAAGTCTCAGGACGCGTGCAGTTCGAAGGCGTCTACGGTTTCGCGCTCGGTGTGCTGCGATCGCGCGGTGTGCCGTTCCAGCTGGAGCCGCGGATCGCCGACCGGCTGTTCGAGAAGGTGTGGCGTGCGCGGGGCAAAGACCACGAGCTCGGCCGCCTCGACCCGGACATGGGATACTGGAAAGACGAGATCCTCAGCGTGATCAAGGGTCGCGGGCTTACCCAGTTCGAGGAGTACGGTCCGCTCGCGCGTCTCGGACGCCGTCGCGGCCTGACCGGAGAGAATCGGCACGCGGTCTGGGAGTTCTACACGGCCTACGACGCAGAGCTGCGCACTGCGGGCGTGTGCGATTTCGCGGACGTGATTCTGCTGGCCGAGCAGTCGCTGCGTAACATTCCGCTCGAGGGATATTCGGCCGTCGTGATCGACGAGGCGCAGGATCTGAGCTGCGCGATGATCCGGATGTTCCACGCGCTCGTCGGCGACAGGCCGGATGCTCTCAACCTGATCGGCGACGGACAGCAGACCATCTACCCCGGCGGCTACACGCTCTCCGAAGCGCATATTTCGGTCGCGGGTCGCGGCGTGGTGATGACGAAGAACTACCGCAACACCGTGGAGATCGCCGACTTCGCTGCCAGTGTGGTGGCCGGCGACGAGTTCGTGGACATCGAGGGTGCGACCTCGAAGGCGGATGTTCCGGCGCAGATCATGCGGCACGGATCGAAACCGAAGGTCACCCGTTTCGCCACCCGCTCACGTCACGACCAGTCGCTGGTGGAACACGTACGCAGCCTGCTCGCCTCCGGCACGCGTCTCGGCGATATCGGAATCCTCACCCACACCAACTGGGCGGTGAATGATGTGTCGCAGGCGCTGACATCCGCTGGCCTGCGCTTCATCGAACTGCTCAAATACGACGGCAAACCCGTCGACGCCATCAAAATCGGCACCATCAAGCGAGCCAAAGGCCTCGAGTTCAAGCAGGTGCTCGTGGTTCACACGCCTGTGCGGCTGCTCGAGGCGCTGCCACCGGATGCCGACTCAGCAGCAACAGAGCGTCGCGAACTCGACCGGCGCGAGTTGTATGTGGCGATGACCCGGGCCCGGGATGGGCTGTGGGTGGGGGTTGCTTGAGATCCCTACTTTGAAATCACCAGGAGCTAACCGGTGACCTATGGAATGGAAACGAAGATCGCGTCGAAATCCAATGGGCTGATTTTCCTCCTCCGGCTGGATGCCTCATAGGATCAATTACCAATCAGCGAAACAAATGTGTTTCGCACAGATTGACGTGTTGTGCGCTGATTTAAAGCCTCTAGCGTGAATGATCTGAACGCATTGAGTCGTACGTCCGGATTGTCATTTCGATTGACGGCAAGTTCCGAAATCTGCTCATATTCCCAGTATTTGTAAGTCACAGCAACGCCATGAAGAACTTCGGAGGTCGGCAGGCCAAATTTATCGCGACTGTGCGCAACAAAGATGATCTCGATGGACCAATTGCTGGGTTCGTCCAGAGAGGACCAAGATTCCCTAAGCCGTTGTTCGATAATGCGACCGAGGGAGCGCTGGTGATCAATGACATAGGTCGCAGACAGATGACCGCCATGGGCTTCCAAGGCGAGCGCAGCACGCTCTGAGATACTTGCAAACTCGACATCACCTAGCTTGCGACGAGCAAAATTGGAAGCATTGACGCTTTCGCCGATTCCTTTTGATCGCCAATCATCATGGGAAAAGGCAAGCATGGCGAGAGCATCTACAACACGTTGCTCGATGACACCCTTCGTGTTTGTCTCTTTATTTGAGACACGCGCGACCACCCGCTCAAAATCGACCAATGCGAGTGTCGCTGGAAGAAGAACGGGTTCCGTCGTCTCCAGTTCAACGACGCGATGCAACCACGCTCGAAATATTCTGGCCAACTGCCGGCGCGTAACCGTGGGGAGCGACTCCAGCAGCTCAAGGACGGCTACTAACGCTTGCGCATTGTTGCCACCACGGGTTCGAGCCCATGCTCGGTCAAGTGTGTGCACCGCCTTCGCATTGTTTAAAAAAGGATTACCCGTATGAGCCGGATATCTCTTAAAGAGGTTCTGCCCATTATTTCCTCGAGGACTGAATTCGTAAAGAAAGCTCGCAGGATGATCGAAGTACTCGAGCGGCACACAACAAAAATGAAGGATCTGAAGGTACGGCCAAAACACCTCCCCGGCTTCGTTCTGAACGCTCAACTCTCTCAAATATCCACTTACATCGCTTTCAGGGGCGAACTCAGCCGCTTCGCGACCCGCCACCTCACACGACTCCGCAACCGTGCTATCTGGGAACAGTTCAACCGCCAAGTCCTCGTCAAAGTCCCAGAGCTGGTCGCCTTGATCAGTCATGTTCAGCAAGGGAAGGTGGCCAACGCCTCTGGCAATGACGGCTATCGCCTGGTAGGGGACCTCCAAGCTCGCATCAATCGAGTGAATCAATCTCGATACCTGCGTGCATGACATTTTCTCGACCGACAAGAGATGAAATATTAGAGGTAGTCGAGACAATAAACGCCGAGCCCCTATACTCGATATTCCATTCCAGTCGTTAGTGCCGACGCTCAAATCTTTGAACCAGGAAAAATACTTCTTGGATGAGACTTCGGCGATGTCTTCTGAAAGGCGGGCAATAAGCAGCCTTCGCACAGATCCTTGGACAAAAGAATTAGCCGAGCCGCTCTTTTCCCACTCTTCTCGACCCTGAGCAAGAAGAATTGCGGCATCATTTTCAGAGATCGCTAATTCGTCGAAGTACTCCCGTAACTCCACAACTCCGTCCTGTGCGCCTCCAGGAAGTTGCAACGCGGCGAGTTCTTCGCGAAGTCTGGGACCGTCGTATTCAGCCACACCACACCGTTTCTATTAGCGCGCCTAGCTACCCCATGTCTTGAGTGTGGTGTCGTCCCAATCGTGACGATCGACACAGAACACGGCTAAGCCAAACTAACTCAGTGCCAAATCGGCTCTCAGAGTCACTTCCGACCTTAGCTCAAATACCCAATGCGATCTTGACTGCCTCGGCCGCAGCAAGACCTAATCGTGGCGGGACTGCATTCCCGATCTGCCTAAATTTTGAAGACTGCGGACCGACCCATTCCATTCCAACTGGGAAGGTTTGAAGAACAGCGGCCTCCTCCACCGTCAGGCGGCGCAAATGATCTGGCACAGAAGGGTCAACGGAAGCTCCATTCGATTCCCACAAAGCTGCGTGGTAGCCCACAACCCAGGAGTCTGGTGGGTCTGCATCCAGCAGACGTTGCTCAACGATGGGAGTCTTATTCCCACCCATCGACGCCGCGAGGGTAAAAGAAGGAGCATCCAAATTTAAAGGTCGTCCAGCCCCGTTGAAAAGCATTCCCGCAAAAGGCGATCTCCTTAAGACGGGCGTTTTCGCTGTTGTGATCTTGGCAACGCACCTGGAGTCATTCCCTGGCTGACCAAATGCAGGCAGTTGAGCAAGAGCATCCCGAACTGTCGGAGGATTCTCAGCGGTGGTTGCAGTGGGAGCGATGGGCGAACCAATATCTTTTCTAATACCGATGAATAGCATTCGCTCGCGAGCCTGTGGCACCCCAAAATGAGAAGCATTGGCAAGCGTCATGATGGTGTTGTAACCAAGCAGATCGGCTCGCTCTCGCAGGTCATCGCGAATACTCGCCCAGCGCCGATTCTCATAGAGGGCCTTAACGTTCTCCAGGACAAAAGCTTTTGGTTTCACACGGCCGACAATGTCCAGAAAATGAAAAACATGCTTAGATCGCTCGTCGTTTGGATCCATTTTTCCGGCGACGCTGAAGCCCTGGCATGGCGGACCCCCAATGACCAAATCTGCGGAACCTTCGCCCGGGAGTTCGTTTTCCGGCACCGCCAAAAGATCGCCGACTTTTGTCTCGTAACTACGCCGTGCCAGATGATGCCTCTCCGTGGCGAGTTTCTCCAAGGCTTTGTCGTGCGTTTTAAGCGCAGATCCGTCTAATTCACTTACCCATACGGGTGCGAACCCCGCGAGCGAAAAACCAATGTCTAGTCCTCCCGCGCCTGCATACAAGGACACATAGGTACCAACAGGTGAGTCGTAGATTGGAACATCGCTATAGTCGCTGAGCTGGCCTGAAGCCACTGCAGTAACGTTTCCAACCAATCCGCCCATACGTAATAGCTTAAGGGCGTTTCCCGTCCCGGGACGTGCAATAGCCGCAGGTTTCGTTCGAATCTATAAAGAAGGTAACCGACCGTCCAGTTGGGTCCCTGGGGACCCAAACGATCTCAAGAACTAATGTTCAGCAACTATCCCCACGCCTAGGAAATCCAGCTGAACCGCGCTTGATATCCGACATTGATAAGAAATTCAATGATCCATCAGGGGCACTTTTCCATTCGTATTTAAATCAGCTGACCACAGGAAAAATCGCTTTCTGAAGGTCAGAACTACGAGCTCAAACCTGCGACTCGAACATCGCGTGGAACTCGCCTCTCAGCGCGACCAGCGCGTCATGGGTTCCCCGCTCAACGAGCCTGCCGTCCTTGTGCATGTAGATGACGTCAGCGAGCTCGATGGTGGTGAGACGGCTGATGATGAGCGTCTGACCTCCGTCCGCGAAGGGGTGGTTGAAGACAAGGACTCGGCCGGGGCATCGATGGCTGATGTCGGCTCGTCGAGGATGATGATCGGCGCATCGCGGTAGAAGTTGCGTGCCGGCGCCATCCGCTACCACTGTTCGCTGTAGAGGTCGACGCCGTTGGTGTCGTCGGAGTGGGCCATCCACAGCGACACGTAGTTCACGGCCCTTCAGCAGCTTCATCGCCGGCGGACCCTACGCGGCATAGGCCTGTTCCACACCCTCGCTACCCGTCCGCGTCCGCACAACCAGGGTTTACTGCGTACTCAACCCTTCGACGGCTGCTGCGACCCGACGGGCACGCGTCTCCGCTGTTTTCGCACCCTCGATCGACGTCACGTGCGCCTTCTGTTTGCTTGGTGACAGGGCATCGAACGCCGCCCTGGCTGCCGACACAACGTCGAGTGCCGCCGCGAAGTCGGGCGGTGGAGTCACCGTGCGGGGCTGCGTGTCCAGGGTGAGTTCGATATCCAGAGCATCCCCGCCCGTGATGCCAGAGTCGGCACGTTTGTCTGAGCTGAAAGAGATCAGGAACTGGCCGCGCATGGCAGCTATGGTGCTGCGGTAGGCGTATCCGTTCACCACGACGTTCACCGCGGCACGCTTGCCACCGCCGAGTGCATCGACGATGTCGGGCGGAACCGGGATGCCGGTGTTGTTACCGATCTGCAGCATTGTCGTTTGATACCTCATGGGATGATTCTGCACCCGGCCAAAGCCCGGCTGCACTCCCCCACAGGCTGAAGCCGAGAAGATTCGCCCCCAGATCTACCGGCCTGCGCCGCTGGATCACCTAAGCGGCCTTCAGCTGCGGACCGGTCTACGGATGACCCACCATCACAACCCGCGAGGCCGACTACCTGGTCGCCGACCTGGTGCCGTCAATTAACTCGGCGACCGGCGGCTCGCAGGCGGTCATAGTCGAAATCCTTAATATGTACATGTTTCTGTACCTTTCTATTCTTCACGTTCTAGGATGACCACATGGCGTCCAAGGTTTTTGACGAGGTGGTAACCGTTGCAGACGCGCGAGCCGGACTTTCTCGCACGCTCAGAGGCTTCAGGAAGTCGACCTCCGCGTCGCCCGTTGTCCTGGGCTCCCATCGCAAGCCCGAAGCTGTTCTGCTGCCCTTCTCCGTCTACCAGAAACTCCTCACGGCAGGGGACGCGCACGGGGCGCAATCGATGCTCGACGATCTGCGATCGCGACGCGAGCTCATCAGCCGCCTCGCGCAGGTAAACCGTCTCCGTTCCGTTTCGGTGTTCGGATCGGTCGCCCGCGGTGATGAGACCGCGGACAGCGATATCGATTTGCTCGTCGAGCCAGACGATGAAGCTTCCCTCTTCGATCTCGCGCAATTCGGCATCGACATGGAACAACTGCTTGGACGTGAAGTGGACGTGGTCAGCTCTCGGGCGCTGATCGACGGTGTCGACAGGCACATCCTTCAGCAGGCCATTCCGCTATGAAAGACGGAGACGGCCGCGTCGATGGCCTGCTGGCAGATCTGGCGAGAACGCTGGCCGAAGCACGTGGTCTCGCAGCACGCGGGCATGCCGCCTACCTCGATGACAGTGCGCTCCCCCTCGCTTTCGAAGCCCTAAGCAACCGAATCGGTGATGTCGCGAAGAAGTTGGTCGTCTCAGATCCCGATCGATTTCACCAGTCGATCTGGTCGCTGGCTGCCCGAAATCGTGATTTTGTCGTCCACCAGTACAACCGTGTCGATGTCGACCTTCTGTGGAACACAGTGGTGAAAGACTTTCCCGAATTAGCTCGAGTCGTTGCACACGAACTTGGGACACCCTGAGCGCGGTTCTGGCCCACACGCTCAGCGTTCGTAGACATCGCGACCAGTATCCCGCAGGGCTTTCGATCTCGAGTTGGTAGTTGAGGCGACCTGGTCGTGGACGAAGTCGACATAACTACCAACTGGGCAACACTCGCCCGCCTACGCCGACACTTCCTCCACCTTGAGCTCCGCACCGAAGATGGCGACGAGCAGCTGACCCGTCCACTCGATGAGATCGGCATCGGCGAGCAGGATGCCCTGCCGCGACGGCATCGGAACCGAGACCGACTTGGTCTGGCCGAAGTAGCGAGCACCGGGGAACATCCGCTGGAGTCGCACCTGGATCGAGTCGGCGAGTTCCATCGAAGCGACACGAAGATTGCCGCCCGCGGTCACGACCTCGGAGAGACCCGCCTTCTGCGCCATCCGCCGCAAACGGGAGACCGCGATGAGGTTGAGCACCTGCGACGGCGGTTCGCCGTAGCGGTCGGTGAGCTCTTCCAGCACCCTGTCGATCGAATCCGCGGATGCCGCGGGGGACGACGCCGTCGACAGCTTCTGGTAGGCCTCCAGCCGCAGCCGCTCGCTCTCCACGTATTCCTCGGGGATGTGAGCATCCACCGGTAGTTCGAGCCGCAGCTCGGTCTGGCCCTCTGCGACCTCACCCCTGAAGGTAGCGACGGCCTCGCCGATCATGCGCAGGTAGAGGTCGAAGCCGACGCCCGCGATGTGACCGGACTGTTCACCGCCGAGCAGGTTGCCCGCGCCACGGATCTCGAGATCTTTCAGCGCGACCTGCATGCCGGCGCCCAGTTCGTTGTTGGCGGCGATGGTCGCGAGCCGGTCGTGCGCCACCTCGCCGAGCGGTTTGTCGGCGTCGTAGAGGAAGTAGGCGTAGGCGCGCTCGCGTCCGCGGCCGACACGACCGCGCAGTTGGTGCAGCTGGGAGAGGCCGTACTTGTCGGCCCTATCGATGATGAGCGTGTTCGCGTTGGCGATATCGAGGCCGGTCTCGATGATGGTGGTCGACACGAGTACGTCGAATTTGCGCTCCCAGAAGTCCACCATCACCTGCTCCAACACGTGCTCCGGCAGCTGTCCGTGAGCGACGGCCACCCGCGCCTCCGGTACAAGTTCGGAGAGCTGGGCCGCGACACGGTTGATGCTCGACACCCGGTTGTGCACGAAAAAGATCTGCCCTTCGCGCAACAGTTCGCGACGAATGGCCGCACCCACCTGCTTCTCGTTGTTCGGGCCGACGAAGGTGAGAATCGGATGCCGGTCCTCCGGCGGTGTCGCCAGCGTCGACATCTCGCGGATACCGGTGACCGCCATCTCGAGCGTGCGCGGGATCGGTGTCGCGGACATCGCTAGGATGTCGACGTTCGTCTTCAGCTTCTTGAGGGCATCCTTGTGCTCCACGCCGAAGCGCTGCTCCTCGTCGATGATCACGAGACCGAGATCCTTGAACACGATGGATGGCGACAGCAGCCGGTGGGTGCCGATCACGACATCGACGGTGCCATCCGCCATCCCGTCGATCGTCTCCTTCGACTCCTTATCGCTCTGGAACCGGCTGAGCGCGCGCAGGTGCACGGGGAATCCGGCGAAACGCTCGGCGAAGGTCTCGATGTGCTGCTTCACCAGCAGTGTGGTCGGCACGAGCATCACCACCTGTTTGCCGTCTTGCACAGCTTTGAACGCGGCACGCACCGCGATCTCGGTCTTGCCGTAGCCGACATCGCCGGAGATGAGGCGGTCCATGGGGATCGGCCGCTCCATGTCGGCCTTGACCTCGTCGATGGTGGTGAGCTGGTCGGGGGTCTCCGCGAAAGGGAATGCGTCTTCGAGCTCCTGTTGCCACGGGGTATCCGGTGGGAAAGCGTGACCCTTCGACGCCATGCGCGCCGAGTAGAGCTTGACCAGTTCGACGGCGATGTCGCGCACCGCCTTGCGGGCACGACCCTTCTGGGCTGCCCACTCGCTGCCGCCCATCTTGCTGAGGGCGGGCGCCTCTCCCCCGACATAGCGGGTGAGCAGGTCGAGTTGGTCGGTGGGCACGTAGAGCTTGTCGTTCGGGTACCCGCGCTTCGAGGGCGCGTACTCGACCAGGAGATACTCCCGACTGTTCTTCACCGCGTTACGACCACCGGTGCTGACGACGCGCTGCACGAGTTCGACGAAACGGCCGATGCCGTGCGTCTCGTGCACGACGAAGTCTCCGGCTTTGAGCTGCAGCGGGTCGACGACGTTCTTGCGACGGCTGGCCAACTTCTTCACCTGGCGTGCGTCGTAGCCCGCCGCACGACCGTAGAACTCACTCTCGCTCAGCAGGGCGAACTTGACTTCCGGCAGTTCGAAGCCATGCTCGACGGACGCCTTGAGCAGGTAGGCGACGCCGGGCTCGGTCTCGGTCGGTAGGTCGTCGACCACGCGGGCCGCGAACCCGTGCTCGCCGAGAGCCTCGGCTGCGCGCTCGACCAGCCCGGCGCCCTCGGCGACGACAGCGACGGACCAACCGTCTTTCAGCCGGTCGCCTACATAGTCGATCGCGCCGTCGGCCTGGCCCTGGAAGGTGGGAACGGTGGTGGCGTCGACGCGGATGTAGTGGTCGCCGTCGCGGAGTTCGGAGGTCGCGTTGGCGACGACCTCGTCGGTGGCCCCGCTGTCGAAGCTGCTGAAAGTCCACCAGGCTCGCCCGCCGGCGGAGTCACGCAGCGCGTTGACGCTAAGGAAGTCGCCGGAGTCGAGGTCGATCGGCGCCTCGGCGCCGGCGGTGGCCGCGTTCCAGGCTGCGCTGAGGAACTCGCGGTTCGTCTCGACGAGACTCACCGCGCGCGTTGCAACCCGCTCCGGAGACAGCACGGCGATCGCGGCATCCGTCGGCAGGTAGTGGGTCAGCGGCACGAGACGGTCGGCGAGCGCGGGAGCGAGGGACTCCATCCCATCGACGGGGATGCCCTCGGCGATCTTGGCGAGCATCTGCGAGAGACTCGGGAACTCGTGCTGCATCTCGCGGGCACGCTGGCGCACCGCGGGGCTGAGCAGTAGCTCGCGACTCGGCGGAAGCTCGACGCTGCTGACCGCATCGGGCAGCGAGCGCTGGTCGGCCACCGAGAACTCGCGGATCTGCTCCACCTCGTCGCCGAAGAACTCGACTCGCCACGGATGCTCTGCCACCGGCGCGAACACGTCGAGGATGCCGCCGCGAACGGCGAACTCTCCGCGCCTGGTCACCATATCGACGCGCGAATAGGCGAGGTCGACGAGCTGGGTGGAGAGCGCCGACAGGTTGTATCCGCGACCGCCTGCCACAAGTTCGAGCGGCTCGATGCTCGTCAGGTTGTCGGAGAGCGGCTGGAGCGCGGCACGCACGCTGGCCACGACGATCAGGTCGGCGGTGGGGTTCTGCTCCCAGCGCTGGAGGTGGCGGAGGGCACGAATGCGCTTGCCGACAGTCTCGGCGCTGGGGCTCAGCCGCTCGTGCGGCAACGTCTCCCACGCGGGAAATTCGATGACCTCCGCATCGGGTGCGACGCTGGCGAGCGCAGCACGCAGGGACTCGGAGTCGCGGCCGGTGGCGACGATCGCGAGGAGCGCCTGCGGGCTTGCGTTCGTCTGTGCTCTTCTGGCATCGAGCAGCCCGGCGATGAGCGGCGCGCGGAGCCCGTCCGCCACCGAGAAGTCTGCGCTGCGCTTGGCGTAGGACAGGGCGTTCTGGAACGTTTGGGCGCGCGAAAGCCCGGAAATTAAGCCCTGAAGGATCACCGGATGAGTCTACGCGCCGGGTACGACACTGCTTCGACGCTTTCGCTCAGCGCACAGCCTGCCGACGATCGTGCACCGCATCCGCTGCTGTTTCGGCGGTGCGCTGCTGCTTTTTGCGCAGCGCACCGCCGAAACGACAGCGCACAAGGTGCGGCTGGCAGCGTCCGGACCCGAGGTCGGAGGTTCGGCTGGCAGCGTCCGGACCTGAGGGCGGAGGTGCGGCTGGCCAGCCGGGCGGGAGAACTGCGTCAGTCGGCGACGGTGTGGAAACGCAGCTGGGCCGCGGTGAGACCGTCGCGGGCGATCGCCTCGACGGCGTCGGCGGCATCCGTCAGCAGGTTGGGGAGTGCGGCGCGCTCAGGAGAAGCGAAGTCACGCAGCACGAAGTCGGCGGCGGGCTGGCGCCCTGGTGGTCGACCGATGCCGACACGCACCCTGGTGAAGTCACCGGTACCGATGGCCGAGATGATGTCGCGCAGCCCGTTGTGGCCGCCGTGACCGCCACCGAACTTGAGTTTGATGCGGTCGAAAGGAATGTCGAGCTCGTCGTGCACGACGATGAGCTGCGACGACTCCAGCCTGTAGAACCGGAGCAGCGAGGCGACAGGACCGCCGGAGAGATTCATGAAGCTGTTCGGCTTGGCGAGAACGAGTCGCGGCCCTTCGAGACCGGTGCGACCCTCGGCCACCATCGCATTGGTCTTCTGGCTCTTGAAGCTCGCCGAAGTACGATCGGCGAGTTCGGCCAGCACCATCTGACCGACGTTGTGCCGGTTGCTGGCGTAGTCGGGCCCGGGGTTGCCGAGCCCGACGACGAGCCACTGAGCGTTGTCCATCAGATGATGTTCACTGAAAGTGTGTCCAGCGGGTAGGTCGTGAGGTCCGAAACTACTCGGCAGCCTCGTCAGCGGCGGGCTCCTCGCCCTCGCCCTCGACAGCTTCGGTCTCCGGCTCGTCGCCAAGGTCCTGCTCGGCGGGCACGTTGATCGCGACGACGAGAGTCTCGGCATCCGTGACCAGCACAGCGCCTTCAGGCAGCTCGATGTCCTTCGCGTAGATGTGCGCTCCGGCCTCGAGGTCGTCGACGTTCACCGTCACGCGCTCCGGAATGCTCACGGCCAGCGCCTCGATGGTGATGCTCTTCGAGTCGAGCTCGGCGGTGGTGCCGGCGGCCGGCTCGCCCTCGACGTGCACGGCGACATCGACCTCGACACGCTCGCCCTTACGCAGCACGATCAGGTCGATGTGCTCGATGATCTGGCGCAGCGGGTCTTTCTGAACGTCTTTGACCAGCGCGAGCTGGCTGTCGCCCTCGATCTGCAGGTCGAGGATGGCGTTCGCCTTGCGCAGCAGCAGCGAGACCTCGTGGGCCGGCAGGCTCACGTGGCGCGGCTCGGTGCCGTGACCGTAGACGACCGCGGGAACCTTACCGGCGGAGCGCAGCTTGCGAGCGACGCCCTTGCCGAAGCTGGTGCGAAGCTCGGCTTCGATCTTGTTGGTCAGCCCTGTGGCTGCCTTCTTCTCAGACATGGTTTCTCCTTCGCGGACCCTGGCCCGCGTCTTGTGGTTTCAACTCGAACGCTTCAGCGTGAGGAAAAAGACTTGTGGGCTGTAAACAGCACCTGCGCCCGCTCCACCGCGTCGATAACGGATGTCCACCGCCCTCCGAGAGTGCGACCGACGATCCCTCGCCGAAGTACAGTGCCCGAGTTTACACGGATGCCGGGACAGGTGCTGCCCGACCAGGAATCATCCCGTCGGAGTGACGCGCGCCCTCCTCCGCCCGGGGCTGGTCATCCACTCGAATTCGTCAACCTCTGGACTTTTGGACACTATTTAGCAACAATCGTCACAGCGAGGTCATAGTCGCCTCTCAGCCGTCATCCGAGCACATGCGACGAGCTCCGCGCGAATCAACGAGGAAGTTGGTCACGAATTGACGAATACACGCAGATCGAGATGGGTCGGGGTGATCCTGGCGGCCACCTGCGCGGTCGGACTCGTTTCGGCCCCGTCGATCGCCGATGCGGCGACGCCGGCGGCGACCTGGAGTGGCAAGGTACCGCCGCTCTCCACCCCCTGGACGGCGGATGTCTCGCCGACCAACGCGCTGCCGGACTATCCGCGTCCGCAGCTGGCGAGGCCGTCGGTCGACGCCCCGAAATGGCAGAGTCTCAACGGCCTCTGGCAGTACGCGGAAACCGACGGCTTCAGCACGCCGCCGTTCGGCACCGACCTCAGCGGCAAGATCCTGGTGCCGTATCCGGCAGAGTCAGCGCTCTCCGGAGTGCAGAAGCACTCGGACTACATGTTCTACCGCCGCACGGTGGATGTACCGAAGAACTACACAAAAAACGGCCAGCGCCTGCGCCTCAACTTCGGCGCTGTCAACTACGACGCAACCGTCTACGTGAACGGTACGGAGGTAGCCCGCCACACCGGCGCCTACGACGCCTTCAGCGTCGACATCACCGGTGCGCTCCGCGATCGCGGCAGCCAGGAGATCGTGGTCGCCGTGCACTCGCCGGTCGACAGTGCCACGATACCGGTGGGCAAGCAGCGACTCGACCCCAGTGGGATCTTCTACACCGCGGCATCCGGAATCTGGCAGTCGGTGTGGCTCGAGCCTGTCGCGGCGACCAGCATCGCGAGCTTCACCGCGACGCCGGAGGTTGCGAGCTCCTCATTCAGCATCGCTACGACCTTCAATGGCGATGCGGCTGGCGCGCGCCTCACCGTGGATGCCTGGGCGGGCAAGAAGAAGGTCGCCAGCGCGAGCGGCGCGGCGGGTGGACCGATGAAACTGGCCATCCCCAAACCACGCCTGTGGAATCCGGATGACCCGTTCCTCTACACCTTCACGGCCACGCTCAAGCAGAACGGTCAGCAGGACAGGGTCGAGAGCTACGCCGGCCTGCGGTCCATCGCCGTGGCCGACGTGGACGGCAAGCAGCGCATCGTGCTGAACGGCAAACCGACCTTCCTGCTGGCGACACTCGACCAGGGTTATTGGCCGGACGGCATTTACACCGCGCCGACTGACGCCGCGCTCAAGTTCGACATCCAGAAGACCAAGGACCTCGGTTTCAACACGATCCGCAAACACATCAAGATCGAGCCCGCGCGCTGGTACTACTGGGCAGACAAACTCGGGCTCATGGTCTGGCAGGACTCCCCCGCGCTTCCGACGGGACGCAATGCGACACTGACCACGGGTGACAAAGCGAACTTCCGCAGCGAGACGGCGCAGATGGTCGACCAGCTGAAGAATGTGACGTCGATCATCGGTTGGATCCCGTTCAACGAAGGATGGGGCCAGTGGAGCGTGCAGGCGGCGAGCGATGTCGGCGCGCAGGTGAAGAAGCAGGATCCGTCGAGGCTGGTCAATGATCGGAGCGGCTTCAACTGCTGCGACACCCCAGGAGACCCCGGCACCGGCGACATCATCGACTGGCACATGTACCAGGGGCCCGCGCTACCCGCTCCGGATGCCAAGCGCGCGTCGATCGATGGCGAGCACGGCGGTCTCACGCTCTCCGTCGAGGGCCACACCTGGCCCGGCGCACCCATCAACCCCTACGGATCGGTGAAGGATGCCGCGGAGCTCAACGACAAGTATGTGGCGAACACCGCGGTGCTGCGTGACCAGGGTGCTCCGTACGGTCTCTCTGGCAGCGTCTATACCCAGATCACCGATGTCGAGGGCGAGCAGAACGGCTTCTTCACCTACGACCGCCAGGTCGAGAAAGTGGATGAAGCGCGCGTTCGAGCCGTGAACCTCGAGGTGATCGCTGCCGGATCCAAACCGGTCCCGGCGCCACCGGCGGGAACCCCTGGTCTCGCCGGCGTCGGTCATTGGACCTTCGACGAGGGGTCAGGAACCGTCGCGGCGGATACAGCTGGCAAGCACGATCTCACACTGCGGAACGGGGCGACCTGGGCCGCGGGCAAGGCGGCCTCGGCCATGCAGCTGAATGGAACCGACCAGTTCGCCGAGTCGAACGGCACGGTGCTGAAGACCGAGAACGCGAACTACAGCGTCTCGGCCTGGGTCAGGTTCGATGCGATCGGCGACGCCTTCCAGACGGTGGCGAGTGAGGACGGTGACGCGAACAGCGCCTTCTTCCTGCAGTACTCCGGCGCCGACAAGCAACTGGCCTTCAGCTTCGCCAACGCGAGGGCTCTGGCGACGGGACTCGGCAAACCGGTCGCCGGCACCTGGTATCACCTGGTCGGCGTGAGGGATATCACCGACTCCTCGCTGACGATCTATGTGGACGGCAAGAAGTCGGGCTCGGTGAACATCCTCGGCAATGGCGACACGGCAACGGGGAACCTGGTCATCGGTCGCGGGAAGTTCGGCGAGAAGCCTGTCGACTACCTCGCGGGTTCGGTCGACAACGCGAAGGTCTTCGACCGGGCGCTGTCGGCCACCGAGGTGGCTTCGCTCTACAGCGCCGGAGCCAGCAAGTAGGAGGAGTCGGTCAGCCCGCCGTCGCCTCCCGTCCCACAGACGCGAGGTGGCGGCAGGGCCGACTGCGGTTCAGCGCGACCGGCGGTTCCTGCGCACCACGATGGCGGTGGCGAGTAGCACGGCGCCGAGCGCGGCGACGAATCCGAACTCGTAGGCGATGTAGGCGGCATCCGCGGTTCGAACTCCGATGAAACCAACCACGTCGCCCAGTACACGGGCGATGCCCTCGAAGACGAGGGCGAGCATGCCGACGATGAAGAGCAGGGCTCCGACGACGAAGATACCCGCCGAGGAGATCACCGCGGTGAGGGCCGCACCCTCCAACAGGAGACCCCCGAGGATCACGAAGACGACGCCGAGCGCGCTGGTTCCGTGGGTCTGCGCGGCGCGATCGACGAGAGAGCCACCGCCCCAGAGCAGACCGAGACCGCTGGCGGCTCCCACGACGGCGAACACGATCGACAGCACCCCGCGAAGAGCGGATGCCGACGACACCTCCGTCGAGCGCCGTGCGATCCGCGCCGCCACCGCGGTGCCCCAGAGCACAAGGCCGAGTGCGACCGCCAAACCGAAGGACATCCACCGCCCGGCACCGTAGGCGAGGTCGGGCGACAGACCACCGAGAAAACGCACGGCCTCCCCCGCACCGAAAGGCCAGACGATCGCGACCAACCCGGCAAGGGTGATGACGCCGCTCAGTATCCCGAGTCCCAGCGAAGAGAGCCGGGAGGTCTGCACCACAGCCAGCAACAGTGCCATGCCCACGATCGCGAGGAGGATGCCGATGCCGTCCAGACCGCCGTTCCGGGTGGCGGTCCGGTAGACGTCCGCCCCACCGACCAGGAGTGCCCACAGGCCCACCGGGGTAAAGATGACAGCCACAACCAGGCCGATCACGCGACCGACGGCGGAGGTGCGACGTACGGGTCTGGTGGTGGTCAGAGGTCTTTCGGCGGTCACAGGCGACTCCTCGGCTCTGGGCGTACAGCCGAGGTTACTCCGGGAGTCTTTGTGCCGGTTGGGTAGAGCGCGCCGGTTGTCGCATCCTGGTGGGCGGATGCTGGTTACTCAGCCCGCAGCAGGCGCGCGGCCTCGGCAGCAAGCCCTGGCGGCGGCGCGAGCGAATCGAGCGAGACGGTGATTCCGGGCTCATCGGCGGCGAGGGGCTCCAGCGTCGCAAGCTGCGAGTCGAGCAGGGAGACCGGCATGAAGTGACCCTCGCGGCGCGACATCCGGGAGACGAGGAGTGCGCGCGAACCCTCGAGGTCCACGAAGCGGGTGCGCGGTTCTGCGACGAGAATGGCCGAACGGTAGGTGCGTTTGAGTGCGGAGCAGGCGATCACGAGACCGGTCTTCTCGGCATCCGCGAGTTCGGCTCCGACCCTGGCGAGCCACGGCCAGCGGTCTTCGTCGTTCAACGGATGCCCGGCCGCCATCTTCGCGACGTTCGCCGCAGGATGCAGGTCGTCGGCATCCATGAACGGTACGCCGAGTTCGGCCGCGAGCGCGGTGCCGACGCTGGTTTTGCCCGACCCGCTCACACCCATCACGACGACCAGCGGCGTCACGCCTCTACTCGATTCATCGGGTTCAAATTACCAGTCGTGGACAGTTCCGTCGGCGAGACGGTTGTAGGGCAGATAGGCCTGCTCGTAGGGGTATTTGCCCGCTTCGTCGACGTTGAGTTCGACTCCGAGGCCTGGCTTGTCACCGGGGTGCAGCATGCCGTTCTCCCAGGTGAACGACTGCTCGAAGACCCTGTCGGTTTTCGCGCCGTGCTTCATGTATTCCTGGATGCCGAAGTTGTGGATGGCTAGCCCCAGATGCATCGCGGCCGCCATGCCGACCGGTGAGATGTCGGTTGGTCCGTGCATGCCGGACTTGATCTGGTACTGCGAGGCGTATTCGAGGATCTTCTTCAGGTGCGAGATGCCGCCGGTGTGGGTGACGGCGCTGCGCACGTAGTCGATCAGCTGCTCGCGGATGATCTGCTGGTAGTCCCACACGGTGTTGAAGATCTCCCCGATCGCCAGCGGTGTCGTCGTGTGCTGGCGTACCAGGCGCAGCGCCTCCGGGTTCTCGGCCGGTGTGCAGTCTTCCAGCCAGAACAGGTCGTAGGGCTCGAGCGACTTGCCAAGCTGCGCGGCCTGGATCGGCGTCATCCGGTGATGGCCGTCGTGCAGCAGCGGAAGCTCCGGACCGAACTCGTTGCGCACCGCCTCGAAGACCGTCGGCACATGGCGGAGGTAGCTGCGCGTGTCCCAGTCTTCCTCAGCCGGGAAAGCACCGCGCTGAGCTGGCTCGTGGTCGTAGCGCTGGCCATTGTTGCCCTCGAAGGTTGCGTTCGAGGCGATGCCATAGATCGACTTGAGGCCCGGCACACCGGTCTGCACGCGGATCGCCTTATAGCCCTGCTCCTGGTGCGACCGGACGCTGTCGAACAGCTCCTCGGTGGTCTTGCCAGAGGCGTGACCGTAGGCGAGCAACCCGGTGCGGGAGGCACCGCCGAGCAACTGATAGAGCGGCATGCCTGCGGCCTTCGCCTTGATGTCCCAGAGCGCGACGTCGACGGCGGCGATCGCCGCCATCGTCACCGGACCACGACGCCAGTAGGCGCTGCGGTAGAGAAACTGCCAGATGTCCTCGATGCGGTGGGCATCCTTACCGATCAGCAACGGCACGACGTGCTCGGTGAGGTAGGCGACGACGGCCTGTTCCCGACCGTTCAGCGTGGCGTCACCGAGGCCGGTGAGCCCATCATCCGTCGTCAGTTTGAGAGTGACGAAATTACGGTCGGGGCTGGTGACGATGACTTCGGCTTTGTCGATGATCACGCGGTGTCTCCTTGGTCGGGGCGGGAATTCAGCACAGCGATCTGCGTCGCGACAGAGTTGACGAGCGCGCTGTCGTTCGCAAGATCGGGGGCGAGAAAACGGATGACCGCGACCGCCTGCTCCTCTGCGCTGCGACCCGACAGCTCTGCTACGAGGCTATCGGCGGCGGGGTCGCGTCGGTCGGAACCGAGAAGGTGGAGCGTCCAGGCGGCGAGGACGCCGACCTGGGCTTCGCCCGCAGCCTCACCCCGTGCCTGACGGCGTCGGATCGGATCGATCACCCTCTGCACCAGCTTCTGCGAACCATCGGTGGCGATTTGCACCAGCAGGTGCCGGATGCGGGCATTGCCGAACCGGGACCGCAGGGCGGCGAGTGCCTCATCCAGTTCAGCGCCCCCGAAGGGCAGGATGTCGCGGGCTTCGTCCCACAGTCGTTCCAGTTCAGTGGCGCAGGCCAGGTCGCTCATGGCCTCGTCGATGGTGTGGTGGCCGCGCAGCAGGCCGCGGTAGGCGAGGAGAGAGTGACCGGCGTTGAGCAGCCAGAGCTTACGCTGTTCGAAGGGCGCGATGTCGTCGACGAAGCGCGCGCCGACCTTCTCCCATGAGGGTCGTCCCGCCGGGAAATCACCACTCAGCACCCACTCGCTGAAAGGTTCGGTCACGACGGGCACGGCATCCGGCAGGCCGGTGAGAACGAGGGCTCGTGCGCGGTCATCGTCGGTGCTGGCCGGTGTGATGCGGTCGACCATCGTCGAGACGAAACTGACGTTCTGGTCGATCCAGTCCGCAAGGTCGGTGTCGACCCTGGCGGCCATGCCGAGCACGGCGGCGCGAGCGGCACGGCCGTTGTCGGGGAGGTTGTCGCAGCTGACCACAGCGATCGGTCCGGCCGACGCGCGCCTGCGAGAGCGGAGGCCGTCGACCAGCTTTCCCGGCGCGGTGATGGCGGCCTGCTCCGCTCCGGAGGTGAGCAGCGCGAGATCCGCGACGACAGCTTCGTCTGCCAGGTCGAGTTCACCGGATTTGGTGAGCCGGTAACCGGCCTCGGTGACGGTGAGCGTGACGATCGCGGCATCCGCGCTCGCCATGGCCGTCCGCCAGCGCACGACATCAGAACCGGCGGATGCCGCGCTGATGCTCTCGATAAGCGAGGCGGTGTCGTCGACCGACCCTCGCTCGATGAGGGTGTAGATGTCGTCCTGCGCCTCGAGCGAATCAGCGAGCGATGTGCTGCGTCCGGTGAATGCGTCGATGCCCCAGGACTCCCCCAACTCGTTCACGCGCTGGGTGTACCAGGCCTGGTGGGCGCGATGGAAGGCCCCAAGGCCGAGGTGCACGATGCGAACCGGATGCCGGATGCCGCGGCGCGCGCGGAACTCGGCACCCGGGTCCACTATGACCTCAGTCGACATGTCGCGACGTGACCCGCTCCTGGATGGCGCGCAGGTAGGCCAGGTTGTCGGCGGTGCGCTCTTCGAGCGGGAGCTCGGTCGAGAAGTCTTCGACGGTCACCCAGCCGTCGTAGCCGTGCGTCGACAGTGCCTCGAAGTAAGCCTCGACGTTCGCCTGGCCGAGGCGCAGCGGCGCCCACTCCTCTTTCCAGATCACCGAGCCGTCGAAGCCAGCCTCGTCGGTCACCCGCCAGAGCGCGTTCTTCACGTGCACGTGGGCGAGATACGGTCCGAGCATCTGGAAGGCGGAGAGGAAGTCCTCCTGCCCCTCGATGAGCAGGTTGCCGAGGTCGTGGATCACGCCGATGTGAGCGGGGTCGAGACCGTCGATGAGACGGATGGCCGCGGAGGCGGACGACGTGATCGTGCGGTGATGCAGTTCCACCAGCGCGCGGACGCCGTGTGCGGCGGCACGCTCGGCCACCCATTCGAGGTCGGTGCGGGCTGCCGCGAACTTCTCCCGGTAGTCCCCGCCGTCGGCGGGCGGCATGGTGACGCGTACCTGGCGTGCGCCGAGGGTGGCCGTCGCCGCGAGCGTCCGCTCGACGTTGTCATGGTCGCCGATGCCCGCGTAGGCCCCGATGCCCGAGTAGTCCAGGCCGGACTCCGCGGTGATGCGGGCGATCTCGTCGGTGGAGCCTTCGAGACCGGTGAGCGGCCAGGTCGCGCGGTTGCCCGCCCAGAAGCCCGGGGTTTCGGCATCGGCCTGGTCGGTGACCCGCCACTCGATGCCGTCCCAGCCCTGCGCCGCGAGAATTCGTGCGGCCTCGGCCGGCTCCCATTCCGGCGTGGATGCGGTGAATACCGAAAACTTCATGACGCTCCCCCCGTGGTGACCTCGAGATCGTCGAACTTACCCGCGAGCACCTCATCGAAGGAGACGGCACGACCGAGGGTGGCCGAAATATAGACGGCGCGCACGACAGCAAGCGACACCAGCGCATCTTCGACGCGCACGCCCGGCTGGCCTCCGTCACGAATCGCGCGAACCACATCCTCGTACTGGCGGAGGTGGGCGACCGCGAAACCGTCAGCACCCCTGTCGCCACCCCGCAGGTCGGACGCGCCGACAAGGTCCGCTGCCTGGTTGGTGGCATCGATGACCTCCTGGTCGTCGACGGCGGCGTGGAAGTATTCCAGCTGGTCGTCGTCGATCACGGCCGACCCACGGGAGCCGTGAACCTGCAGGCGCACGGTGAGCCCTGGATAGGCGGCGGTCGTGGCGTGAAGCACGGCGAGCGCTCCGGATTCGAAGCGCACCGTGGCGACAGCGACATCCTCGATCTCCACCCGCTCATGGGCGAGAAGGGCGGTGTGCGCGAAGATCTCGACCGGGCGTCCCAGGAACCAAACCAGCAGGTCCACAGTGTGCACGCCCTGGTTCATCACGGCGCCACCGCCGTCGAGTTCCCAGGTTCCCCGCCACTGGCCGGAGTCGTAATATTCCTGACTGCGCCACCAGGCCACCGTCGCGACTCCACCGGTCAGTCGACCGAATGCGCCGTTATGGGCCGCACGGGCGACGACGACGGATGCCGGGTCGAAGCGGTGCTGACTGATCACCGAGACGACGCGTCCGCGCTTCTCCGCGTCCGCCGCGAGTTCCGCGATGTGGCGCGCCCGCGGCAGCGTCACATCGAGCGGCTTCTCGATAACTACGTGCTTGTCGGCGGCGAGTGCCTCCTCGGCGAGCTGCACGTGCAGGCCGCTCGGGGTGCAGATAACCACCAGGTCGACGGGAACCGCCGCGAAGGCGGCGGCCAGGCCGTCGAACTCGCCAGGCCGATCGATGCCGAGTTCGCTCTCGACCAGATCGGCGAGCCGGTGGGTCGCCTCCGGAATCGAGTCGACGAGTGCGACGATCGTGAGGCCCTCGAGCCTGGCGATCGCCCGTGCATGGTTCACGCCGATGATGCCGCAACCGACGATCGCGACAGCGAGTGGTGCACTGGAGAGTGGTGCGCTGGGGGTGGAGCTCATCTGGTACTGATTCCTAACTGGTTGGTGAGGCGGGCGAATGCTCTGGCTGCACGACCGAAGGCCTCAGGTCCGGAGAAACCGCCGAGCGCGTTGACATCGGCAAGGTGCGGCTCCAGGGAGGCGAAGCCGGTGTAACCGTCGTCGCGCAGCGCCGTGAGGGTTTCGAGCAGCTCGCCATCGCCCTCGCCGGCCGGGGTGACCGCGTTAGAGCCGGAGAGGGCGTCTTTCACCTGCAGGTATTCGAAGTGCGGGCGCAGCAGCGCGTAGCCCTCGGTGAAGGGCTTCACACCCACCTGCACGAAGTTGGCGTTATCCCACGCCACCCGCAGGTTCTGCGAGCCGACCGACTCGATGACATCGAGCACGCGCTCCGGCGTATCACCGTAGATATCTTTCTCGTTCTCATGCAGCAGGATCACGTTCTCGCTCTCGGCAAGATCGGCGAGGGCCCGCATCCGCACCATCACCTCGTCGCGAATGCCGACGACCGCGACACCTTCCGCACTGAAGGCCTGCTCGCTATAGAACGAGAAAATGCGGATGTAGCGGGCATCGAGTCGGTGGGCGGCACGGATCGCGCTGCCGAGCCTGTCCACCTCGTGCTGCACGGGCAGGGCGACATCCACTTTGCCGATCGGGGACGCGATCGCCGACACTCCCATCTCACGCTCGGAGAATAGCGTGGCGAGCGCGTCGAGCTGTTCTGCCCCGAGGTCAACGATGTTGGTACCCCAGGCACTGCGCACCTCGATGTGGTTGGCACCGAGCGCCTGCAGTACCGCCACCTGCACCGCCGGGTCTGCGTCGATCTCGTCGCCGAATCCGGACAGTGCCCAGTTGACTTCGTCGGTCATTTGACTCCTCCTGCTGTTAGGCCACCCACAAGGTAGCGCTGGAATACGAGATAAAGAACAACGACGGGAACGGCGCAGATCAGTGACGCCGCCATCATCTGGCCGTAGAGCGGAATCGCTCCGCCCTCCTGGGTGGCCCCGAAGACCTGCAGTGCGATGGCCGCCGTGCGGGATTCCGGGCTGGTCATGACGGACGCGAACAGCACATCGTTCCAGCCGAGAAGGAAGGCGAAGATGGCCGAGACCACGATGCCAGGCCAGCTCAACGGGATGACGATCCTGGTCAGGATGCGCCAGGACGATGCGCCGTCGATGCGCGCAGCTTCTTCGAGCTCACGCGGCAGGCCGCGCAGGTAGGTCACCATCACCCAGGTCGAGAATGGGAGGGCAAAGGTGAGATAGGTGATGAACAGCGCACCGCGGGTACCGATGATCTGGATGCCGAGGGTTGTCGCCGCGGTGGAGAACAGCACGAAGACCGGCAGCAGCATGAGCGTGCCGGGGATCGACTGCAGACCGAGCAGCGCGCGGAGTACCGTGAGCCGTCCGCGGAACGAGTAGCGCACCAGCACGTAGGCCGACGACACCGCGAGCAGCGCGCAGACCAGGGCGACGGCACCGCAGACGACGACGCTGTTGAACAATCCGGTACCCAGGTCGACGGTGCTCCAGATCTTGACATAGTTGTCGAGGTGCAGCTCAGCCGGGAAGAAGGCTCCCTGGGCAACCGACACGTCGGAGTTGATCGACGCGAACAGGATGTAGAGCACCGGCGTGAGCACGACGATCAACAGCACAGCGATCACGATCACCAGCAGCGGCTTGGGCAGCAGCCTGGTAACGTCGTCGTTGCGACGGGTGGACGGGCGCCCGGGCGCAATCGGGCTGGTCAATACCTCGGTCATGGCTTCCTGCCCTCCTCACCGGTGTCGAGACGAACTGCTTTGAGATAGATGAACAGCGGGATCGCGATGAGCACCAGTGAGGCGACCGCCATCGACGCGCTGAGCCCGAATCGGAAGCTCTGGAAGCTCGTGACGTAGGTGAGCACGGGCAGCACATCGACATCCTGCGGCGCAGGCACCCCGAAGAGCACGAAGGGCAGCGTGAATCCGTTGATGTTGTGCAGGAATGAGATGATCACCGCCAGCGCGATCGGACCGCGCAGGTAGGGGAAGATCACGTAACGCAGCTTGGTCCACCAGAGCGCGCCGTCGATGGCGGCGGCCTCGTGCACTTCGTGGTCGACAGCCTGCAGGCCGGCGAGCACCAGCAGGTAGAAGAAGGGCCATGAGCTCCAGATCTGCACGAGGATCAGGGCCCAGAAGCTCTGCGGCCCGTTGAGCCAAAGACCGGTGTGGATGCCGATGCTCGCGAGCGCGTCATCCACCACTCCGCCAGGCTGCAGCATGGTGCGCCACACAGTGCCGACGACGAATGCCGGAAGCACGTAGGGGATGAGGAAGATCGAGCGCACGAGACCTCGACCGACGAACTTGTTCTGCGTTGCGATGGCGGCGGCGACGCCGATCGGCAGAGTAACCACTGCGGCGATCGCCGCGAAGGAGACGCTGATGCCAATCGACCGGAGCAGCGTCGACCTGGTGAACGCCTCGACGAAGTTCTGCAGGCCGATGAACGGTGCCTGCAGCCATGACCGGAGCGTGTACTGGTCGAGGTCGAGCAGCGAGATGACGATGGCCAGGATCAGGGGGATGACGATGACCAGGATCATCAGGATGCCGCCGGGGGCGAGCATCCAGAACGGCCGGTTCCGCTCGTTGGGCGAGCGACCGCGGCGGCGGGCCGGGCGGCCGCCGGTGGGAGTCGATCCCACCGGACGGCCGTCAGCCTGTGTCGCCGCGCTCGTCACCGAGGCGGGTGTTGTGGTTGTCATGGCAGGTCGCGCTTACTTCGCCTTGTCGAGCGAGGCCTGCACCGTGGACTGGGCGGACGCGAGCTTCGATTTGATCTCGGAGGTGCTGATCGACCCGTTGGACAGTGACGGGATCGACTGCACCACGACGTTCACCAGGGCGAGCTGCGTGTCGCCCCATGCGCCGCTGAACGGTGTGCCGACCGACTTGCTCGATGAGTCGATGATTGGAATCAGCTGATCGTTGCCATTTTCCAGCTTCTTGGCCGCGGCGGCGTTCGTCGGCAGGTCACCGAAGAGCTTGTTGTACTCCAACTGGGCCGAAGCGCTCGTGAACTGTTTCATCAGGGCGAAGGCGAGGTCCTGGTTCTTCGAGTACTTGGCGATGACCATGTTGTCACCGGACAGGATGCTCGAGGCAGCTTTTCCACCCTTCGGCAGCGACTTCTTCCCCGGCGGGATCGTCGGCATGAGCGCGTAGGCATACTTGCCCGCCACCACCGAGGAGTCGAGCGAGATCTTCGATGTGGAGGTGGTCATCGGCAGGTAGGCGGCCTTGCCCGCGGCGAATGCCGCCACGGCCTGCGCGTTCTTCCAGCCGATGGCCTGCGGGTCGACGACCTTGTCTTTGGTCAGCCAGTCGAAGTAGGTCTCATAGGCGGTGAGGGTGGTCGGGTCGTCCACTCTCGCCTTCTTACCGTCGAGGATCGGGTTGCCTGCCTGCACCGACATCGCCCAGATGAATTTCCACGGATCGTAGCTGTCGGCATAGGCGAGAGCCATTCCGTAGCTGCCGCCCGAGGTGAGCTTCTTCGACTGCGCGGTCAGCTCGTCCCAGGTCGTGGCCGGCTTGTCGATGCCGGCGGCCTTCAGCAGGTCGGTGTTGTACGCCATCACGAACGGTCGGCTCGCGAACGGGATGCCGACCTCGTGCTTCTTGTCAGGGCCGGAGATGCCGAGGGTGGCCGGCAGAAACTTGTCACGGCCGCCGATCTTGTTCCAGTCGGCATCCGTCAGCGTGACGAAGGCCCCTGTGGCGTTGGCCGTGGGGGTAAAGGTGGTGCCCAGGTTGTAGATGTCGGGACCCTGTCCGGAGATCACCGAGGTCTGGATCTTGGTGAGTTCGTCGTTGGCCGAGGCGTAGGTCTCGAACTTGACCGTCGCGCCCGTGTTCTTCTCGAAGCGGTCAGAGACATCCTGGAACCACTGCTTCTGCTGTGTCGGGTAGAGCGTATTGGCGCCAACCATGACGTCGATCGACTTGCCTTTTCCGTCGACTGCTGCGGATGAACCGGATGCCGCGGGCGTCGAGCCGCCCGAGCATCCCTGAAGGGCAAGACCGAGGATGGCGATTCCCGCCACCGCGACCAGCGCGTGTCGAGCTTTCATCTGAACTCTCCTTTGAGTCGGTGCTGTTATCGGTGCATGTTCGCGCCGGGACTCTTCGCCACGACGGTTTTGTCGACTCTAGGCATTACGGCAATTTTTCTGCAACCGTTTGCCAAAAATTGCCATAGTGTGCTTTGCTCTCCTGCATGGAACCTCTCGTCGATGCGGGGCCGGATCGCCCGGCGACGCTTGCGGATGTCGCCGCGGCCAGCGGGGTCGCGATCTCGACCGCATCTCGTGCGCTGTCGAATCCCACTCGCGTGCGCGCGTCGACCAGGGAGAAGATCGAAGAGGTGGCCCGAGAGCTCAACTACGTGGTCAATGCGCAGGCCAGGGCCCTGACCTCCGGCAAGACGCGCACCATCGCGGTGATGGTCTCCGACGTGACGAACCCGTTCTACTTCGACATCATCCGCGGCACCCAGCAGCAGTTGAAGGCTGCCGGGTACACGCAGCTGCTGGTGGACACCGAGGAGTCCGACGAACTCGAAGACAGCATGATGCACAAGCTGCGGCGTTCATTCGACGGCGCGATCCTCGCAGCATCGAGGCTCACCGACCGCAAGCTCGCCGCCCTCGCCAGCGAGATTCCGGTCGTGGCGATCAACCGGCAGACCAGTGGTGTGCCGAGCGTGTTCATCGATACGCCGAGCGGCATCGAACAGGCCATGGGCCACCTGGTCTCTCTCGGCCACCGCGACATCGTCTACGTCTCGGGGCCGGTGACATCCTGGTCCAACGAGGGGCGCTGGCGCGCCCTGCTCAGGGCAGCGAAAGTGCACGGCGTGACGGCCAGGCGGGTCGGCCCGTTCTCTCCGAAGAAGGTAGCCGGTGCGGCGGCGGCGGATGCCGTGCTCAACAGCGGTGCGACCGCCTGCATCGCCTTCAATGATCTGCTGGCGATCGGCATCCTGATGCGCCTGCGTGAGCGCGGAGTCAGCGTGCCTGGCGACCTCAGCATCGTCGGCTGCGACGACATCTTCGGGGCGGACTTCTGCAACCCCCCGCTCACCACCCTCACCGCACCCATCGAGCAGGCGGGCCGTGTCGCGGTCTCGATCCTGCTTGCACGCCTCGACGATCCGGCGATCTCCGGCACCCGGCAGACCGCGACGCTGCCCACCCACCTCACCGTCAGGGCCTCGACTGGCCCGGCCCCGATCCGAAAGTGACAGCATGACCGCGCTCTCCCCGCATCCCGACCGCCTGTTCCCCGCGAACCCGATCGAACGAGACATCGCCAGGCGCCTCTACAGCGAGGTGGCGGATGCCCCGATCTACTCGCCGCACGGGCACGTCGACGCCGCCATGCTGCTGGCCAACGAGCCGTTCCCCGACCCGGCCGCCCTCCTCATCACGCCTGACCACTACGTGACGCGCTTCCTGCACTCCCTCGGCGTGCCGTTCGACGAGCTCGGCCTCGGCCGCGACGGAAACCCGCCAGTCAGCGGCGGCCGGTCAGTCTGGCGCCAGCTCTGCACCCACTGGGAGGCCTTCCTCGGCACGCCGGTGCGCTACTGGTTCGAGACGGAGCTCAGCGAGGTCTTCGGTCTCACCGAGCAGCCATCCGCGGCGAACGCCGACGACCTCTACGACCAGCTCGCCGAGACACTCGGCCGAGAAGAGTTCCGCCCGCGGGCGCTCTTTGATCGTTTCCGCATCGCCGTGCTGGCGACGACGGACGACCCGGCCGACGATCTTTCCGCCCACCTCGCCCTGCGCGACGATCCGACCTTCACCGGCCGGGTACTCCCCACCTTCCGGGCCGACAGGTACATGCACCCTGACGAGTTGACCTGGCTGGCCAAACTCGAGCAGTTGGGCGCGGCATCGGGCATCGACTGCGGCAGCTACGACGGCCTGCTCGCGGCGCTGTGCTCACGGCGGGCCGCCTTCATCGCCGCCGGCTGCACGGCCACCGACACCGGGGTCATCGATGCGGGATCGGAGCCTCTCGACGCGGCCGATGCCGAACGCATCCACCGCAGCGCGATCGCCGGCAACCTCACTGGAGCGGATGCCGTGGCCTACCGCCGCAACATGCTCTACCGGCTGGCCGAGATGGCCAGCGAGGATGGCCTGGTGATGCAGCTGCACCCTGGCGTCATCCGCAATCACCACGGTCCAACCTTCGACGCCTACGGCGCCGACACCGGCCACGACCTTCCCGACACCGGGGCCTACACGCGCCCGCTCGCGCCGATCCTGCGCGACTTCGGTACCGATCCCACCTTCCGGTTGGTGCTCTTCACCGTGGACGAGACCACCTTCTCCCGGGAGATCGCACCTCTCGCCGGGTTCTACCCTTCGGTCTACGCCGGAGCGCCGTGGTGGTTCATCGACTCCCCCGCCGGCATCGCTCGCTACCGCGCTGCGATCACCGACAGCGCGGGCTTCGCCAAGACCTCCGGATTCATCGACGACACCCGCGCGTTCTGCTCGATCCCCGCGCGGCACGACATGTCGAGGCGGTCGGATTCCAGCTATCTCGCCACCCTCGTGGCCACCCATCAGATCACCGAGGACGACGCTGTCGGAGTCGCCAGGCGTCTGGTCGCCGACGTGCCGATCGAGACGTTCCGGTTGCCACGCTAGGCGCGTTTGCCGACCTCTGCGCGCGATGTCCCTGCGCCGAACCAGATAGCCTAGAACCGGTCAAAAACAGTCGATTCGAGGAGACACAGTGGTTGAGGCAGTTGCAAACATTGGCGTAGTGGGCCTTGCGGTCATGGGCTCGAACCTGGCTCGAAACCTCGCCAGCAGGGAGGGTAACACCGTCGCCGTCTTCAACCGTTCTCACGAGAAGACCGACACGCTGCTCTCCGAGCATCCTGAGGCCGAGTTCGTCGGCACCACCAGCTACGAGGAGTTCGCCGCCGCACTCTCGAAGCCGCGCACCGCCATCATCATGGTGCAGGCCGGCAAGGGTACGGATGCCGTCATCGACGAGCTGACCAGAGTCTTCGAACCGGGCGACATCATCGTCGACGGCGGCAACGCACTGTTCACCGACACCATCCGTCGTGAAAAAGATGTACGCGAGACCGGCATCAACTTCGTGGGCGCGGGAATCTCCGGTGGCGAGGAGGGCGCGCTCAAGGGACCGTCGATCATGCCAGGCGGATCCGCCGAGGCCTGGGAGACGCTCGGGCCGATCCTCACGTCCATCGCGGCCATCGCCGAGGGCGAGCCGTGTGTGACCCACGTCGGCACCGACGGCGCAGGGCACTTCGTCAAGATGATCCACAACGGCATCGAGTACGCCGACATGCAGCTGATCGCCGAGGCCTACGACCTCATCCGCCGTGGAACAGGCAAGAACCCCGCAGAGATCGCCGAGATCTTCACCGAGTGGAACACGGGCGAGCTCGAGAGCTACCTCATCGAGATCACCGCCGAAGTGCTGAAGCAGGTCGACGTGAAGACCGGTCGTCCGCTGGTCGACGTGATCCTCGACCAGGCCGGCTCGAAGGGCACCGGCGTCTGGACCGTGCAGAACGCCCTCGACCTCGGCGTTCCGGTCTCCGGCATCGCGGAGGCGGTCTTCGCCCGCGCACTGTCCTCCAAGACGGAGCAGCGTGCCGCGGCATCCGAACTCCCCGGACCGAGCTCGACGGTAGCCGTCGACGACCCCGACGCCTTTATCGAAGACGTTCGCCAGGCGCTGTACGCCTCCAAGATCATCGCCTACAGCCAGGGTTTCGACGCGATCGTTGCCGGCGCGGAGAAGTACAACTGGGACATCAAAAAGGGCGAGATCGCCAAGATCTGGCGCGGCGGCTGCATTATCCGTGCACGCTTCCTCAACCGCATCACGGATGCCTACCTCGAGAACCCAGGACTGGTCGCGCTGGTGACCGCCCCCTTCTTCACCGACGTGGTGTCGACGGCGCAGGATTCCTGGCGCCGCGTGGTCGCCGGAGCTGCCTACGCCGGCATCCCGACACCCGCCTTCTCGTCATCGCTGGCCTACTACGACGGCCTGCGCGCCGACCGACTGCCGGCCTCACTCGTGCAGGGCCAGCGTGACTTCTTCGGAGCGCATACCTACAAGCGCGTGGATGTTGAGGGAACCTTCCACACCCTGTGGAGCGGCGACCGCAGCGAGATCGAGTCGGAGGGCTCCTCGCACTAGCGCGCTAGTAGAACTCGACGGTGTCCACGCGGTTGACCAGCGGTTCACCGTCGAGCAAACGCGTCGCGTTCGCGGCAAACAGTTCGGCGATGTAGCGCTCCTCATCGAGGGTCTGCGCCACAGTGTGCGGGCTCACCAGCACGTTCGGCATGTCCCAGATCGGACTGGTCTGCGGCAGCGGTTCGACAGCGAAGACGTCGAGGGCTGCATAGCCGATCCGTCCGTCCTGCAGGGCTTCGACGAGAGCGACCTCGTCGACCGTCGTGCCGCGGCCGACATTGACGAAGAGAGTACCCGCACGAAAGTGCGCGAGCACGTCACGGCTGAGCATGCTCTTCGTGGCATCCGTTCCCGGCAGGGTCAGCACCACGGCGTCGGCTTCGGATACGGCCTCGGCGAACTGCTCGACGGGCACGATCTTCTCGACACCCTCGGCCTCGACGTGCCTCCGGTGCACACCGATCACGCGCATGCCGAGCAGGGAGAGCTTGCGCGCCGTTGCTCGACCGATGTTCCCGAGCCCCACCACGACCACGGTCCGGCCACCGAGGGTGCCGACACTGCGACGCGGTCCCCAAGCGTGGCGCGCCTTATCGGCTTCGAGCCTCGGCAGATCCTTCATCCCCGCGAGGAGACCCAGCACGGCGAATTCGGCGAGCGGCTCGGCGTGGGCGCCGGCCGAGGTGGAGAAGGCCACGCGCTGAAGCTCCTCTTCGGTGAGTTCGGCCGATCGCACCTGGCCGCCGCCACCGGCCGGGGTCGTGTGCACCCATCGGAGCTTCGCGTTGGCCCTGACGGTGCGACGAAGAGCGGTACCTGACTGCCCCGGCAACCCGAAGAGTGCCTCCGCGGAGTCGAGCAGCTGCTCGAAACGGGCCTGCTGCTCCGCGGTGCGGGTGAAGGACGGATCTCCCTCGTGATCGCCGGACGCACGCTGCGGTGGCAGAAGGCTCTGGTCTCGTACGAGATCGATGCGCGGCTCGAGCCGCTCGATCAGGGCGCAGAGTTCCTCGTTCAGCGGGGTCGCGACGACGGCGCGCAGACGATCGCTCACCGGAGTGCCGCCAGCTCGTCGATGGCACGACGGGACGGAGCGACGCGCTCCAGTCCAACCGCGTCGCGAGGGGCGGAATGGGGGGCGACAACGATAGCCGGGATCACTGTTTCATGCTACCGACCCGGCACGGGTCGGGCCGCCCGTCGTCCGTCTCCGCGGTTTCCCGCCATAGCCCATCCGCCCATGACAGAATCAGTGGGCGATGAGCAACTGGGATGACGAACCGGAACTCGCGGGATACGAGCCGACGAGCGGTCCTCCGCTGCGCAGTCGCCGACTGGTAATCACCATGCGGGTCGTGGTGATCGTCGGTATTCTCTGCCTCGTGCTGCCCCAGGTGATCACGACCGCGACCGTCGCGTCATCCACCGCGCAGGAGGCCTGCCTGGCCTGGGTGCGTTACGAAGTGCCCCAGGCAACCGGGGCATCCGCAACCTTCGAACTCTTCGGTGCCAACGGCATGGGGTGGCAGTGCTACACCGTCGGGGCCTTCGGTGGCGATAAGCACGTTGCCTCGCTCGGACTCATCCCGGTGTCGCCGAAGCTGTCTCGGGTGCCGACGACCAACAGCTGACGGCGCGTCCGCGCGCTGATTTGTTATCCGCGCGCACGTTACAGCTTCAGCGCGGATAACAACCCTGCGCACGGATGGCCGCAGCCGCTACTCCTCGAGCAGTTGCTCGCGCACCTGGCGGCGCTGTACCTTGCCGATCAGCGACTTCGGCAGTTCGTCGACGGCAACAATCCGCTTCGGCACTTTGTAGGCCGCAAGTCCACCGCGCAGGGACTCGCCCAGCGCCTTCTCATCCAGCTGTTTTCCCGCAGCCATCACGACCGCTGCGACGACCTCTTCGCCGCTGCGCGTGCTCGGCAGGCCGACGACGGCCGCGTCCGCGACATCCGGATGCGCCCGCAGTGCGTCCTCCACCTCACTCGGCGCGACGTTGAAGCCGCCGGTGATGATGAGTTCTTTGATGCGGTCGACGATGGAGACGAATCCGTCGTCGTCGAGACGCACGATGTCACCGGTGCGAAACCAGTCTGCGCCCTCATCGTTCTCATCGGCCGGCACAAACACCTCAGCCGTCTCGTCGGGCTTCTTCCAATAACCGGAGAAGACCTGCGGCCCGCGAACCAGGAGTTCGCCCTCCTCGCCGAGTGCACGATCGACCGTAGGATTCTCGGGGTCGACGACCCGCACTTCGGTGTTCGGCAGCGGCAAGCCGACGGCGCCTGCGCGACGGGTCGGCCCGACAGGGTTGGCCATCAGCACAGGGCTCGTCTCGGAGAGGCCATAGCCCTCGACCAGGTAACCGCCGGTCTGTGCCTCCCACGGCTCGACGACGGATGCCGACAGCGGCATGGCACCGGAGATCGCGATCTCGATCCCCTTCAGCGACACGTTCTGCTCCTTCGCCGCGGCGGCGAGACGCTCGTAGATGGGCGGAACGGCGGGCAGGAAGGTCGCCGGACGCTTCTTGACCACGGCGAGCACCAGGTCGGGATCGAACTTGGGGAAGAGCACGAGACGTGAGCCCATGCTCATCGCGAAGGTGAGGCAGAGGGTGAGTCCGTAGGCGTGGAACATCGGGAGCACGGCGTAGACCACTGAGGTGCCACGCTTCACCGTCGGCACCCAGGCGCGCGCCTGCGCGGCGTTGGTCGTGAGGTTGAGGTGGGTGAGGGTGGCGCCCTTCGGCAGCCCTGTCGTGCCGCTGGTGTACTGGATGAGTGCGACGTCGTCGGCCTCCGGACGCACGATCTCCGGCTTGATCGGGTCGGCGGCGAGCAGGTCTTTCCAGACGATCGTGCCGCGCACCCTCGTGGTGAGGGCTTCCCGCGACTCCCTGGCCTTGGTGACCGGCAGGCGCAGCAGCGCGCGGGTGACGAATGGCATAGCGCGCGTGATGTCGACGGAGATCAGGGTCTCGATCGCGACATCCGAGGGGAAGTCCTGGATGGTGGCCACCACCCTGTCCCAGACGATCGCCACCTTCGCGCCGTGGTCTTCGAACTGGTGGCGGAGCTCCCGCGGCGTGTACAGCGGGTTGTGCTCGACGATGATCGCGCCGAGTCTCAGCACCGCATAGAAGGCGACGATGTGCTGAGGACAATTGGGCAGCACGAGCGCGACGGTGTCGCCCTTCTGCACACCGAGAAGGCGGAGGCCCTCGGCGGCTCGAGCGATCTGCTCGCCCATGTCGGCGTAGGTGGTGGTCGCGCCGAAGAACTCGAGAGCGACGTTGTCGCCGAACTCGCGAATCGAACCCTCGACGAGGTCGAAGAGTGAACCCTCCGGCAGTTCGATGTCATCCGGCACGCCCTCCGCATAGCTGGAGAGCCAGGGGCGCGGAGTGGTTGTCGTCATAACATCACTCTAAGAGCTTCGTCCACACCGCGTTGCGCTGTCGTTTCGGCGCAACGCTGTTGCTTAGGCGACAGCGTTGCGCCGAAACGGCAGCGGACAGAATCGAATCAGGCGGCGCCGTCGAACATCGATGTGACCGAGCCGTCGCTGAACACCTCGTGGATAGCGCTCGCGATGAGCGGCGCGATCGGCAGGATCGTGAGCGTGGGAAAGCGCTTCTCCTCCGGGATCGGCAGGGTGTCGGTGACCACGACCTCGTCGATGAACTCGCTCTGCAGGACGTCGCTGGCCGGCTTCGAGAAGACCGCGTGGGTCGCGGCGACCACGACGTTCGTCGCCCCTGCTTCCTTGAGCGCCTCCGCGGCTTTCACGATGGTGCCACCGGTGTCGATCATGTCGTCGACGATGAGGCAGGTGCGCCCCTTCACCTCTCCGACGATCTCGTGCACGGTCACCTTATTCGGCACCAGCGGATCACGACGCTTGTGGATGATCGCCAGGGGAGCGCCGAGCTTGTCGCTCCAGATGTCGGCGACCCGTACCCGGCCCATGTCGGGCGATACGACGGTAAGCGTGGAGGAATCGAGGCGCTCCTGGAAGTACTTGAGCAGCACCGGCATGGCGAAGAGGTGGTCGACAGGGCCGTCGAAGAAGCCCTGGATCTGCGCTGCATGCAGGTCGACGCTCATGATGCGGTCGGCGCCGGCCGCCTTGAACAGGTCGGCGACGAGACGGGCGGAGATCGGTTCCCGTCCGCGACCTTTCTTGTCCTGGCGTGCGTAGGGGTAGAAAGGGGCGACGACGGTGATCCTCTTCGCGGAGGCTCGTTTCAGGGCATCCACCATGATGAGCTGCTCCATGAGCCACTCGTTGATCGGATAGGTGTGCGACTGGATGACGAAAGCATCCGAACCTCGCACGCTCTCGTCGTAACGCGCATAGATCTCACCGTTCGCGAAGGTACGCGCATCGGTGTGCACGAGATCCGCGCCAAGATGCTCTACGACGTCGATCGCCAGCTGGGGATGAGCACGACCCGTCACGATAACGAGTCGCTTTTCTCCGGTGGCTGTGATCTCGACCACGTGCCCTGCTCTCTGCCGGTCGCCCGACTTTTACCGCGGCCTAGTTCGAGGCCTCGTCGGATGCGACCGCCGCTTCTGCCGCTGCCGTTCCCGCGCGTTTCTCCTCGACCCAGCCCAGCACATTGCGCTGAGGAGCCACCGAGATGGCGAGGGCGCCGGCCGGCACATCTTTGCGCACCACAGCACCCGCTCCGACCTTGGCTCCGTCACCAATTCTAACCGGGGCGACGAACACGTTGTGCGCCCCGGTGTGAACGTGGGAGCCGACCTCGGTGCGGTGCTTCGCGATGTCGTCATAGTTGGCGGTGATGGCGCCAGCGCCGATGTTGGTGCCCTCGCCGATCGTCGTGTCGCCGACATAGCTGAGGTGAGGAACCTTGCTTCCCTCTCCGATGCGGGAGTTCTTGATCTCCACGAAGGTGCCGATCTTGCCGCCATCGCCGAGGTAGGTGCCGGCTCGGAGGTAGGCGAACGGCCCGACGGTGGCATTTTTTCCGATCACAGCGAGGGTGGCATCGGTGCGCGTGACCACGGCTCCCTCACCGATCTCGCAGTCGACCAGCGTCGTGTCGGGGCCGATCACCGCGTCGCGCTCGATCACTGTCGGACCCTTGATCTGGGTGCCCGGAAGGATCTCGACGTCTTCGGCGATGCTGGCCTGGAGGTCGATCCAGGTCGTAGCCGGGTCCTGGATGGTGACGCCAGCGATCTGCCAGCCGCGCACGATGCGGGCGTTGAGTTCCGCGGCGGCGGCGCTCAGCTGGGCGCGATCGTTGATGCCGGCGACCAACCACGGGTCGGAGACGGGGACTGCCTCGATGCGGCCGCCGGATGCGCGGATGCCGGCCGCGGCATCCGTGAGGTACTTCTCGTTCTGCGCGTTGTCGGTGCCGATGGCGGCGAGTGCGGTACGGAGAGCGGCAGCGTCGAAGACGTAGATACCAGAGTTGATCTCGGTGACGAGCAACTGCTCTGGGTCGGCATCCTTTTGCTCGACAATCGACTCGAATGCGCCCTCCGAATCACGGATGACGCGCCCGGAACCTGTCGGATCGGTGAAGTAAGCACTCAGCAGGGTGAGGGCGTTGCCGCCGAGCTCGTGGCTCGTCACCAGCGAGCGAACTGTCGCTGCGTCGAGCAGCGGTACATCGGCGCTGAGCACGAGCACATGGCCGGCGAAGCCGTCAGGCAGGCCGCCGAGGCCGAGCTCCACCGCACGACCGGTGCCCGGTTCTTCGTCCTGGTCGACGATGATCGCCTGCGGAACCTGCTCGACGATAGCCGCAGCGACGGCATCACGCTCGTGGCGTACGACGGCGACAATGTGGGCCGCCCCGAGCTCCTCCGCGGTGGCCAGCACATGGGCCACCAGCGGGACGCCGGCGATGCGGTGCAGAACCTTCGGACGCGAGGACTTCATCCGCGTGCCCTGGCCGGCGGCGAGGATGATGATGGCGAGTTGTGAATCGGACACGCGCGCTCCTTTGTTGGCACCCGAGGTCGGTGGCAGGTTTCCCGGCTCTCGCTGGACACACCTTCGGTGTGTCGCGCTCCGCGCAGCGGAGCAAAAAATAGACAAATCGTTGTCTATCTTTTGCTCCGCCTCCAGGATTCGAACCTGGACCGAACAGCTCCAAAGGCTGTCGTGCTGCCGTTACACTAAGGCGGATCGCGCTCTGCGGCGCAGCAACCCAGTCTGCCAGATAGCGCCCACGGCTTCAGCAACCTGCGTTTCTCCGGAGGATTCGCGCCACACTCGTCTTTTCGGTTGTAAATGCCACCCACTACCGTTGGCGGCGCACAACCTCCGGAGAAACCAACGGCGCGCGATAATGGTCGGATGCCCACACACGACGAAGTCGACCGCATCGTCGACGCGTGGCTGCGCGAACGCCCCGACCTCGACTTCGCGCCGCTGCAGGTACTCTCCCGCGTTGGACGGCTCGCCAAGCACCTGGACCGGGCCAGACGTACGGCCTTCACGGCATCCGGTCTCGAATCGTGGGAATTCGACGTGCTCTCCGCGCTGCGCCGCGAGGGCAAGCCTTATCAGTTGAGCCCGAAAGCCCTGCTACAACAGACCCTGGTCTCCAGCGGCACGATGACCAACCGCATCGACCGCCTGGTGGGACGCCAGTTGGTGGAACGCCATGCAGACCCCGGCGACGGGCGCGGCACGCTGGTGACCATGACCCCGTCAGGCCGGGAACGGGTGGATGCCGCCATCCGCGAGTTGCTGGCAGCGGAGAGCGAGCTGCTCGACGCACTCTCCACAGCCGACCAGGACAAGCTCGCCGCACTACTGCGCAAGCTCAGTCTCGACTTCGACTAGGGCGTGTCTCCTAACCTTTGTGGTGGTTGGTTGAGATGCTTTTACGATGTCTCGTACTTCGTTACTAACTGATGAGCAGTGGGACCGTGTGGGCGTGTTGATGCCGCGTCCGGCGGCCAAGGGTGGGCGACCGTTTCAGG
>NZ_JBEPTL010000003.1:0-222554 GCF_040549465.1 Glaciihabitans sp. UYNi722 | reverse complement strand
GGGAAAGCGGGACATACGGCTACCAATCGTCAGGAGGTCTCAGACCAAACGATACCGACCTTGCCGAGGACGCCCGAATCGGCGCCCTCATACGCGGTGGATGCTTGGCCGATCGGAAACTGCTGGGTCACCACGACTGACGGGTGAAGTTTCCAGCGATCCAGTTTATCGAGCAGTTCGGCCATCCGAACCGTCGAAGATACCCACGATCCATGAATCGTCAATTGCTAATGGATGATGGATTCGCTCACATCCACGCTTAACTGGCCCCCTTCTCCGACCAGCGCGACTCGACCCCAGCGGCGGGTGTGCGTGATCGCTGAGAGCTGGCCGGCGCCAGAGCCGGAGCAGTCGATGGCGGCTTCAGCGCCCCAAGAAGAAGAAGAGCACCCAGATCTGATCCGTCCGAGGCCTCTGTCACTGCACCGAGTTCGATCGCCAGGCCACGTCGCTCGCCACTGGGGTCGACCCCGACAACAGCGGAGGCACCCATGGCTCGAGCCAGCAGGCCCGCAGCCAGACCAACCGGGCCGAGACCGACGACCAGTAGACGATCACGCCCGGAAATGTCGAGTCGACACAACGCCTCATAGGCCGTTCCAAATCCGCAGGCCACACAGGCGCCATCGAGAAACGTCAGGCTCGCAGGCAGGTGCAGCAGGTCTCTCGACTCAGCGAGAAGGAAATCAGCATGTCCACCATCGCGCTGCCACCCGTACGCCGCCCGGCGAGGCGAAGTGCAACTGATCTGATAGCCGCGGCGGCAGTCATCGCATTGGCCGCATCCGCTGATGTGGTAAACGACGACGCGATCGCCTGCCGCGAACCCGTCGACACCCGGTCCGATCTCAGCAATCTCTCCACAGGGCTCAAGGCCGGCGACAACATCCTGATAGCCCTCCGGCCCCTCGCCGAGATGCTCGCGATAGATGGCGCGAAGATCGCTCCCACAGATCGTCGATGCGCGCATCCGCAGCACGACCTGCCCGTGACCAGGGCGCGGCGTTTCGACCTCGCGAACCGTAACTGTGCGGTCTCCCGGCAGGTAGGCGGCTTTCATGCTGTCTCCTTGCTGTTTCGTGAAAGAACTTCGGCGAGTGCTGCTCGGCCGCCCAAGCGATGAAGGCTCTCGAGGACGTCGGTGAAGTCGTCGACGAACCTGGCATTGTCAGCCAGATCGCCGAACATGCTTGTGTCGCGCAGGAACGCCAACGGATCTTCATGCTGCAGGTTCGCGCGGGTGTTCAACTCCACTCGTCGGGCGTCGATGAGCTCCAGCGGCTGCCCAGCGTCGTCGATGCCTTCGCAGTAGCGAGCCCAACTGGCTATCACGGCCGCGGAATAGGGAACCCTGGCGCCCTGCGCCAACCTTTCCTGCACGACGGGAATGAGCCAGTTGGAGATACGGTCGGATGCCTCCGCGCACAGCCGCGCGAGCTGGTCGCATATTGCTGGGTTCGAATAACGCTCTATGAGAGTCCGTTTGTAGTCATCGAGGTCTATCCCCGGAACCGGCGGGAGAGTCGGCGTCGCTTCTTCATCCATGTAGCGGCGGAGGAGTTCGGCGATAGCGGGGTCGGCTACCGCCTCGTGCACGAACTGGTAACCGGCGAGCGTGCCGAAGTAGCACATGGCCTGGTGTGTGCAGTTGAGCAACCGTAGCTTCATCAATTCGTACGGTTCGACGTCGGCGACGATCTGCACTCCAGCGTGTTCGAAAGGCGGTCGGCCCATCGGGAAACGGTCCTCGAGCACCCACTGCTCGAATGGTTCGCAGACCACCGGACAAGAGTCGATGAGGTTCGTCTCACGTTCTACCGCCGCACGATCGTCGTCGGTCGTGCGCGGTGTGATGCGGTCCACCATCGAATTCGGGAAAGCGACAACTTTATCGATCCAGTCGCTCAATTCCGGATCGGAAAGCCGAGCGGTTCCCACGACGGCGGCGCGTGCGACCTCACCGTTGCCCGGGATGTTGTCGCACAACATGACCGTGAAAGCCGGGATGCCGCGCTCGCGCCGCCGACGCAGAGCCTCGACAACCATTCCGAAGGCGGTTTGTGGCCGGATAGGGTTTTCAGCGCCCCGACGAATCGGTTCCGCTAAATCGTCGAAGGCACCGGTAGCGAAATTGCGAAAGTAGCCGCCCTCGGTCACGGTCAGGGAGACGATCCGCACCCCGGCATCAACCATGCGTTCGACGACGGCATCGTGGTTGTCCGGAGCGAACAGGTATTCCACGATCGACCCGATCACGCGCAGGGAGTTCGATCCGTCGGGAGACTTGATCGACAGCGTGTACAACCCATCCTGAGCGCGCATTGCCTCAGCGAGAGGGCAATCCGAAGGGAGCGTGCCGACCCCGCAGATTCCCACTCCGAAGCTTCCCCATCGTTCATCAGCCGATCGAGATACATCGCTTGATGCGATCGATGGAAGCCGCCCATGCCGAAGCGTACGACCCCTACGCTGACAGCGTCCCGGTCATAATTCGGTCGGCCCACGTTGTTCGGCAATGACTCGACGCTGTCTGGTCGAGTGGAAGTCGATTCACCACGGAGCAACTCGCGGTGCGGATTTGTTTTCATGGCGTTCCTGCACGTCGGCGAACCTCTCCTAGAGTCGCATTCGTGCGGCCAGATAGTTCGGATCATCCCATCGATTGACGATCTCATCAGGATCCAGTCGCAGGTCATACAACTCCCCCACCGGTCCACGGTCGGCATCCGGCTCACCGTGCCATACGACGAGTTTGTAGTCTGCGTCTCGACACATGGTCGTATCGACTGCAGGATCGTAGGCGTAGCCGGAGTTTCGGTATTCGCTCCAGGCATACGGCAACGCTGGCGCACCATTCGCCACGGCGACAAGGTCACGACCCTGGTCGAAGGCCGCGGGTTCAAGTCCTGCCGCCCGCCGGGTCGTGGCGGCGATATCCACGGATGAGACGAATCCCTCCACGCGTTCACCGGAGGGAACGTGCTCGGACCACGAGATGATGAGGGGAACCCGGATGGCGCCCTCGTACATCATCGGTCCCTTGAGCAACAAGCCATGGTCGCCGAGCATCTCGCCGTGGTCGCTGACGAAGATGACGAGTGTGTCGCGCTCAAGGTCGGCCGCTCGCAGCTCGTCGAGGATGTGCTTGACCGAGTCATCGACGAGCGTGACCATCGCATAGTAGGTCCGCCGGATTTCGTCGAGCTGTTCCGGGGTGAAGTCCGTGTAGGACGGGCCGTGACCGACGTAGCTGCTCCGGGATGCTTCGGCGACATTCGCTGTGTTCATGGTTGTAATACGCGGGCTGCTGCGCTCGGCAACCACCCTCGAGAACGAACTGGCGGAAGTGGTCTGATGGCTATCATCGTTGATCTCGACGTCGAACTTGCCAAGCGCAAGATGTCGGTGGGCGAGTTCGCGGATGCCATCGGCATCACGGTCGCAAACGTGGCAGTACTCAAAAATGGTCGCGCCAAAGCGGTGCGCTTCACCACCCTCGACACGATCTGCCGCGTGCTCCGCTGTCAGCCGGGCGACATCCTGCGCTGGGTCCCCGATGAGGATGGCTCCCCATAGGTCCGAGCGGATCTGCGAATGGGTAACCTTCTGGAGCTCTGGCAAATTGGCGATGCTGCGACGGTGGGGCGCCCGTTCGCCCTATTCGGTCATCCGAACGCGAGTCATGTCGCGAGCCTGGGTGAGCGACCAGAATCTCTCGGCGATGTCCGACGGATCGATTGCGGTAGGACTCGCCGTCGCCGTGCCGGCGACGGATCCGGCGATCGTCACCTCGCCCACATAGATGTCGAACTCGCGCAGACGCTCAGCGAGAATGCCGACGAGTTTTGACTTGGCAGCATTTTCGAGGGCGACGCCATCAATTCCGAGAAATTTCGTGAACCCATCGGCCTCCGAACTCTGCTCCCCCACGGAACCATTGGCGACCAGGATCGCCGCCCCCGGGGTCGACTTCAAGTCGTCGAGCGCTTCCTGCACGCAGGCGAGCAGGCCGGCGATTCCGACGTCGAACACGCGCTCGATGTCCTCAGAACGGGTCGAGAGAACATCCGTCACTCCCCCGCTCCTGAAGGCTGTCCAGAGAACGGCGGAGACCGGTCCGAGGTCGTTTCGGACGTCGCTGACGACCTGGCGGATCATCGCCAGATCGCTGGCGTCGGCCTGGTAGGCCCTGGCGTCGAAACCATCGGCAATCAAGCGGGCAGCCCCACTGGCAAGTCTCTCAGCATTCCGACCGACGAGCGCGAGGGAGTAACCCTCGCGCCCGAAGCGTTCCGCTGTCGCGTGCGAAATTCCGGGACCGTAGCCGAAGACTATCAGTGCACCCATGTTCGTGGCCTCCTACTCGGTCACGGCGTAGGCGCCGGCGTCGAGATCCTCGATGAGGGTCGGGCCTGTCGGCGACCAGCCGAGGAGCTCCTGTGTCGCGATACTCGTCGCCGTGCCATCCATGGCGAAGAAACCGCCGATCCAGCCGAAGTGTTCCTGGACATCGTCAGGAGCGATCGACGTGACGGGCAGGTCGAACGCGCGCCCGATCGCCTCCGCGATTTCGCGCGTCGGAACGCCCTCTTCGCCCACGGCGTGGAGGATGGCGCCCGCCGGGGCCTTCTCGAGTCCGAGTGCGACGAGGCGCGCGGCATCGGAGCGGTGCACCGCGGCCCACCGGTTGGTTCCGTCGCCCGGGTAGCCGGAGACACCCTTCTGGCGAGCGACAGCCGCGATCGCCGCAATAAAGCCGTGGTCGCCGGTTCCATGAACGGTCGGCGAAAAGCGCAGGCTCACTGTGCGAACGCCGCGGTCGGCGAACTCGAGGGCGAGATTCTCGCTCCCCCCTCGTGGCGACTCTGCGCCATGGAAAGGAGACAGGTCCTGCTCGGTGGCCGGCCTGCCCGTGGCGAGGCCGACGACGCCCGATGCCAACAGGAAAGGGCGATCCGTGCCGACAAGCGCGTCTCCGATGGTCTGTACGGCGGCCCGCTCGGCCGCGTTCGAAACAGCAGGGTTCGAGAAATCGTGCTTGTTCGCAAGATGGACGACGGCATCGGCGGTCTCTGCGCCGGCACGGATGCTGTCCAGGTCGTCGAGATCCCCGCGGCGGACGTGAGCGCCCTTCGCTTCGAGTGCCGCAGCGGAGGCGTCGGACCTGGCCAGCCCGGTGACCTCATGGCCCGCGGCGAGCAATTCGTCGACGGCGGCTGAGCCGATCCATCCGGAAGCTCCAGTGACGAAAACGCGCATGACAGTTCTCCTTCGGTTCCGCTACCGGCGGAACGTCTAATCTGATGATGTCAGTGACTGATGTCAGCAACAGACATCACTGTACCCCTCACGACAGCCGCTGTCATCACTAGACTCGACACTATGGTGCGATGGCAACCCGGCGCGAGAGAACGCCTACAGGCGGCGGCTCTCGAGCTCTTTGCCACCCATGGGTTCGAGGAGACGACGGCCGCTGAGATTGCGCAGTCCGTCGGACTGACCGAGCGCACCTTCTTTCGCCACTTCAGCGATAAGCGCGAAGTCCTGTTCTACGGCCAAGACCTTTTCCTCCGGGCCTTCCTCGACGGAGTCGACGCCATGCCGACCGATGCTTCGCCGCTCGACATCGTCGCTTCTTCGCTTCGAGCTGCCGCAGCATTCTTCCCGGACGAGCGCCGGCCGTACTCGCGCACGCGACAGACCGTCATCGCGCAGAATCCTGCGCTGCAGGAGCGTGAACTGCACAAACTCGCCGGGCTGGCTACGACTGTGGCCGACGCGCTCCGCCTCCGGGGTGTCGCCGAACCGGCAGCCACGCTAGCTGCCGAGTCCGGGGTGACAGTGTTCGGAATCGCCTTCGCGCAGTGGATCCGCGAGGGCGAGAAACGATCTCTCGCCGACATATCGATAGAGGTGATCGGCGAACTGCGCAACCTGACCGGAACGGCCAGCGTCTAAGCGAACGTTTCGCACTAGCAATCAGGCGCCCACGTACGCCGCGAGATGCTGCCCGGTGAGAGTGGAGCGGTCAGCGACGAGATCCGCTGGCGTGCCTTCGAAGACGATCGAACCGCCATCGTGACCGGCACCGGGGCCGAGGTCGATGATCCAGTCGGCGTGCGCCATGACGGCCTGATGGTGCTCGACCACGATGACGGATTTGCCGGAGTCGACGATGCGGTCGAGCAGGCCTAGTAGTTGCTCGACGTCGGCGAGATGCAGGCCGGTGGTCGGCTCGTCGAGTACGTAAACGCCACCCTTCTCGGCCATATGGGTGGCCAATTTGAGTCGCTGCCGTTCGCCACCGGACAGCGTCGTGAGCGGTTGTCCGAGGCTGACGTAGCCCAACCCGACATCCGCGAGCCGGCTCAGGATCGTATGAGCGGCGGGGATGCGCGCCTCGCCGGAGCCGAAGAATCCTTCGGCCTCGGTCACCGACATCGCGAGCACCTCGCTGATGTCGCGACCGCCGAGGTGGTAGTCGAGTACCGCCGCCTGAAACCGCTTCCCCTCACACACCTCGCAGGGGGTTGCGACGCTAGCCATGACCCCCAGGTCGGTGTAGATGACTCCGGCACCGTTGCAGTTGGGGCAGGCACCCTCGGAGTTGGCGCTGAACAGCGCCGGCTTCACGCCGTTGGCCTTCGCGAACCTCGTGCGGATGGGGTCGAGCAATCCGGTGTAGGTCGCAGGATTGCTCCGTCGCGATCCGCGGATCGCACCCTGGCCGATCGAGACGACGCCCTCGCCTGCAGGGATCGATCCGTGCACGAGCGAACTCTTGCCAGAGCCCGCGACGCCCGTCAGCACGACGAGAACGCCGAGCGGGATGTCGACGTCGACGTCCCGCAGGTTGTGTTCTGTCGCGCCCCGGATCGCAAGCTGGCCGGTGGGCGTCCGCACCACCTCCTTGACAGCTGCCCGATCGTCGAGATGGCGGCCGGTGAGCGTATCACTGGCTCGCAGACCTTCGATCGTGCCTTCGAAACAGATAGTCCCACCGGCCGTGCCTGCACCGGGTCCCAGGTCGACGACGTGGTCGGCGATCGCGATCATCTCCGGTTTGTGTTCCACCACGAGCACTGTGTTGCCCTTGTCACGCAGCTGCAGCAGCAGTTTGTTCATGCGTTGGATGTCATGAGGATGCAACCCGATGGTGGGTTCGTCGAAGACGTAGGTGATGTCGGTGAGCGAGGAACCGAGGTGCCGGATCATCTTGGTGCGCTGCGCCTCACCGCCGGATAGCGTGCCGGCCGGCCGATCCAACGACAAATAGCCCAACCCGATCTCCGCGAACGAGTCGAGGGTTTGCTGCAGCACTGTCAACAGGGGTGCCATCGACGGTTCGTCGAGGCCGCGGACCCACTCGGCGAGGTCGCTGATCTGCATGGCGCAGGCATCCGCGATGCTGAGTCCTGCGACCTTCGATGAGCGAGCTGCCTCGCTGAGGCGGGTACCGCCGCACTCTGGGCAGGTAGTGAAGGTGACCGCGCGATCCACGAATGCACGGATGTGCGGCTGCATTGCTTCACGATCCTTGGAGAGGAAGGCTTTCTGCACCTTGGGGATCAGACCCTCATAGGTCAGGTTGATGTCCCCGACCTTTACCTTCACCGGTTCGCGGTAGAGGAAGTCGTCGACCTCCTTCGTGGTGTACTCACGGATCGGCTTGTCCGCGTCGAGGAAACCTGACCCCGTGAAGATCCGCACGCCCCAGCCGTCGGCGGTGTATCCGGGGATGGTGAGCGCACCCCCGTTCAGCGACTTGGAATCGTCGTAGAGCTGGGTGAGGTCGATGTCGTTGACGGTGCCCATCCCCTCGCAGCGCGGGCACATGCCGCCGGTGATCTCGAAACTGCGCCTCTCCTTCACCGTCTTTCCGCCGCGCTCGAGCCTGACTGCGCCCGCTCCGCTGATGGAGGCAACGTTGAAGGAGAACGCCTGGGGCGATCCGATGTGCGGCTGGCCGAGCCGACTGAAGACGATGCGCAGCATGGCGTTCACGTCGGTGGCGGTGCCGACGGTCGAGCGTGAGTTGGCGCCCATCCGCTCCTGGTCCACGATGATCGCTGTGGTCAGACCTTCCAACACATCGACGTCAGGCCTGGCAAGGTTCGGCATGAAGCCCTGCACGAATGCGCTGTAGGTCTCGTTAATCATCCGCTGAGACTCTGCCGCAACCGTACCGAACACCAGCGAGCTCTTGCCCGAACCAGAGACGCCGGTAAAAACGGTCAGCCGGCGCTTGGGGATCTCCATGCTCACGTTTTTTAGGTTGTTCACGCGCGCACCCTGTACGCGAATCAGATCGTGGCTGTCGCCATCGTGCTGTGCGGATGTCGGCGTATCGGTGGTCGCGAAAGAAGAGGTCACAGGAGCGGTTCTATCCATGGCGGTCAGCCTAGTTGGGGCTCACCGACAGTCGCTTCTCGATTCCTGCTCTCCACTCGGTAACGCGTACTCACTTCGAAAGCTTTCGCATATTGAGCTAAATATTGACCCATCTCTAGCACCTAGGTAGCGTGAGTGCGGCCATTCGGGTCATCGAACAAGGAGTGCTCATGCCACATATCCACATCGACATGCATCGGTCGAGGAAGCCCCAGATGGAGGCACTGAGCACCGCGCTGCACGCCAGCCTGGTCGAAGGGCTCTTGATGCCCGAAGACGACCTCTTCCAGCGTTTTACACTGCACGATGACGGTGAACTGGTCTTCAGCCGTACCTTTCCAGACGCTGACCGGGACGACATCATCTACATCGAGGTTCTCGCCTCCCACGGCTACTCCCCCGAGACCAAGCAGAATATGTACGCGTCGATGATCCGCAACACCGAGGCGCTCGGAATCCGCCCGGATACTCTGCTCATCTCGATTGTCGAGATCGACGGCAGCAACAACTGGCACTCGCCGGCCAAACGTGAACTCGGCCATGAACAGCCCGCCTAGACGACCTGTGCCGGCGCGGTCGTGCTCGATCGCAGGATGAGCGATGTAGACAACTCAACCCGTGCGCCCTGTGCGCGCTGGTGCTGCCGACGTTCGATGATCATCTGGGCAGCGGCCTGGGCCATCTCCTTCAGCGGCTGACGGATCGTGGTGAGAGGAGGGCCGGCCAAACGTGCGAACTGCAGGTCGTCGTAGCCGACGATCGAGAGGTCGTGTGGAATGCTGAGGCCCAGCGTCCGTGCGGCTTCATAGGTCGCCAGGGCCTTCACATCGCTCGTGGCGAAGATCGCTGTCGGCCGGTCGGGGCGCGTGAGAAGCTGTAGCCCGGGTTCCGGGCTGGCCTCGTCGTCGAAGTCCAGAACCACTACGAAGTCCTTGTTTATCGGCAGGCCCGCTTCGTTCATTGCCGATCGAAATCCGTCGATGCGCGCGCGGGTGGCGAGCAGGGTCTCCGATCCCGCGATTACGCCGATGTTGCGATGCCCGAGTTCGATCAGGTGACGCGTGGCCTGAACACCGCCCGCCCAGTTGGTCGATCCGACCGAGGGAACATCGTCGGCAGGGTCGCCAGCTGGATCGACGATCACGAACGGAATGCTCCGTGATCGAAGCTGATACTTCGCATCCACGGCCAGGTCCGATGCGATGAGTATCACTCCGGCCGGCTGCCGCTTGAGCACGGGCCCGATCCACTCTGGGGCAGCCGCGTGCCCGTGACCGCTTTCGGTCACTGATACGCCGAAACCGTTCTCACTGGCTACCTGCACCGCGCCTCGAATGAGTTCGATCGGCCAGGCCCCGTCGAGCGCGCCGAAGACCAACTCGATGGTTGGGGCGAAGGTCTCCGCCATGCCTCGCCTCGTATAGCCGTGGCGCCGGAACACCGAGGCGACGCGTTCCCTGGTCTCGGGCGCAACACCCGGTCGGTCGTTGAGCACTTTGGACGCGGTGGCGAGAGATACCGCAGCCTCCCTGGCCACCAGCTCAAGCGTGGCCGGCCGCGGCGCTTTCGGCGTCGCCTCCTCGGCCGACCCTTCAGCAACGCCTGCCCTTTTCGAAGCGCGCGGCTCTGAACTGCTCATCCGGTGTCCTTCTCTCGATTCGACCACGCCAGTATCGTATAGCTGTTCTTTTGAAAGGTTTCGTATTTTGAGCTAAATATTGACATCAATTTCTCTTGAACCTATCGTCGAGACGTCGCCCAATGGGACGTGCGTCGCGAGCGTCGAAGCTTCGCCACGACGATGTGGAAACGAAAGAGGCAATCATGTTTGGATCTAGACCAGAGTGGTCCCGCAGAAAATCCCTGGCCGCCGTGACCATCGCGGCAGTTCTTGTGACCGGCGCAATGGCTGGCTGCAGCAGTTCCGGTGCCGCTACGACCGACTCTGCTACGAAAGGGTCGATCAACTGGTGGGGCTGGACTCCCGAAATCGGAGTCGGCAAGCAGTACATCGCCGCGTTCAACAAGAAATACCCGAACATCAAGGTGACCTACAAGCAGGTCGCGACGGCCAGCTACGACGCCGCCATTCGGCCGGCACTGGCATCGTCGGTCGGCCCCGACGTGTTCAACATGGCTCCGGGCGGTGGCATCGGGTCCATCACCGCCTACCAGGGGTCTGCCATGGATCTGACGCCTGTGGTCAAGAAGGCGCTCGGAAGCGATTGGAAGTCCAAAGTCGCTGCCATCGGGCCTGCGGGGCTGACGACCGCGGATGGCAAGCTCGCTGCCCTCGCCGTCGGTTCCACCTTCGCCGGGCCGGTATGGGTCAACCCGGAACTCTTCTCCAAGTATGGGCTTAAGCCACCGAAGACACTGGCCGACTGGGTACAGGTCTGCTCGTCGTTCGCGTCCCACAACGTGACCTGCTTCGAGCAGGGTGCGGGCGACAGCGGGTTCAACATGGATCTCCTGCACGCCATCGCCGACAGCATCGAGCCGGGCGTCTGGTCGAAGGCCGTCGCAGGTAAAGCCAAGTGGACAGATCCCAGCCTGGTCAAAGCGATGACCACCTTCAAGACGATGTTCGGCAACGGCATCATTCAGAAGGGTGCGCTCGGTGTGCAGCAGTATCCGGACGTCAACAATGACTTCCTGGCTGGCAAGACCGCGATGGTCATGATGGGCACCTGGTATATGCAGTACTCCACCGTCGCGGGTGCCACCTCGGCGGTCAGTGCAGCGGGCGTCGCCGAGGCGAAGCCGTTCCCGATCGTCTCGATTCCCTTCCCCGACATCACCGGCGCCGGAAACCCCGCGCCCCTGTTCGGCGATGCTGACTACGGTTTGGCAGTGAACACCAAGTCAAAGTCGCCGAAGGCTGCGGCAACCTTCGTGACCTGGCTCGCGACCAACACTGACGCTCAACAGGTCGTCGCGAACTCCCTCAACGACATCTCTGCGTTGACCGATGTCGCGCCGAAGTGGTCGGACATCAAGCTCGTTGATGGCTCACAGCAGCAACCGACTCTGCAGACGTTGATCGGAAGCGCCAGCAAGATCACCGAGCCACGTCTCGGTGATCTGAGCACGGCTGTCGGGCAGGCGATTGGTATCGCGACTGCATCCGTCGCAGGGGGCAAAGCCACTCCCGAGCAGGCGCTGGCGACCTTGCAGTCTGTGGCGAAGGGTTAGTCGTCCGATGTTCCCTCTCTCGCGCCCGAGTCTGAGGCACAGCAATGCCTGAGTCGTCCAGCCTTGCTCAACGAACTCGGATGCCGAAACCAGATGGTCGCACCCGGGGAAGGAGCGTCGCTCGCCGGCGCTCCTTCCTGCGGCCGCCAGGCTACGCATGGATTCTGCCGGCACTGGTCTTCTCGGTCGGCTTGCTGTATTACTCGGTCGGTTACACCGGTTACATCTCGACCCTGACCTGGAACGGCACGAGCCCCGATGTAGTCCACGTCGGAGCGGCGAACTACGTCAAGGCGTTCACCGATCCGGTCTTCTGGCTCACCATTCAGCACACGGTCATCAGCTTCGTCGTCACCTTCACCGTCTCGACGATCCTCGGATTCGTTCTTGCCGCGATCCTCCACTCGCGGCCGTGGTTCGGCGGTGCCTACAAGGTCGTCCTGTTCGTCCCTGTCGTTCTCGCTCCGGCGGTCATGGCACCGGTCTTCCGGCAGATCTTCGCCAACGATGGACAGTTCAACTGGCTGCTGACACACATCGGTCTTGGTGGGCTCGCGCAGCCGTGGCTCGCACAATCCGATACCGCGCTCGGTGCGATTCTGGCGATCACGATCTGGGGTGGCACCGGTGTGTCGTTCATCCTGTACTTCGCGGCGATGGGACAGCTGGATCCGGAACTGCTCGAAGCCGCAGAACTCGACGGTGCCGGCAACATCCGGCGTCTGGTCAGCATCATCTGGCCGAACGTGAGAGGAACCACACTCGCGCTCGCGACCCTGAGTGCGATCGGTGCCCTTAAGACCTTCGACATTCCCTACCTCGTCACCGTCGGGGGGCCGAACTTCGCCACCGAGTTCCTTGGCACTCTGATCTATCGCACCAGTATTCCGCTCGGTGCTGTCGGATACGGGGCCGCCCTGTCGATCCTGCTGCTCATCCTCGCGCTCTCGATGGCCATCCTCTTGAACCTCCGCCGACGCAGGAAAGGCCCTGAGGCCGATGCTTGAATCCCGAAGACTGGGCTCGAGAATTGCCCTCCAGATCGTCCTGACCATCCTGGTCGTGCCCTTCCTGCTGCCCCTCATCGCGATGGTGGGCGGCTCTCTCGCCGGCGCCGGCTGGGGCAACTACCTTGCCGTGCTGTCCGTTCCCGAGCTCCCCCTCTTCTTCCGAAACAGCGCGCTGATAGCGGTCACCACCATCGTGATCGTCTACGCATTCACCATGCTCGCCGCATTCGGATTCGCGAAGCTCCACATCCGAGGCAAGGCCGCCTTCTTCTGGATGCTGATCGCCGCGCTGACGCTTCCCGAGGTCGTGCTGCTGACTCCCCTGTTCGCGACGGTGACTTCGCTCAACCTCTACAACACCTACTGGGCGGTCATCCTTCCGCTGTCCGCCCTGCAGCTACCCTTCACGGTGCTGCTCGCCCGCAACTTCGTGGACGGCATACCGGATGAGCTCCTGGAGGCGGCCCGGATCGACGGAGCCAGTACCTGGTCGGCATTCTGGTACGTCATCCTGCCGCTCACCCGGCCCATCGGAGCCGCAATAGTCGTCTTCACCCTCCTGGGAGCGTGGAACGACTATCTTCTCCCGCTGGTCTTCCTCGTCGATCCTTCGACACAGACCATCACCCAGCTGCCACAGTTCTTCGTCGGGCAGTTCAGCAATGACCAGACCAAGGTGCTCGCCTCGGCCGTCATCACGGCGATCCCCGAGGTGGTCGCCTACCTCTGTCTGCAACGCCTTTTCGAGCGCGGACTATCCGCCGGCGCTCTCAAATAGACGAAGCTTCCCGCTCACTACGTCGATCCGACCGAAAGAGAACCACACAATGCCCCGCGACCTTCACCCCGGACAACGATCAGAGCTCTACACTCTCGATGTCGATTCCGGCCAACGCGAACTGATCGCAACCTCAGCAGAACTGCTCTTCGAGGCACCGAATTGGACGTCGGATGGCGAGTGGCTGGTGATCAACGGCGGCGGAAAGCTCTACCGCGTCGCGGCCGCAGGGCACGACGACCTGGTCCCGATCGATCTCGGCGACATCCCGGCCATCAACAACGACCACGTGGTCAGTCCCGATGCTCGAACCGTGTACGTGTCGAGCGAGGACGGCCATATCTACGCCGTTCCCGTCGAGGGCGGATCTATCCGACGTGTGTCCAACGATCACGACGCCTTCACTTACTATCTTCACGGTGTCTCACCCGATGGAGACACCCTCGCGTACATCGGCATGCAGCGCCATGTCGACGGGTTGGTCACCACCAACGTCTTCACCATCCCCAGCGCGGGTGGTGCAGATGTCCAGTTGACCGACGACGAGTTCGCAGACGATGGAAGCGAATTCGGCCCCGACGGCAAGTGGATCTACTTCAACTCGGAGCGCGCATCCTCGACCCCAGGTCATGCCCAGTTGTTCCGGATGCGCACGGACGGCAGTGGGACCGAGCAGCTCACCTTCGATGAGCGGGTCAACTGGTTTCCCCATGTCTCCCCCGTCGGCGACCGGATCGCCTACGTCAGTTTTCCGCCGGGAACGCTCGGCCACCCCGCCGACGTGGAGGTCATCGTACGACTTCTCGAGGTCGCGGATGTGGCGAAGGGAGCATCAACTCATCGTGATCTCGTGACCGCGTTCGGCGGCCAGGGAACCATGAACGTGCCGAGTTGGGATGCGACAGGCAGACGCATCGCGTTCGTGAATTACGCAGCGGAGTAGCAGCCCGTCGATCGTGCTCCGGCCTCGTCCCGACCGGTCGCGTCTCGCCAATCAGTCCTCGGCATACTTATCGGGTGAATGACTCCTCCATCGCCTGGCCACCCGCTGATGCTTCGGTCCGCTGCCCATGCCTCAGCGGCGAGATCTACGGCGCGTGCTGCGCACCCATCCATCTCGGTCAGGTGCTCGCTCCGACCGCTGAACGCCTGATGCGCTCGCGATACACGGCCTTCGTCTTCGGTAATGCTGCGTACCTGCTGGATTCCTGGCATCCATCCACGCGGCCGTCCACTCTCGAACTCGACCCGGGGCAGCGCTGGTTCGGTCTGCAGATCATCGGCACTGACGGCGGACGGATGCTGGACACCAGCGGTACCGTCGAATTCAGCGCACGAAGACGACAATCCATCCGTTTTCCCGTGTGGCTCCAGCGTTCCGCTCCTTAAATCACGGACAAGTTTGCCGCACCTTTACTCCACCGCGCGGGCACAGTCGATACAGAGCATGGCGGCTGGCTGGGCCTCGAGGCGAGCGAAACCGATGGGGCCGTCGCAATTGATGCAGATGCCGTAGCTGCCGTCATCCATCCTCAGCAATGCAGCGTCGACCTGGCACTGCTGCGCGGACAGGTGCTCCCGGAGTCCCTGGATGCGGGACCAGTCAGACGAGAGTGTCGAGCCCTCAGGATCGTGCTCGTCGTCGGCCGAGGCATCCGCCCTCGCTTCCCTCAGATCGGCGAGTTCGATCCTGACGTCGTTGACCCGGTCGTCGAGTTCGATCTTCCTGACACGCAACACCTGCTTCAGTCGCGCGATCTGCGACGCAGTGAGTACGTTGTCACCGCGATGCGGTTTCATGATGCGACCTCAATCCGCGGAGTACCGCCGCGAGACGGCCCACCAACTCTATGCACGAACGCAACCTGTCAGCGGGAAAACCCGCGATCAATGATTGTCACGACCCCGTTATAAATGGCCCCGTTGCCGTTATGGTGGAGCCAGAGCATCTGGCTGCCGGCTCCCACCTGCAGCTGGTTGTGCAAACTAGGAAGGTCAAAGTGGACAATCTCGGTCTCATATTCCTCTCGGAGATAGTGGGAACATTCCTGCTGGTTCTCCTCGGTACCGGTGTCGTCGCGAACGTGGCGCTCACCAAGACAAAGGGTTTCAACGGCGGGTTCCTGTTGGTCAACTTCGGCTGGGGCCTCGCGGTCTTCGCCGGTGTTACCGCGTCATACTCATCCGGGGCCCATCTCAACCCGGCAGTCACCATCGGGCTCGCGGTCAACGATCCCCACAGCTTCCCCATCGGCAAAGTGCTCGTCTACATCGCGGCTCAGCTGATCGGCGCCTTCCTCGGTGCTATCGGATGTTGGCTGGCCTACAAGCAGCACTTCGACGAGGAACCCGATCCCGCCAACAAGCTCGGTGTATTCTCTACCGGTCCTGCTATTCGCAACTACGCCTGGAACCTGGTCACCGAGGTCATCGGCACCTTCGTGCTGGTATTCGTGGTGATCGCTTTCGGTCGAGGTGGAGATGCTGGCTCTGCGACGCCCGCGGGCCTTGCGGCGCTCGGAGCGATCCCGGTCGCACTGCTCGTCGTTGCCATCGGCGCGTCCCTCGGTGGTCCGACCGGGTACGCGATCAACCCCGCACGTGACCTCGGTCCGCGCATTGCCCACTTCATCCTGCCGATCAAGGGCAAGGGTTCGAGCGATTGGTCCTATTCATGGGTACCCGTCATCGGCCCCATCCTCGGAGGCGTGATCGCGGGTCTCCTCGCTCACCCGCTACTGCCGCTCATCGCCAGCAAGTAGCAAACGGGCAACCAACCCACATCGGGCTGGTTCAGACTCTGGACCAGCCCGATTCTCTCTCACCGCAATTCGTTACATGGAGGTAACTCATGACCGACTACATCCTGTCTATCGACCAGGGCACCACGAGCACCCGCGCCATCATCTTCGACCACTCCGGGTCGATCGTGTCCACCGGCCAGCTCGAGCACGAGCAGATCTTCCCCAAGGCCGGGTGGGTGGAGCACAACCCCAAAGAGATCTGGGACAACACGCGTGAAGTGATCGGCCAGGCGCTGTCCAAGGCCAATATCACCCGGCACAACATTAAAGCCGTCGGAATCACCAATCAGCGCGAGACCGCCGTCGTCTGGGACAAGAACACTGGCGAAGCCGTCTACAACGCAATCGTCTGGCAAGACACCCGCACGCAGTCGATCGTCGATCGCCTCGCCGACGGTGACGTCGACAGGTACAAGCAGAAGGTCGGGTTGCCCCTCGCCACCTACTTCGCGGGCACCAAGATCGTCTGGATTCTCGAGAACGTCGACGGCGCACGCGAGAAGGCGGAAGCCGGAGACCTGCTCTTCGGCACCACTGACTCCTGGGTGCTCTGGAACCTCACCGGCGGCACGGAGGGCGGTGTGCACGTCACTGACGTAACCAACGCCTCACGAACGCTGTTTATGGATCTCGAGACCCTGGCCTGGGATGACTCGATCCTGGCCGACTTCGGAGTCCCGAAATCGATGCTGCCCGAGATCAAGAGTTCCTCCGAGGTCTACGGAACGGTATCGGAGTCGAGCCTGCTGCGCGAGGTTCCGATCGCGGGCATCCTCGGAGACCAGCAGGCCGCCACGTTCGGGCAAGCGGCGTTCGAGACTGGAGAGTCAAAGAACACCTATGGCACCGGCAACTTTCTGATCTTCAACACCGGTGAAGAGATCGTCCATTCGAAGAACGGCCTGCTCACCACCCTCGGCTACAAGCTGGGCGACGCGAAGCCGCACTACGCGCTCGAGGGATCGATCGCGGTCACCGGTTCGCTGATCCAGTGGCTGCGTGACAACCTCGGCCTCATCAGTTCGGCTCCGGAGATCGAGACCCTGGCCAAGACGGTGGACGACAACGGTGGCGTCTATATCGTCCCCGCCTTCTCCGGCCTGTTCGCGCCCTACTGGCGTTCGGATGCCCGTGGAGCGATCCTCGGACTGACCAGGTACGTCAACAAGGGCCACATCGCCCGGGCCGCGCTTGAGGCGACAGCGTTCCAGACCCGCGAGGTGCTGGACGCGGTCAACGCGGACTCCGGAGTGGACCTGACCGAACTCAAGGTCGACGGCGGCATGGTGGCCAACAACGAGCTCATGCAGTTCCAGGCCGACATCCTCAACGTTCCGGTCGTGCGTCCGGTCGTCGCGGAAACCACGGCACTCGGCGCCGCCTATGCCGCAGGCCTCGCGGTCGGCTTCTGGGCGAACCTCGACGAACTCCGCGCCAACTGGCAGGAAGACCGTCGCTGGACGCCGGATATGGACGGCGACGAGCGCGATCGCCAGATGCGCCTCTGGAAGAAAGCTGTCACCAAGACCTTCGACTGGGTCGACGACGACGTGAAGTAGCGTTCAAGGGAGATGCCCGCCGGATGATCTGGCGGGCATCTTCACGTCTGCGAGGTTGCCGCGACCCATTCGTCGAGTTTGGCCGCCGCCGCGCCGGAATCGACGGTTTCAGCGACTGTGACCAGCCGGTTCCGCATCCGCTCGACGAACGGCTCACGCAGGAGTTCCGGATCGCCGGCGAGATCGAAGGAGACCATTCCTGCGGCCGCGTTGAGCAACACGACATCGCGCTGCGGCCCCTGTGCTCCCGCGAGCACCGAGCGGACGACGCTCGCGTTGTGCTGGGGGGTCGAGCCGAGTAGGGCCTCGATCGGCGCTCGCGCTATTCCGAGATCCAATGGATCGAGATCGTGCTCGGTGACGGAACCCCTCGACACCTCCCATACATGGCTGTGGCCGGTGGTCGTGAGCTTGTCGATGCCGTCGTCACCGCGATAGACGAGCGCCGTCGCTCCCCTGGTCTGGAATACGCCGACGATGAGCGGCACCCGCTCCAGACTCGAGACACCGACGGCCGAAGCCTCAGGGCGCGCCGGGTTGCAGAGCGGGCCAAGAATGTTGAACAGCGTCGAAATGCCGAGATCCCTGCGAGTCGGCCCCGCGTGACGGAACCCGGGATGGAAAAGGGACGCGTTCGCAAAAGTGATGCCGGTGGACTTCACAACAGCCGCGACCCGCTCCGGCGGAATCGTGATGTCCACTCCGAGCGCCGAGAGCACGTCGGATGCTCCGGATGACGAGCTGGCAGCCCGGTTGCCGTGCTTGACCACCGGAACGCCGGCTGCCGCGACGATGATCGAGGCGACGGATGAGATATTCAGCACCGCTCCGAACGGGTCTCCCCCGGTTCCGACGATGTCCAGCACCATCGAGTCGACGTCCAGAGGCAATGAACTGCCGAGAACCGCATCGCGAAAACCGACGATCTCATCGACAGTCTCGCCCTTGATCCGCAGGGCGACGAGGAGTCCGCCCAGCTGGGCCGGGGTGGTTTCGCCTGCCATCACGCGTTCCATCGCCCAGGTCGCCTCGCTGATCGAGAGGTTGGACCCCTCAACGAGAATGCCGAGGATTTGGGGCCAGGTGAGGTCGGAAGCCATAGCTGTGATCCTAGCTATTTGACCGAACTGCCCGGGCGAATGAGAAACGCCGCTCCCGAAATCGGCCATAATAGATAAGTGACCAGCACCTCTCTTTCCCACTCAGCCGGGGCTCCCGTCGTCAATCGCCCCAGCGTGGTTGCGGTCGGAACGATCGTCTGGCTCGGCAGCGAAGTTATGTTCTTCGCCGGGCTGTTCGCGATCTACTTCACGCTCAGATCGACATCCCCTGAGTTGTGGGCCGCAGAGACGCCAAAGCTCAACGTTCCCTACGCGCTCACCAACACGATCATCCTGGTGGCGTCGTCGTTCACCGCCCAGTTCGGGGTCTTCGCCGCCGAGCGGTTGCAGAAGAGGCGCACGAGTTGGAATCCGGCGCACTGGGGCATGGTCGAGTGGTTCTTCGCCAGTTATGCACTCGGTGCCGTCTTCGTCACCGGTCAGGTCTTCGAGTACGCCAACCTGGTGAGCGAACACGTCACCCTCCAGTCGAATTCTTACGGCTCCGCCTTCTACATCACCACCGGATTCCACGCCCTCCACGTCACCGGCGGCCTGATAGCGATGCTGCTCATCATCGGTCGTGCATTCAGCGTCAAGAACTTCGGACACAAGGAGGCGACGAGCACAATCGTCGTCTCGTACTACTGGCACTTCGTCGATGTCGTGTGGATCGGGTTGTTCCTGGTCATCTACATCCTCAAATAGCCGCTCCTACAGGAACCAGGGAAACCACTTCAGCATGGCGAAGAATTCACGCACAATGGCCCGTCGTAGCCGGTCGGCTGGCCGGCGTCATCCGCTGGCCACGGTGGCCCTCATCGTGATCGGCCTGATGTCGACCGGTGGCGCCTACGCGCTGTTCAGCAGCACGGCATCCGCCGAGCCAGCGTCGATTCACACCCAGGCTTCGGCAGACGAGGGCAAGAAGCTCTTCGCCGCTAACTGCGCCACCTGTCACGGCCTGAGCGCCGAAGGCGTCGACGGTGTAGGCCCCAGTCTCTATGGGGTCGGTGCCGCGTCCGTGAGCTTTCAGGTCGGCACCGGTCGGATGCCGCTCGCCAACCAGGGACCCCAGGCCGAGCAGAAGCCCGTGCAGTTCACTGACGAGCAGGTGCAGTCGCTCGCGGAATACGTGGCTTCGCTCTCACCCGGCCCTGGCATCCCCGACAAGAAGTACCTCAAGGGCAATGGCAACGCGGCAACCGGGGCTGAGCTCTTCCGCATCAACTGCGCCATGTGCCACAACGTCGCCGGTGCTGGCGGCGCGCTCACCGAAGGCAAGTTCGCTCCCGCGCTAAGCGGTGTGCTCCCTGAACACGTCTACGAGGCCATGGTCACCGGGCCGCAGAACATGCCGGTGTTCAATGACAAGAACCTCACGCCGGAGCAGAAGGCCGACATCATCACCTACCTCAAGTACCTCGATAAGAATCCGTCTCCCGGCGGATTCGATCTCGGAAACCTTGGCCCCGTCTCAGAAGGCCTCTTCATCTGGATCTTCGGTCTCGGCGCTGTTGTCGGCGTCACGATCTGGATCGCCGCCAAGGCAAACTAGCTTCGCATCATGAACTACCGCACCAACCGAAGGGAAGAGAATGGCACAGCATGACGACGGTGGCGAGAACGCCGCTGCCGGCTCGGCCGTAGTGAAGAGCGAGCCGAACCAGGCGTCGCCCGGAACGGCTGTCATTGCCTCCGATGCCTTCGAAAATCCGGGACTGCCGCCGCACCGCCTACGCATCACGGATGTCGACCCGAAGAAAGACCGCACGGCCGAGCGCCGCGTGTACACCCTCTTCTACGTGTCTGTCGTGGGAAGCATCCTCGCTGTCGCTTCCTACGTCGCCTTCCCGATCACGCCCGGTGACACCACGTCGGTGCGCCTGAACACCCTGTTCCTCGGTCTCGCGATCGCGCTCGGTCTGTTGGGTATCGGTATCGGTGCCATCTACTGGTCCAAGAACCTGATGCGTGGCGACGAGCTTTCTGAGGACCGCCACCTCACCCGTGGGTCGGAGGCGACTCGCTCACGTGCCGTCGAGATCTTCAAAGAGGGCAACCAGGAGTCCGGGTTCGGTCGTCGTACCCTTATCCGCAACAGCCTGATCGGTGCACTAGTTGCGTTCCCGCTACCTGGCATCGTTCTCTTCCGCGATCTCGCTCCCGCTGCGGACCCAGTTCCCCAGCTCGAGCACACCATGTGGGCTAAAGGCATGCGGCTTACCCAAGACCCCTCAGGCACGCCGATCAAGGCTGCGGATGTCACTCTCGGCTCCGTTTTTCACGTGATCCCCCAGGGGCTCAACAACAAAGAAGACCGCCTGGAAGAAAAGGCCAAGGCGGCTGTTCTGCTCATGCGTCTCAAGCCGGAGGATCTCCACGTCTCCGCGGGACGCGAGACCTGGAATTACAACGGCATCGTTGCATATTCCAAGATCTGCACCCACGTCGGATGCCCCGTGGCACTGTACGAACAGCAGACCCACCACCTGCTCTGCCCGTGCCACTCCTCCACCTTCGACGTGACCAACGAGTGTGAGGTCATCTTCGGCCCGGCCAAGCGGCCGCTGCCGCAGCTGCCGATCGCCATCGACTCCGAGGGCTACCTGGTCGCGCAGAGCGACTTCCACGAGCCCGTCGGCCCAAGTTTCTGGGAGCGTTCATGACCGTCTCAGCCCCGACCACCGCAACACCGCCAGCTGCAGAGCCCACAACCGAGGTACTCGCGCCCACCCGCGGTGCACGTTTCACCGGCGCCGCAGCCAACTACATCGACGAGCGAACCAGCATCTCGGGTCTCGTCAAGGAGCTCGGGCGCAAGATCTTCCCCGACCACTGGTCGTTCATGCTCGGCGAGGTCGCTCTCTACAGCTTCGTCGTCATCCTGCTCTCCGGAACCTTCCTGACCTTCTTCTTCCAGCCCTCGATGGCCGAGGTGGTCTATCACGGTTCGTACGTGCCGCTCAAGGGACTCGAGATGTCGGCGGCATACTCGTCGACGCTCAACATCTCCTTCGACATCCGTGGCGGCCTACTGTTCCGCCAGATCCACCACTGGGCTGCGCTGCTCTTCATCGCAGCCATCGGCCTGCATATGCTGCGCGTGTACTTCACCGGTGCTTTCCGCAAACCGCGTGAAATCAACTGGGTCATCGGATTCCTGCTCTTCATTCTGGCCATGGCTGAGGGCTTCACCGGCTATTCCCTCCCCGACGACCTGCTCTCCGGCAACGGCCTCCGCATCATCGACGGGCTGATCAAGGGCATCCCCTTCATCGGCACCTGGACCTCCTATCTGCTCTTCGGTGGAGAGTTCCCCGGCACCAAAGTCGTGGCGATGTTCTACTCCATTCACATCCTGCTGCTGCCGGCGATCCTCGTCGCAGCACTCGGCGTGCACCTGCTGCTGATGATTGTCAACAAGCACACTCAGTTCGCCGGTCCAGGACGCACCAACGACAACGTCGTCGGTGTTCCGATCCTCCCGGTATTCGCCGCCAAGGCCGGCGGGTTCTTCTTCGTTGTCTTCGGTGTGATCGTGCTGATCGCATCTCTCTTCACGATCAACCCGATCTGGACCTACGGACCCTACGACCCATCCCCGGTTTCCGCCGGTACCCAGCCTGACTGGTACATCGGCTTCGCGGATGGCGCGCTTCGCCTCGTTCCGCCGGGCTGGGAGTTCGTCTGGCTCAACCACACCTGGTCCTTCAATATCATCGTCGTGATCCTGGTGCTGCCGATCTTCCTGGCGCTGGTGGCCTTCTACCCGTTCATCGAGGGCTGGGTCACCGGCGACAAGCGGGAGCACCACCTGGCCGAGCGTCCGCGCAACGCGCCGACGCGCACGGCCATCGGCGCCGCTGGTGTGACCTTCTACGCAGTATTGTGGGCGGCTGCAAGCTCCGACCTCATCGCGACACACTTCAAAGTGACCATCGAGGGCGTGATCCACGTGCTGCAGGCCCTGTTCTTCCTCGGTCCGATCATCGCCTACGTCGTGACCAAGCGAGTGTGTCTCGGCCTTCAGAAGAAGGATCGGGAGATCGCCCTGCACGGCTTCGAATCCGGTCGCATCGTTCGGCTTCCGGGCGGCGAGTACATCGAGGTGCACGAGCAGCTCGATGAGTACGAGCGCTGGCGCCTGGTGAGCTTCAACGAGTACAAGCCGCTGATGATCCGTCCGGATGAGCAAGGACGCATCACCGGAGCGCAGCGTTTCCGAGGATCCCTGTCCCGCTGGTTCTTCGAGGACCGCATCGCTCCTGTCACCAAGGGCGAGCTGGAGTCAGGCTCGGACCACCACTAGAACCGAAGTAAGGAAGCCCTGGGATGAGTATCCCGGGGCTTCCCCGGTTTAATCACCGGGCCGCATCGCCGATGGAAAACTGTGCGAACGGCAATACGCTAGCGGACCGGTTCTCAGTCTTCTAGAAAGACTTTCTTGAGGTAGTTGGCGGTTGAGCGGTAGTCCAGTCGTTCATAGAACGACGCCGCGCGCAGGATGCTGGCCACGGTCAATTGGAGCACTCCCCTGGCCCGGCACTCACGCTCGATGGCCGAGACGAGCTGGCTGCCGTATCCGCGGCCACCAACCTTGGCATCCACCACCAGTTCCTGTAGCTGTGCCACATCGCCGTTCGTGTAGAGGAGCCTCGCTATGGTCGCCAGGGCGTAACCGACCACCGCGCCATCGGCTTCGGTGACGAACAGGATGTGGTCGTCACCGTCTGTGACAGCGCTCTGGAAGGCTTCATCGAAGGACGACCGTTCCGGCGTGCCACCGATACCGAGCTGTTCGACCAGGGCGAAGACAGCGTTCGCATCGCCGGAGGTTGCCGGGCGAATCCTCGCGGAACTGCTAACGAGCGAAGTTTCCGCGATAGTACTCATAGACCCACCCTACGAGACTGATCGCCGTCACGGCCACGCCGATGAATGCGATCCAGATACCGATGGCGATTCCCATGAACAACAGCGCTGCGCCACCCGCCAGCATGATCGGCCACCAACTCCATGGACTGAAGAATCCCTGCTCCGGGTCGCCGTCGTCGATGTCAGCGTCGAGCCTGTCCTCTGGAAGTTCTCCGCCGACCGAGTGATGGGAACGCCCGAGGTAGAAAGCGATAAAGAACGCGAGGATGGCGGCGAGTCCGAGGCCCACCGTCCCAACCCATTCCACCCTGAGGTGCAGGGGATCGACGAGACTCCAGATCACGTAGGTCGCATCGGCCAGAACGAAGAACCCGCCGAGGATCGTGAACATCTTGGCATTGGTGTTCATGGGATCTACTTCACCTTCTCATCCGCGAAATCGTAGGTCGCAGACTCCGGAGCGTCCTTCAACGGCCCGATACCCACCGGGATGTCCGCCTCGGGATGGTTCAGGTCGAAAGCGGGAGATTCGGAACGGATGCGAGGAATCGAGGTGAAGTTGTGCCGAGGAGGCGGGCAGGAGGTCGCCCACTCCAGCGAGCGTCCATAGCCCCACGGGTCGTTCACTGTCACTCGCGGCGCTTTACGAGCGGTGATGTAGACGTTCAGAATGAACGGCAGCATCGAGAATCCGAGGATCATGGCACCGACGGTGGAGAGCTGGTTCATCCAGGTGTAGCCGTCACCGGGCTGGTAGGTCGCGTAGCGACGTGGCATGCCGAGAACACCGAGCCAGTGCTGTACCAGGAATGTCGTGTGGAACCCGATGAACAACAGCCAGAAGTGGATCTTGCCCAGACGCTCGTTGAGCATCTTTCCCGTCCATTTCGGCCACCAGAAGTAGAACCCGCTGAACATCGCAAAGACGACGGTTCCGAACACGACGTAGTGGAAGTGCGCCACCACGAAGTAGGTATCGGAGACATGGAAGTCGAGCGGTGGCGATGCCAGAATCACACCGGTCAGTCCGCCGAAGGTGAAGGTGATGAGGAAGCCGATCGCCCAGAGCATGGGGGTCTCGAAGGTGATGGAACCGCGCCACATCGTGCCGATCCAGTTGAAGATCTTCACCCCTGTCGGCACGGCGATGAGCATCGTCATCAACGAGAAGAACGGCAACAGAACCGACCCGGTGACATACATGTGGTGCGCCCACACCGTGACTGAGAGCGCCGCGATCGCGATCGTCGCATAGACGAGGGTCTTGTAGCCGAAGATCGGTTTTCGGCTGAAGACGGGGAACACCTCTGAGACGATGCCGAAGAACGGCAGGGCGATGATGTAGACCTCTGGATGCCCGAAGAACCAGAACAGGTGCTGCCAGAGGATCGCTCCCCCAGCCTCCACGTTGTAGAGGTGCGACCCGAACACCCTGTCGGAGCCGAGTGCGAACAGGGCCGCAGCGAGTACCGGGAAGGCCATCAGCACGAGGATCGACGTGACGAGTGCGTTCCAGGTGAAGATCGGCATCCGGAACATGGTCATACCGGGTGCGCGCATCGTGATGATGGTCGTGATGAAGTTGACGGCACCAAGAATTGTTCCGAACCCACTCAGGGCGAGCCCGAACACCCAGAGGTTCCCTCCGAGGGAGGGCGAGAATGTTGTCGTCGACAACGGCACGTAGGCGAACCATCCAAAGGATGCGGCTCCCTGCGGGGTGAGGAAGCCGGCCACAGCAATGGCAGATCCGAAGCTGTAGAGCCAGTAGGCGAATGCGTTCAGACGCGGGAACGCTACGTCGGGCGCGCCGATCTGCAGCGGCATCAGAACATTAACGAAGCCGGCGAAGAGCGGCGTCGCGAACATGAGCAGCATGATCGTGCCGTGCATGGTGAAGAGCTGGTTGTACTGCTCTTTGGTCTGCACCAGCTGCAGTCCTGGCTCGAAGAGCTGGGCACGGATGACCAGGGCCATCACGCCGCCGAGGAGGAAGTACACGAAGGACGTCATCAGGTAGAGGTACCCGATGGTCTTGTGGTCGGTGGAGGTGATCCAGCTAACGACGATGTTGCCCCTGCGGCCGACCTGCGAGGCGCCGTACTCCTGGCCTGTACTGGTGCCTGCGATAGGGCGGGCTGATGTGGCTGTACTCATTCTGGTCGCCCTATTTCTCGTTTACCGCTGGCGCTTCGTTGCCGGGGAGGTTCGTATTGGTGTTGTACTCCGGGCCGAGAATTCCCGTCTGACCCTTGTCGACGAGGCTCTGGATGTAGTCGTCGTAGTCACCCTGCGAGACCACTTTCACCCTGAACAGCATCAGCGAGTGATAGTCGCCACAGAGTTCCGCACACTTGCCCTCGTAGGTTCCGAGCTTGGTCGGGGTGAAGTACATCTTGTTGGTCTGGCCCGGAATGTTGTCTTTTTTGTAGAGGAAGTCGACAATCCAGAAGGAGTGCGCTACATCGCGGCTCTGGGTGTCGATCTCGATACTCTTGTTCACCGGAAGGTAGAGCACGGGGAGCTTGGCGGTGTCGATCGTGCCGTCGCCGTTCTGGTTCTCCTGTGCCTGGATGCCGGGCGAGTTGACGCCCTTATCGCTTGGTCCGACATGGAGGTAATTGAAGTCCCACGCCCAGCGCTTACCGTAAACCTCGATCTGCACGTCGGGGTTCTTGGTGGGGTGTTCGATCGAGTTCTGTTCTTTCGCGGTGAAGGCGAAGAATCCGAGCACCAGGATCAGGGGCACGATCGTGTAGAAGATCTCGATCGGCAGGTTGTAGCGCATCTGCACCGGAAGGCCGGTCTGGCCCTTGCGGCGGCGGTAGATGATCGCCGCCCAGATGATGAGCCCCCAGGTGATGATTCCCACGCCGAGCAGCACGATCCACGAGGTGACCCACAGGCCGGTGATACCGGAGGTGTGGTTGGTTGCATCCTGTGAGGCCGCGGGAAGGAAACCCCTCAGCTGCTGCTGGCTGCATCCCGCGAGTACCACGACAAGCACCACGGCTATGGGAATGACAGCCCATCGAAGACGGCGGTTAGAGCGCACCTGGGACCTCTCGGATGACACGGACTGTTATGAACAACGGCCTATTTGGTGCTTCCCAGCCTACTCCGAAGGACGCGCGCTCTCAGACCGGAACTGGCCGCATGGTGCCAAAAAAGGGAACCGTCCGAAGACGATTCCCTTTCTGAAAGGCCGGTGAAGACTTGCTGTCAGTGGAAAGAATCCCCACAGGCGCAGCTGCCGGTTGCGTTCGGGTTGTCGATAGTGAAACCCTGCTTCTGGATGGTGTCTTCGAAGTCGATGGTGGCTCCATCGAGGTAGGGAACGCTCATCTTGTCGACGACAACCTCGACACCGCCGAAGTCCACTGTCGCATCCCCCTCGAGCAGGCGCTCGTCGAAGTAGAGCTGGTAGATGAGCCCCGAGCAGCCGCCAGGCTGCACAGCCACACGCAGACGAAGATCGTCTCGACCCTCCTGCTCGTAAAGGCTGCGGACCTTATCTGCGGCGGAACCGCTGAGGAGCACGCCGTGCGCAGCGGCAATCGTCGATTCGGTCAACGTGGTGTCGGTCATAACCGCTCCTTGTGCGTCGGGGAAAAGCATGCATATCGAAAAACGTGCGTCTCGAAAAGCGTTACCTCCAGTGTAAGCACCGAAGGCTGGGCATTTGTTCCCTGCGCGCGGGATTTTTTAGGCGCGTTCGTTGAGGCGCGCGAGAAGTACCGCCTCGGTGAGGATGGCCCGCTGGAACACGCCGAGGTGCAGGGATTCGTTCGGGCTGTGCGCACGGGAATCCGGATCCTCGACGCCGGTGACCAGGATCTGGGCCCTCGGGAAGAGCTCGACCAGGTCGGCGATGAAGGGAATGGAGCCGCCGACGCTCGTCTCAACCGCTTCGACGCCCCAGGCATCCGTCATGGAGGTCTTCGCCTCAGCGACGGCCCAATCGCTCGTGTCGACGAGAAACCCGTTGCCCTTGTCCAGGTCGGTGATCTCGAGCTGAGCGCCGAATGAAGCGTGTTCCCGAAGATGTTTCTCGATCGCCGTCCATGCCTCGGATGCCGGCTGGCCCGGTGCCACACGCACGCTGATTCGAACACGGGTCTCAGGAGCCAGCGTGTTGGACGCATTCTCGACGCTGACGGCGTCGATACCGGTCACCGTAATCGCCGGCTTCGACCAGATACGGCTGAGGATCGTGCCAGAGCCGATTGGAGTCACCCCGTCGAGCAGGGCGGCCTCCTCCCTGAGTCTGGCCTCGTCATACTCCGGCGTCTCAGCGTCCCGATCCGTGAGGCCAGCCACCGCCACCGAGCCGTCTTCGTTGTAGAGACTCGCGAGGAGTTTGATCGTCGCGAGCATGGCATCCGGGGCTGCCCCGCCGAACATGCCGGAGTGCGAGGCGTGTCCGAGGGTGCGGATCGTGACGGTGAAGGTCACGTTGCCTCGCAGGCCGACGGTGAGCGCGGGGGTAGTCGTGTCCCAGTTGTCGGAGTCGGCCACCACGATCACGTCGGCACCGAGCTGCTGCTGGTGCTTGGTAAGGAAGTTGGCGAAGGATGGCGAGCCGATCTCCTCCTCCCCCTCGATGTAGAGGGCGAGACCGAGATCGAAGTCCGATCCGGCGGTCTCGATGAAGGCACGGATCGAGGCGACATGCGCCATTACGCCCGCCTTGTCATCCGCTGCTCCGCGTCCGTACAGCCGATCACCACGGGCCGTGGGCTCGAAGGGCGAGGACTCCCAGTCTTCGTCCTTGCCCGGTGGCTGTACGTCATGATGGGCGTAGAGCAGGATGGTCGGCTTGCCGTTGCGAGCGGCGCGAGCGGCGAGCACAGCGGGCTGTCCCAGCACGCCGGTGCTGCCGATGGCGGCACGGGATATCTCGACGCTCTCAAACACGTCGAGGTCGCGGACGAGTGCGGCCACGGCATCCGCGCTGTCGCTCACCTGCTGCGGGTCGAAAGCCGGAGCCGAGACCGAACGGATGCGCACCAGCCGGGATAGATCGGCGACCGCGCTGGGAAAGCCGGCCAGCACCGCTTCCCGCAGGGAGTGGAGCAATTCGGCACGAGTGGTCTCGGAAGAAGTCATGGAGGTAATCTTAAGCAGACATCTATTGCGAGGAATGAAATGGCCAAGCCAGGCACCAGCAAGGCGGACGACGCCGTCGACTACGAACTGAACACCGACAGTGTGTCGAGTTCGAAAGGCCGCCCGACCCCGACGCGCAAAGAGCGAGAAGCCGCGAACCAGCGCCCGCTCGTCTCCGGCGACCGCAAGACGGGCAACAAGGTCGCCCGCGCCAAGATGGCCGAAGCCCGCGACAAAGCTCGCGTCGGCATGGCCGCCGGCGAAGAGAAATACCTGCCGATTCGCGACAAGGGTCCGCAGCGTCGCTTCATCCGCGACTACATCGACGCCCGCTACAGCGTCGGCGAGTTGATCATCCCCGTCATGTTCCTCGTGATCATCCTGACCTTCATCAACAATGTCGTGCTGCAGACCATCGCGATCTTCGGCCTGTGGGCGTTCTTCATCGTCGCCGTCATCGACTGCGTGACCGTCGGATTCATCATCCAACGCAAGCTCACGGCCAAGTTCGGCGCGAGCAAGCTGCAGAAGGGCAACCGCTGGTACACCGCCATGCGCGCGTTGCAGTTGCGCCCGATGCGTCTTCCCAAGGCGCAGGTCAAGCGCGGCGCCTACCCGTCCTGAGTCATCGCCCGACGAGTTCGGTCACACCCGGTCGATCCGTCGATCGGGTGTTGTCGGTTAACGGCCCGCAAGTCCGCGCGTGTCAGCCGTGGCGCAGCTTCAGGAGACCGCGGTTGATCGTGCGAGCCCAGAGCGGCCCGCGGTAGAGGAAAGCCGTGTAGCCCTGCACGAGTGTGGCCCCGCCTGCCAGGCGCTCGGCGACATCCTCGGCCGTGTCCACTCCGCCAACCGAGATCACGCAGAGTTCGGCGGGCACGACTGCCCTGATCACAGCGAGGACCTCGAGGGAGCGCGCCTTCAGCGGAGCACCGGAGAGACCTCCAGCACCGGCCGCCTCGACGATCGAGACATCCGTGGTCAAGCCCTCTCGCGAGAGCGTCGTGTTGGTCGCGATGATGCCCGCGAGCCCCAACTCGACAACGAGACCGGCGATACGACGCACCTCACCATCCGAGAGGTCGGGCGCGATCTTCACCAGCACCGGGGTCGTCTCGGCCGCGAGCTTCACCGCGCTGAGCAGCGGCGCCAGCCTGTCGATCTCCTGCAGGCCGCGGAGGCCTGGCGTGTTCGGCGAGCTCACGTTGACGGCGAGATAGTCGGCGACCGGGGCGAGCAGCCTGGTGCTGACCAGATAGTCGTCGGTCGCGTCGTCGACGTCAACCGCGCGGCTCTTGCCGATGTTGGCACCGATGATCGGACGGATGCGCCTTGCCGCTTCCCGCGCGAGTCGCGGTACGGCATCCTCAGCTCCCCTGTTGTTGAAACCCATACGGTTGATAACCGCGTGGTCGGGAATGAGCCGGAAGAGCCGTGGACGCTCGTTGCCCGGCTGGGCAATCGCCGTGACAGTGCCGACCTCGATATGACTGAAGCCGAGCTGGCCGAGTCCCCGGATAGCCCTGCCGTCCTTGTCGAAACCGGCGGCAACGCCGAAGGGCGATGAGAAGTCCAGCCCCAGTGCGCTGACGGCGAGGCTCTTGTGCGCACGGCTGATGCGACGCAGGAAGAATCCGACGCCGAAACGCGGCAGCCAGCGGATGACATCGAAGGCCAGATGATGAGCCGTCTCCGGATCGAATCGGGAGAGGACGAGCGAGAAGAGAAGTCGATACATGCCGTAGTCAGGTTAGCGGCCGCGACGATGCGGTCAGTCTTCCGCGACCGCCGCCGCGTCGTGTTCGACGCGCAACAGGGTGATCGCCTCTTCGAAGTCCTCGAGAGAGTCGAAGCCCTGGTAGACACTCGCGAAACGCAGGTAGGCGACCTCGTCGAGTTCCCTGAGCGGAGGAAGGATGGCGAGGCCGATGTCGTTCGCCTCGATCTGCGAGGCTCCCGTGGCCCTGATGGTCTCTTCGACCTTCTGCGCGAGCACGGCGAGGTCCGTGTCGGTGACCGGACGTCCCTGGCACGCCTTGCGCACCCCGGAGACGATCTTTTCGCGGCTGAATGGCTGCACGACGCCACTGCGCTTGACCACGTTGAGGCTGGCGGTCTCTGTCGTGCTGAATCGCCGACCGCAGTCGGGGCACTGACGACGGCGACGGATAGAGAGCCCGTCGTCGCTGGTGCGGGAGTCGATCACGCGCGAATCTGGATACCTGCAGAATGGGCAGAACATGGTGTCTACAGGATACCGGCTTCGCCAGGTTTCACTTCGAATGCAGGGTTAGCCCTCGATGAATCTCGCGGTGATCGCTGCGGCGTGAGCCGGCAGATCTTCAGCGGTAGCTAGTGCGACGATTTTCGACTCGACGGCCCGAAGCGCTTCCCGGTCGTAGCGGATGACCTGTTGGGGTCGCAGGAAGGTGTACGCCCCGAGCCCCGGGGTGAACCGTGCCTGCCCACCGGTGGGCAGCACGTGGTTGGAACCGGCCAGGTAGTCGCCGAGGCTCACCGGAGAGTTGTCTCCGAGGAAGATGGCCCCTGCGCTCTCGATGAGGTTGAGCACCTCCCCCGGTTCCGCCGTCTGGATCTCCAGGTGTTCCGGGCCGTAGACGTTGCTGAAAGCTGCCGCCGCCACCAGGTCATCAACGAGCACGATCGCCGACTGCGGGCCGCGGAGTGCGACATCTACCCTGGCCCGGTGGTGGGTGGCGGGAGCGAGGCGCTCGATTTCTGCCTGTACCCGGTCCGCGAAATCAGGCGAATCGGTAACCAGTACAGCAGCGGCGAGTTCGTCGTGCTCGGCCTGGCTGAGCAGGTCAGTCGCGACGAGGAAGGGGTTGGCTGTGGCATCCGCGATCACCAGGATCTCGGTAGGCCCGGCCTCCGCGTCGATGCCGGCCTGGCCGCGCACGAGCCGCTTCGCCGCAGCGACGAAGACGTTGCCAGGGCCAGTGATGAGCTGCACGGGATCGAGGTCGAGGCCAGGCACGCCGTAGGCGAAAGCGCCGATGGCACCAGCGCCGCCCATCGCGTAGACCTCGTCGATGCCCAGAAGGCCTGCCGCTCCGAGGATCGTCGGGTGGACCGAACCACCGAACTCCTTCTGCGGCGGCGAAGCGAGAGCGATGGATCCCACACCGGCGACCTGCGCTGGTACGACATTCATAACCACACTCGACGCCAACACCGCCTTGCCGCCCGGCACGTACAAGCCGACACGATTGACGGGCGTCCAGCGTTGGATGACCTCTGCGCCGGGGCCGAGTTGGGTCACAGCGGGTGCGGGCAGTTGCGCCTCGGAGGTCGCACGCACACGGCTGATCGCTTCTTCGAGCGCGTCGCGCACCTCCGTGTTGAGTCCGCGGACGGCGCTCGCCAGATCGGCGATGTTCTGCCGCACCTGCTCTGGCCGCACACCGTCGAACCGTTCTGCCTGGTCGAGCAGGGCGTACTCACCACGGATTCGTACATCCGCGATCAACTCGGTGGCAATCGCCGTGGCGGCGGAAACATCGGTCTGCGACCGCGGGATCAGGGTGAGAAGCTCGGCGCGATTAGGCTTGAGACCTCGCAGGTCAATCGTCTGGATCATGGCTGGTTCATTCTATTGGACGCCGAGGACGGGCCCGCGAGAGCGGGAATAAGCGGCGCAGGTCGCGGATTGTTACGAATGTATGGATGAGACAACAGTTCCGGAAGAGCCGGACGGACTCGCCGCCTTTAAGCACGCATTTCGCCGCCACGCGGCCGGCGTGGTGGTGATCACGGCCCTGACGCCGGAGGGCAAGCCCGTGGGTTTCACCGCGACCTCGCTGGCATCGCTGGCCGCCGTGCCGCCACTCGCGACCTTCAACATGGCCCGCATTGCGAGTGCGTGGCCGGCGATCGAGAACACCGACTACGTGGTCATCCAGACCATGGGTGTGCGCACCCGCCACCTTGCCGAGAGGATGTCCGGAGATCACGACCTGCGCTTCGAGGGCGGGCACTGGTTCGTCGGGCCGCACGGCCTGCCCATTCTGCACGGCGTCACATCGTGGATGGTCGGCCGCATCGTGGAGCGATTGCTGGTGGCGAACAACGCCGTCATCGTCGTAGAGATCGAGGAGGGCGCGCTCGGCGAACCCGACGACGCCCTGATCTATCACGAGCGCAGGTACCTCAAGCCGGGCGACCAGGTCTGACGCGCGATACATCCTCTAACCATGGATGTCTCAGAGCCGCGCTCTCCTGCTCCTCAAGTGCAAGAGACGCTGCCAGCTCCTCGTCGTCGAGCTCTGAGGCGACCAGACCAGGTCAGATCAGACGAGACAGTTGGGCCCGAGGAGCGACTTCAGCTCGCCGTAGAGATCAGCGCTCACCGAGACCGGGTACGGCACCTCGAAGACACGCGCGTTCTCGCCCTTGACCAGTCTCAACCGCACCTCGGTATCACCGGAATGGCGGATGAGCACGTCATTGAGCGAAGTGACGACGTCGGTCGTTGCCCGCAGTTCAGGCAGGGAGATCACCAGCGGACCGGAGCCAAGACTTTGTCCGAGATCCGGAGTGAACATGCTGACCGCGTGCAGGTTCATTCCGTCGTCCCGCACGCTCACTCGGCCACGGACCACGACGATCGCGTCGCTGGTGAGGGCTGGCGAGAACTCCTGGTAGGCCTTGCCGAGAAACATCACGGTGATCTCGCCGGCGAAGTCCTCGACGGTGATGAGACCGTACTGATTGCCGGAGTTGCGGGCCACACGATGCTGCACCGAGGTGATCAGGCCGGCCACGGTGACGTGATCGCCGTCGCCGGCCACCTCCCCCCCAAGCACCTCGGTGATGGTGGTGTTGGCATGCTTCGCGAGCTGCACTTCGAGACCGGCGAGTGGATGATCGGAGACGTAGAGCCCGAGCATCTCGCGCTCGAAGGCCAGCTTGTCGCGCTTCGACCACTCTGGCCTGTCTGGCACCTGCTCCGACTCCGCCTCGAACTCGAAGATCCCGGCGAAGAGATCGATCTGCCCGTTGGCCTCGTTGCGCTTGAGGCTCACGGCGGAGTCGATGGCATCCTCGTGGATCTCCAGAAGCGCGCGGCGGGTCGCACCTGTCTTGTCGAAGGCACCCGATTTGATGAGTGATTCGACGGTGCGCTTGTTCGCGACCTGGATCGGCACCTTGCGCAGGAAGTCGTGGAAGGAGGTGAAACGCCCTTTCTCCTCACGCGCCTGGCGGATGAGTTCCACGACGTTGAAGCCGACGTTGCGCACCGCGCCGAGACCGAAACGGATGTCGCCGCCCACGGCGGTGAAGTCCGCGAACGACTCGTTGACATCCGGCGCGAGCACCTGGATGCCCATGCGCCGACACTCGCTGAGGTAGAGGCCGAGCTTGTCTTTGGAATCGCCGACACTCGTGAGGAGTGCCGCCATGTACTCGGCCGGATGATTCGCCTTGAGATACGCGGTCCAATAGCTCAACACCCCGTAGCCGGCGCTGTGGGCCTTGTTGAAGGCGTAGTCGGCGAAGGGCATCAGGGTGTCCCAGAGCACTTTCACAGCCTGGGCGCTGTAGCCGTTGGACTTCATGCCGGCCTCGAAGTCGGCATACTGCTTGTCGAGCTCCGACTTCTTCTTCTTACCCATGGCGCGACGGAGCACATCGGCCTGGCCGAGCGTGAACCCTGCCACCTTTTGCGCTACCGACATCACCTGCTCCTGGTAGACGATGAGGCCGTAGGTGATGCCGAGGCTTTCCTTGAGCGGTTCCTCGAGCTCCGGGTGGATCGCCTCGATCTTCTGCAGGCCGTTCTTGCGCAACGCGTAGTTGGTGTGCGAGTTCATGCCCATGGGGCCTGGGCGATAGAGCGCGATGACGGCCGAGATGTCTTCGAAACTCGTTGGTTTCAACTGTTTGAGCAGCGAACGCATCGGTCCGCCATCCAGCTGGAACACGCCGAGCGTATCTCCCCTGGCTAGCAGGTCGTAGGTCTTCTGGTCGGCATCGAGGTCGAGGTCTTCGATCACCAGCCTGGTGCCGGTGTTCTTCTCGATCATCCGCAGCGCGTCTTCGATGATGGTCAGGTTGCGCAACCCGAGGAAGTCCATCTTGATGAGTCCGAGAGACTCCAGCGGCGGCTGGTCGAACTGCGTGATGATGGCACCATCGTCTTCGCGCTTCATGATCGGCAGCACGTCGAGCAGTGGTTCGGCCGACATGATCACACCAGCGGCGTGCACGCCCCACTGTCGCTTCAGGTTCTCGATGCCCCTGGCGGTCTCGAAGACCTTGGCGGCCTCCTGGTCGCTGTCGAGCACCGCCCGGAAGTCGGCGGCTTCCTTATAGCGCGGGGCATCCTTATCCAGGATGTCGCCGAGCGAGATGTCTTTGCCCATGATCGCCGGCGGCATGGCCTTGGTGAGCTTCTCGCCCACCGAATAGGGCATGCCGAGCACGCGAGCCGAGTCCTTGAGCGCCTGCTTCGCCTTGATCGTGCCGTAGGTGACGATCTGTGCGACGCGGTCATCGCCATACTTGTCGGTGACGTAGCGGATGACCTCCGGGCGTCGACGATCGTCGAAGTCGACGTCGACGTCGGGCATTGAGACGCGTTCCGGGTTGAGGAAACGCTCGAAGATGAGTCCGTGGGCCAGCGGGTCGAGTTCCGTGATTCCCATCGCATAGGAGGCCATGGAACCGGCCGCAGAGCCGCGCCCCGGTCCGACCCTGATGCCCTGGCTCTTCGCCCAGGTGATGAAGTCCGCGACCACGAGGAAGTAGCCGGGAAAACCCATCTGCTTGATGACGTCGACCTCGTACTGGGCCTGGGCGAGGTGTGCCTCGGATGGCGCATCGTTGAAGCGCCGCAGCATCCCGGCGCTGACTTCCTTCTCGAACCAGGTGGCCTCGGTCTCGCCCTCCGGAACCGGGAAACGCGGCATGAGATCGCGATGCTCGAAGTTGACCTCGCAGCGCTCGGCGATCAGCAGGGTGTTGTCGCAGGCCTCGGGGTGGTCGCGGAACAGATGACGCATCTCGGAGGCCGACTTGAGGTAGAACTCGTTCGAGTCGAACTTGAAGCGGTTGGGGTCGTCGAGGGTCGAGGCCGACTGCACGCAGAGCAGGGCGGCATGAGCGGTGGCGTCGTGCGCATGGGTGTAGTGCAGGTCATTGCTGGCCAGGAGCGGCATGCCGAGCTCCTTGGCCAGCCGTAGCAGGTCCTGCATGGTGCGACGCTCGATGTCGATGCCGTGGTCCATCACCTCTGCGAAGAAATTCTCTTTGCCGAAAATGTCCTGGAAGTCGGATGCCGCCTGCCTGGCCTCTTCGTACTGCCCGAGCCTCAGACGCGTCTGCACCTCGCCACCAACACAGCCGGTGGTTGCGATGATGCCCTTGGAATACCGGTTGAGCAGTTCACGGTCCATGCGGGGCTTGAAATAGAATCCCTCGATTGAGGCGAGAGAGGACAACCGGAAGAGGTTGTGCATGCCCTCGTTGTTCTCCGAGAGCAGCGTCATGTGGGTGTACGACCCCGACCCGCCGACATCATCCTGGTTCTGGTGGCTCTGACCCCAGCGGATTCGGGTCTTCTCCTGGCGAGGAGTGCCAGGAGTGATGTACGCCTCGGTGCCGATAATCGGCTTGATACCCGCGGCGGTCGCCTGCTTCCAGAAGTCGTAAGCACCGAACATGTTGCCGTGGTCAGTCACAGCGATAGCGGGCATCTTCTCTTCGGCTGCGGCCTGCATGAGTGGTCCGACGCGGGCCGCTCCGTCGAGCATCGAGTACTCGCTGTGCACGTGCAGATGCACGAAGGAATCGCTACTTGATGGCACAACTTCTCTTCACTAGCCGAGGTCTGAACACCCAGCTTAAGCCCGGCTCAGTCCGCGCGGAGTACGTCGAGCGCGTGTTGCAGGTCGGCGGGATAAACACTCGTGAAGAGCACCGGTTCGCCCGTTCCCGGATGCCGGAAACCGAGCTGCATCGCGTGCAGCCACTGCCTGCTCAGGCCGAGTCTCGCCGAGATCGTGGGGTCGGCGCCATACATCGAATCGCCGACGCACGGATGCCGCTGGGCCGCCATGTGCACACGGATCTGGTGAGTGCGCCCCGTCTCCAGGTGCACCTCGAGCAGCGACGCGCTCGGGAAGGCTTCGAGGGTCTCATAGTGGGTGACCGAGTTCTTTCCGTCGGCGGTCACGGCGAACTTCCAGCTCGAACTCGGATGCCGCCCGATCGGTGCGTCGATGGTACCGGCCAGCGGATCGGGGTGGCCCTGCACGACGGCGTGGTAGATCTTCTCCACCTCGCGATCGTGGAACTGTCGCTTGAGTTCCGTATAGGCCCGCTCGCTCTTGGCCACGACCATCAGGCCGCTGGTACCCGCGTCGAGGCGGTGAACGATGCCCGCGCGCTCTGAGGCTCCGGAGGTGGAGATACGAAATCCTGCACCGGCAAGCGCGCCGAGAACCGTCGGGCCCGTCCAGCCGACGGAGGGATGAGCCGCGACCCCAACGGGTTTGTCCACCACGACGATGTCATCGTCGTCGTAGACGATGCGGAGGTCGGGCACCACGATCGGCTCGATGCTCGGCGCGACCTTCGGCTGCCATGACACCTCGAGCCAGCTCTCGGCGCGCAGCCGGTCCGACTTTCCGAGAACGACACCGTCGGCGCTCACTCCCCCGGACTCTGCGACCTCGGCGGCGAAACTCCGGGAGAATCCGAGGAGTTTGGCCAGGGCGGCATCCACCCTCTCCCCGGCGAGTCCGTCGGGGACCGGCAGGCTGCGTGTCTCCATGCGATGCCTACTTGCTGTCGGCGGGTGCTTCGAGGGGCGTGCTGGCGCCGCTTCCGACATCCGGATCCGTCGGACGCTTCTGGCTACGCCGACCGTCCAGCCCGACCCCGCGAATGGTCAGGATGACGAAAAGCCCCATGCTGGCGACGATGAAGGAGTCGGCGACGTTGAAGATCGCAGGAAACCCGGCGACCTGGATGAAGTCGACAACGTGCCCGACACCGAAGCCCGGCTCACGAAAGAGCCGGTCGGTGAGATTGCCCGTGGTCCCGCCGAGCAGCATCCCGAACAATACCGCCCAGCCGATCGAACGGATGCGACGAGCGAAACTGATGATGAAGATCGTGACCGCAGACGCCGCAACCGAAAAAACCCAGGTGGACCCGCTCGCGATGGAGAAGGCCGCACCTGAGTTCTTGACGAAATGGAACTGCAGCACCGTGCCGAGAACGCTGACCAACTCGCCCTCGGTCATAGTGCTGGCGATCAGAAACTTGGCGACCTGATCGACGCCGTAGACAACCAGCGCGACGACGGCCAGCGCGATGAGCGCCCTGACGCTGACCTTGGCGCGAGCCTTCGTCGGCGGCTCAGTTACCGCCAAAGCCCTGGTAGCTGGCGGGCGGAGGCGTCTGCACGGCGTTGAATCCACCGGCCGGGGTCTGTGCGGCCGTAGCTGTTGCCCTGGCCGAGCTCGTTGCAAGCTCGCTCTCGTCGAGCTCGCGCAACTGGCCCTCGATGTAGCCTTTCAGCTTCTGGCGATATTCGCGCTCGAATGTGCGGAGTTCCTCGATGCGACCCTCGAGCGAGGTGCGCTGCTGCTCGAGAGCGGCGATCTGGGCGCGCTGCGTGTCCTCGGCTTCGCCGACCACGCGGGCAGCGGTCGCGTGACCCTCTGCGACGAGCGCATCGCGCTTCTCGATGCCTTCACGCACGTGCTCCTCGTGGAGTTTGCGAGCGAGCTGCAGGAGGTTGTTCGTGTTGCCGGTGTCCAAGGCGTTCTGGTCGACGGGTGCCGGCGCCACGGGAGCAGCGACAACCGGCGGTGCGGCGACGACGGGCGGCGCAGCAGCGAACTGGGGCTGGCTGGTCTCGGCCGCGGGGGCCGGTGCGTCGGTCGCCCCGCGCTGGAGCTCATTGGCTTGGGCTTCGCCGGAGACGAGACGCTGGCGCAACTCCTCGTTCTCCTGGTTGAGGCGGCGCAGTTCGACAACGACTTCGTCGAGGAAGTCGTCGACCTCGTCCTGGTCATAACCCTCGCGGAACTTCGTTGGCTGGAATCGCTTGTTGACTACGTCTTCAGGCGTAAGGGCCATGGGTGTCACCTCAAAAAACTTTCTTATACAAGCGTTAGTAACGGTTAGCTAACGCTAGCAAACTACCGGGTCCAGGGTGCCGTGGACTCGAGTGGCGGTCGACCACTGTCCCCAGAGTACACAGGGTGTCTTCAATACCTCAGCACGAATGTGATGTAGATCAGGATCACGTCGACAAGCATGACCGCACTCCAGGCGAAGTCGAGCGCGACTCCGCCCGCACGGAAAGGCGGGATCACCCTGCGGACGAAACGAATTGGTGGATCGGTCAGCGAGAAGACCAGTTCTGCCAGCATCATTCCGAAGCCTTTCGGACGCCAGCTGCGTGCGAAAGTCCGCGCGAGATCCAGGATAAACCTGGCCCAGAGTACGAAGAAATAGAGAAGGAAGAAGAAGTACGCAATCGTCGCTACGACGTTGAGAATCACCACGTAATCCTCAGTCCGAGCAGGAAGTGATTAGGACTGGGCGAAGAACGACGCGTCCACGTCGGGCTCGACCTCCGCCTGGTCACCGCTGACGGCGACGTGGGCGGGCGAGAGCAGGAAGACCTTGTTGGTGACACGCTCGATCTTCCCATACAGACCCTGCGAGAGTCCGCTGGCGAAGTCCACGAGTCGACGCGCCTCCGGCTCACTCATCTGGGAGAGGTTGATGATGACCGGGATGCCGTCTCGGAAGCTCTCGGCGATCACCTGGGCATCCTTGTATTGGCGAGGGTGCACGGTGAGGATTTCGTTCATGTCTGCGGGAGCCGCATTTCTTTGACTGGGAACTCGGCGAAGAGGGGTGACGGGCGCGCGATTGGCGGCGGGCTGCGCGACATGCTGCGCAACCGGTGCGGCGGGCGCAGCGGGAGCCGCGTCCTCGTAGTCGAATTCCTCATCTGCCAGGCCCAGATAAACCATGGTCTTACGCAGCGGGTTAGCCATTTCGTGCCTCCTGTGGTGTGTCTCGAATCAGATTAACCGGCGACCGGCCGGTTTCCCGTGATTGCCGAACCAATCCGCAGGTGTGTCGCGCCCTCGAGGACGGCTTCCCGATAGTCTCCGGACATACCGGCCGAGATGAATCGGGCTGTGGGGGCTATCGCCATCACGCGTTCGGATGCCACGCGCACCCGCGCGAAGGCGGCTCGTGGGTCTTCGCCGACGGGTGCGACAGCCATCACGCCGAGGAGCGACAGCCCTGGCGTCGCAACCACACGCTCAGTGAGACGCTCCAGGTCCGCATCACGGACACCGCCTCGGCCGTCGTCGTCGGTGAGGTTCAGCTGCACGAAACAGTCGATCGACAGGGGGTGCGAGGCCAGCGCGTCGACAACCGATGGACGGTCGAGTGAATGGATGACCCTGGCATAGGCACGCACCTGGCGAGCCTTCTTGCTCTGCAACTGGCCGATGAAATGCCAGTCGATGTCGAGGTCACGAAGCTCCTCGGCCTTGGCTTGTGCCTCCTGGTGACGGTTCTCGCCGAAATTCCGAACCCCGAGCCCGTGCAGCTGGCGCACGAGCTCTGCGGGGTGGAACTTGGTGACGACGATGGTCGTGATCGCGCGAGGGTCCCTAGCCGCCTGTCGCGCCGCATCCGAGATGCCGGAGTGAACAGCATCGAGACGATCCTGCAATACCTCGAGGCTCGTCATACGACAGTCATCACTTCAGGAAGTCGGGCACGTCCAGGTCGTCTTCTCCGTCGTCGAAGACCGGATCCTTTGGCGCGCTCGGAACCTCCGGCTCCGCCGACCAGTTGGGGACCGATTCTTCGGTCTCCACCTCTCCGGCGGGCATAGGTGCGGTTTCAGGCAGAGCCGCGGCGTCCACGAAGTTGGAGCGATGTCCGGCCTTCTTGATCACCGGCTCACCGCCGTCGAAGCCAGCGGCGATCACGGTGACCCGAACCTCGTCGCCGAGGGTGTCGTCGATGACAGCACCGAAGATGATATTGGCCTCAGGATGCACCGCCTCCTGCACGAGACGGGCGGCATCGTTGATCTCGAAGATGCCGAGATTCGATCCGCCCTGGATCGAGAGCAGTACGCCGTGGGCTCCATCGATGCTCGCCTCGAGCAGCGGGGACGCGACGGCGAGCTCTGCTGCCTTGATGGCGCGATCGGCCCCCCGTGACGACCCGATGCCCATCAGTGCCGAGCCGGCTCCCTGCATGACCGACTTGACGTCGGCGAAGTCGAGGTTGATGAGGCCGGGCGTGGTGATGAGGTCGGTGATGCCCTGCACACCGGCGAGGAGTACCTGGTCTGCGGTCGCGAAGGCTTCGAGAAAGCTGATGCCACGATCGCTGATCTCGAGTAGCCGGTCGTTCGGCACGACGATAAGGGTGTCGACCTCGCTCTTCAGAGCGGAGACGCCGACGTCGGCCTGAGCCGCTCGACGCTTGCCCTCGAAGCCGAATGGCCGGGTGACGACACCGATGGTGAGGGCGCCGATCGACCTGGCGATGCGTGCCACAACGGGAGCGCCGCCGGTTCCAGTACCGCCACCCTCGCCAGCCGTGACGAAGACCATGTCGGCGCCCGCCAGAGCCTCTTCGATCTCCTCGGCATGGTCCTCGGCTGCACGGCGTCCCACCTCGGGGTCTGCACCAGCTCCGAGGCCCCTGGTGATCTCGCGACCGACGTCGAGCTTAACGTCGGCGTCGCTCATGAGAAGGGCCTGGGCATCCGTATTGATCGCGATGAACTCGACGCCACGAAGGCCGAGTTCGATCATCCGGTTGACGGCGTTGACGCCACCGCCGCCTATGCCGACGACCTTGATCACGGCTAGGTAGTTCTGGTTCGATGTCACGTCCGGCCTCCGCTAGAAACTCTCAACCTTTACCTGAGCCTTAAAGTTATGCTCAGTATAGGTTTCTTGTTTCGAAGTTAAGTGCGCCGAGCACGAGCGAGCGTCAGGCAGTCCAGCGTGTCGGAAACAGCCGCCCGAATTCGCGGCCGATGATGCGAATCAGCCTGCCCCCACAACGGCATGAGTCGGAGCCGAGACGTCGTACTTAACTGCGGCATTCGGACTCTGTGTGGCGATCAACGCGACGAGCACCCTGGCCTTGAGCGCGGAGTTCTCTGCGCTCCCCCACACGACGGACTGGCCAGCGCCGGTGAGCCCGAGAGTCACGTCGTCGGTGGTATGCGCCGTGACGGTATCCACCTTCTTCAGCACCTCAGCAGGAAGAGACAGCAGCACGGCGACGGCAGCGGTGAAACCGGGGCTCTTCTTCGAAGCGGATCCACTCTCGATCAACGGCAGGCCAGGCGGACGATCCGTGGCCGTCTCGATCTCGACACCGGCCGGGTCGACGACGGTGAAGCCTGTGCTGCTCGCGACCAGACCGATTGGCGCACGCTCTGTGATTCGAATGATGAGGGTATCCGGCGGCACGGTCTCAGTCACGTAGCTGCGAATCAGCGGGAACTTGGACAGCTGGCGCTTGATCCTGTCGAAGTCGATCGTGGCGAGCGGCTTGCCTACCTGGTCCTTGATCGCCGACTTCACGCTATCCGCGCTCACGCGTGAACTTCCCTCGACGGTCACTGTCGTGAGGGAGAGCAACGGCGAATAGACCGCACCGGTGACGAGCACCCCGGTGAGAACGAGGCTCAGTACGCTCACGAGAATGGTGATTCTGCGCCGACGGGACCTGCGGGTGAATCTCTTGACCTCGCTGCGCTCGTACCTGCGCCGCGACCGGGCAGCCTTCTTCGCCTCACGATCAGCCGTCGGCTCGTGCGAAGGAGCGGCGACCTTCTCGGGCTCGACGCGTTTCGTCGACCGCGCCTTCTCGGCCTTGGCCGCCGACTTCGGCCTCACCGGACCGGTCGGCTTGTCAACACCGGTCTGCTTCTGGGGGCGCGCTGCACGCGGCGCCCTGGCCGATGGCTGCTCTGGCGGGCCCGCCGGAGGACTGTCGAATCCCTCTGGTCGCTTCACCCGGTCAGTCCGTTTCCGGCGGGCGAGGAACGGATGCGGGAATGGCTTCCAGCGCGGCCAGCAGTTGCGGGATGATCCGGTAGATATCGCCGCCGCCCATCGGAATCACAAAGTCGCCCGGGTGCGCGATCGACGCCGCGTATTCGGCAGCATCCGACCACTCGGTGAAATAGGCGACCTTCGAGGAGTCGGTGAATCTCTCGCTGATGAGTTCGCCGGTCACTCCAGGCTCTGGATCCTGCCTCGCGCCATAGATCGGCACGATAACCGTGTGGTCGGCGAGCGACTCGAAGGTCTCGGCGAACTCCGCAGCCATCTGGCGAGTGCGCGAGTAGAGATGCGGCTGGAAGATCGGGATGAGACGACCGCCACCGACAACACCGCGCGCGCCGGACAGGGCGGCACGGATCTCGGTCGGATGGTGGGCGAAGTCGTCGTAGACGCGCACCCCACGAACTTCTCCGCGCAGCTCGAAACGTCGCTCGGTCCCCTCGAAGTGTGCGATAGCGTCGAGCGCCGCCTGCGGCTCGTAACCGAGGGCCACGAGCACCCCGAAGGCTCCTGCGGCGTTGACGGCGTTGTGAAGCCCGGCGACTCGCAGGGTGGTGCTGTAGTCGGCTCCGCCATACGCGATCGAGAAAGCGACGGCCTCGGCGCTCACCACGGAGTGCAGCCGCACGTCGGCATCCGAATGCTGTCCGAAGGTGGTCACAGTGCGGTCCGCAAGGCGCGCTGTCACGGCGACGGCTCGCGGGTCGTCACTCGAGATGACGACACGTTCGCTGGCCCCGCGGGCAAAGGTGGCGAAGGCCTCCTCGAAAGCCTCCTCCGAGCCGTAGTGGTCGAGGTGGTCGGGATCGACGTTGGTGATCAGTGAGATCGCAGTGCCGTAAAGCAGAAAAGAGCCGTCCGACTCATCGGCCTCGACGACGAAGACGTCGCTCCCACCGGATGCCGCGCTCACACCCAGCGAGCGGATCACTCCCCCGTTGACGAAACTCGGATCACCGCCCAACTCGAGCAGCGCCGTGACGATCATCGCGGTCGACGTCGTCTTTCCGTGCGCGCCGGCGACGGCGACCACACGATGCTTCCTGATCAGCCAGGCCAGGGCCTGCGCGCGGTGAACGATGGGAAGCCCGCTCGCACGGGCAGCCAGATATTCCGGATTGTCTTCGGCGATGGCGCCGGTGACGATGAGGGTATCGACACCGAGGATGTTCTCCGCAGAGTGGCCGATGGACACTCGCACCCCTCGCGCCTGAAGCGCCTCGACAGTCTCGGTGGCGCGGATGTCCGAACCGGTGACCGGAAGGCCGGCGGTCACGAAGAGGTGGGCGATGCCGCTCATGCCGGCTCCGCCGATCCCGACGAAGTGCACGGCTCCGAGATGCTCAGGAACGGTCTGGGAGAAATCGGACTTGATCATTGCGACGAATTTACCGTGCTGCGGAGGGCATCCGTCACGAGGTCGACCATGCGATCCGCGCCGTCGAGGACGCCGATCGCGTGAGTGCGTGCGGCCATCTCGGCGATGAGTGCGCGATTCTGCAGGAGTGAGACGAGATCGCTGCCGACCCAGTCCGGAGTGAACGCGGCATTGTCGACGAGAAGTGCGCCGCCAGCGTCGACGGCATCCTTGGCGTTGAGACGTTGCTCTCCGTTACCGATCGACAATGGCACGTAGACCGCCGGCAGGCCGAGAGCGCTGAACTCGCTCACTGTCGCCGAACCGGCGCGGGCGACAGCGAGGTCGGCCGCGGCGATGGCGAGGTCCATGCGATCGCAGTAGGCCATGAGGTGATAGTCGGGCAACTCGGTAGAGGTCAGATCCGAGCGTTCGCCGGTCACGTGCAGGATCTGCCACCCCGCACCGAGAATGCTGGCCGCGCCCGCGTAGATGGTCTCGTTGATGCGTCTCGCGCCCTGCGATCCACCGGTGACCAGAAGGGTCAGTCGGTGCGGATCCAGGCCGAAGAATTCGACAGCAGCTCGCCGCTCCGAAGCGCGGTCGAGGGATTCGATCTCGCGGCGAAGAGGCATCCCGATGAAGCGGGCGTGCGGGAGACGTGCTGCGCGGAAGGCCACCCCAACGAACCTGGTGAGCCTGGCGCCGAGACGGTTGGCGATTCCGGGCCTGGCGTTGGCCTCGTGCACGGCGATTGCGACCTTCTCGCGGCGTGCGGCGAGGTAGGCCGGGGCTGACACATACCCTCCGAAACCGACGACGATGTCGATAGCATGCTCCCGGATGAGGCCCTGGATCGCCATGACCAGCAGCCTGAATCGGCCGGGGAAACGGAGTGCGGCCGCATTCGGTCGCCGTGGAAAGGGCAGCCGCGCCACGACCAGCAGCTCATAGCCGCGTGCCGGGACGAGACGAGACTCAAGTCCCTCCGCTGTGCCGAGAACGAAGACCTTCGCGTCCGGTTCGCGGTCCATGATGCGATCAGCGACCGCGAGTAGCGGGTTCACATGGCCGGCGGTGCCACCACCGGCGAGAAGGTACCGTGTCACCTCAGCCGACCTGCGGCGGCAGGCTGTGACAACACAGGCTCTGGCGCGTGCCTGGCGAAGGAGAGCACGATGCCGATGGCAACCATCGAGGTGACGAGCGCTGAGCCGCCGGCAGAGATGAGGGGTAGCGGAACCCCGAGCACCGGCAGGATGCCGAGCACCACCGCGATGTTGACGAAGGCCTGACCGATGATCCACACCATGACAGCGCCGACGGTGACGCGGGCGAATGGGTCGGTGTTGGCACGGATGATGCGTACGAACGAGATCGCCAGGACGATGAAGAGGACGAGCACCAGGATCGCGCCGAGAAGGCCGAGCTCCTCGCCGATGATTGCGAAGATGAAGTCGTTGGCCGCCGCGGGTAGCCAGGAGTACTTCGCCTTCGAGTTGCCGAGACCAAGGCCGAACAGGCCGCCGGAAGCCAATGCCCACCAGCCCTGCACGGTCTGCCAGCATCCGTTCGAATAGTCGGACGCCGAGGTGCATCCGGTGAGGAAGAGGCCAAGACGGCTGGACCGCGATCCGTTGCTGAGCGCCGCAATCGCCGCAACAAAACCCATGAATACGACGGCGACGGCGAGGAAGCGCAGCTTGACTCCGGCGAAGAAGAGCGCTCCGAGCACGATGGCTGTCATGATGATGACGGTTCCGAGGTCGTTGCCGAGGAGCACCATGCCGATCGCCGCACCGGCCACCGGAACCAACGGAACGACGAGTTCGCGCCAGTTGTCGAGCTTGTGCTGCTTCTTGGCGACGATGTAGCCCAACCAGATCACCAGTGCCACCTTGACCACCTCCGACGGCTGGCCAGTGAACGAGCCGATGGTGATCCAGTTTCTGTTGCCGCCCTGCGCCGAACCGAGCGGCGTCGCGACCACGAGGAACTGCAGCCCGACCGCGACCAGCATGAAGAGACCGGCCCACCTCCTCCAGAAGCGCACCGGCATTCTGGCGGCAAGGAGCATGAGCGGTACGCCGATGGCCGCGAACAGCACCTGGCGGATGAAGCCGTTGAAGAAGTCACCGCTCGAGAGGAACGACTCGACGGACGAGGACGAAAGCACCATGATCAGGCCGAACACCACGAGGAAAAGCGTCGTGCCGAGCAGTAGGAAGTAGTTTCCGGTCTCGGCCGCGAAGATGCGTTTGACGGCAACGACGGCCGCGGCGGGCTGGCGAGGTGTGCCCGACTGCTCAAATGATGCGTCTACGGCCGGGCCGGTCGAACGGTTTTGCGGATGCGGCGCGAGCCTCGGCTTAGTCGTCGCTCTCTGGCGCGGCGGGCTGGTCGTCATTCGCGCCTCCCATAATCATCTGCACGGCTTCTGCGAAGCGATTTCCGCGATCCGCATAATCCGTGAACTGGTCCATTGATGCGGCTGCCGGCGCGAGCAGTACTGTGTCCCCACTGTGGGCAACCGCAGCCGACAACCTCACGGCCATCGGCATTACCTCTTTAGTGTCAGCTGTCTCGACCTCGAACACGGGCAGGGTCGGCGCGTGTCGCGTGAAAGCTTCAACTAATGGTTGACGGTCGACCCCGATCACCACCGCTCCCCTGAGCCTCGAGGCGTTCGCGGCAACGAGTTCGTTCACGTCGACGCCCTTCAGAAGACCACCGACCACCCAGACGACGGATTCGAACGAGGCGAGCGCGGCCTGCGCCGCGTGCGGGTTGGTAGCCTTCGAATCGTTGACCCAGCGCACGCCGCCGCTCTCCGCGACGGTTTCGGTGCGGTGGTGGTCGAGCCGGAAGTCACGCAGGGCGGAGCGGATGTCCTGGGGCGAGATCTCGACGGAGCGCGCGAGCGCGGCAGCGGCGAGCACGTTCGCTATCATGTGCGGCGAACCGAGGCCGACCCGCTCGAGCTCCCGCACCGTGGTCAGCTCGATAGCGGCGCGCTGGCGGTCGACGTGGAAGGCGCGGTCGACCACAATCTCGTCCACGAGGCCGACATCGCTCGGGCCTGGCAGCACGAGTCCGAAGCCAATGGCGCGGCATCCCTCGACCACCTCGGCCTGCTCCACCATCTCTCGCGTCGCGTCGTCTTCGAGGTTGTAGACACAGGCGACTTTCGTGTGGCCGTAGACCTTTGCCTTCGCCGAGCTGTATGCCTCCGGCGACCCGTGCCAGTCGAGGTGGTCGTCCGCGAGATTGAGGCAGACGCTGGCCCACGCCGACATGCTGTCGAGGTAGTGCAGCTGGAAGCTGGAGAGCTCGACGACGAGCGTGTCGAACCCCTCAGGGTCGCGGATCGCATCGAGCACCGGCACCCCGACATTGCCGCAGGCGATCACCCGCTTGCCTCCTGCCGCGAGCATCGCGGTGGTGAGCTGCACGGTAGTGGTCTTGCCGTTGGTCCCCGTCACCGCGATCCATTCGGCGAGCCTTCCCGATCTGTCGCGCAGGCGCCAGGCCAGCTCGATGTCACCCCAGACCGGGATGCCCTGCCCTGTTGCCCAGGCGACAAGCGAATTGCTCGGGGGAAAGCCCGGCGACACCACGACCAGATCGGGTGCGAAGGCCGCGAGCTCCGCGTCGAGAGAATCGAGAACGAGTAATACACCGATCACGTCGAGTAGGTCTGCTGTCTTCTCGTCCGCGCGGTTCGACAGCACCACGAGCTCCGCCCCCAGTTCGGCGAGCGTGTCCGCGACCGAGAATCCGGTAACCCCGAGGCCGAGCACGGCAACCCTGAGGCCCGCCCACTCGGCACCCCAGCCGCTGAGTGCGGCCACATCCTGTGCGGTTCTCATGACGGGACGCGCGACGCCCATTCGAGGTAGAAGGTGCCTACACCGGCGCCGACGAACAGGCCGGTGACGATCCAGAACCTCACCACGATCGTGACCTCTGCCCACCCCTTCATCTCGAAATGATGATGAAGGGGACTCGCCCGCCAAATACGTTTACCCCGTGTCGCCTTGAAGTAGATGCGTTGGACGATCACCTGCCCGGTGACCACGAGGAAGAGCCCACCGATCAGCACGAGCAGCAGCTCCGTACGGGAGAGGATCGCGAGGGCGGCCAGAGCGCCGCCGAGACCGAAGGAGCCGGTGTCGCCCATCGTGATCTGGGCTGGTGAAGTGTTCCACCAGAGAAAGCCGATCAGCGCCCCGATGATCGCCGCGGCGACCACGGCGATGTCGAGCGGACGCGACACGTTATAGCAGCGATAGATGTTGTCGGGGTCGATCGACGTACTGAAGCAGGACTGGGTTGACTGCCAGAAACCGATGAAGATGTACGAGCCGATGGCGAGAATGGATGACCCCGCCGCGAGTCCGTCGAGCCCGTCAGCGAGGTTGACGGCGTTCGTCGTGGCCGTCGTGATCAGTACCACCCACACGATGAATACGATCACCCCCGCGACCGCGCCGAAGATGACGACGAAGTCCAGGTCGAGGTTGCGAGCGAAAGAAATCGCGGTCGATGCCGGTGCGCGATGGTTTGCGTCCCGATAGGTCAGTGCCGTGACGCCGAAGACGATGGCGATGATGACGGTGCCGAGGATCTTGTAACCGCTCTTGAGTCCGAGACTGTTCTTGCGCTTCACCTTGAGGAAGTCGTCAAGAAAACCGATCAGTCCGAGGCCGGCCATCATCGCGAGCGTGAGGACGCCGACTCCGGAAACGGAGTCTCCGCCCACGAGATGCCCAACAAGGTAGCCGACGATGGCCGCGACGATGAAGACGATGCCGCCCATCGAGGGCGTTCCGCGCTTGGTCACGTGGGTCGTCGGCGTATCCGCCCGGATGAACTGGCCGAGCTTGAGTCGGCGGAACGTCTTGGCGAACAGCGGGGTGAGCAACAGCGTGAAGATCATCGAGACGCCGCCCGCTGTTAGCAGCGCGATCACTCCGGCACCTCGCCAAGCCGGTCGCCGAGGAAGCGGAGATTCGCAGATTTCGACGACTTCACCAGCACGACATCGCCCCCTCGAAGATCGTCACGAAGCCGATCGTATGCCTCGTCTGCGGTGTCGACGAGGACCGACTCCCCGTCCCAGGAACCTTCGAGTCCCGCGGCGTTGTGAATGTGCCTGGCACCGTGCCCGATGACGACCAGTTTCTGGATGTTGAGACGCACGATCAGCCGACCGATTCGGTCGTGCTCCTCGTCCGCGTACTCCCCCAGGGCCGTCATCTCGCCGAGCACGGCCACTGATCGCTGGCCGGGTTCGACGATCTGCGCGAGGGTTTTGAGGGCCGCCGCCATCGAGTCGGGGCTCGCGTTGTAGGCGTCGTTGATCACCACGATGCCGTCTGCGCGCCGCAACACCTCCATCCGCCAGCGCTCGGCGCGCGGGACGGACTCGAGTGCGGCGATCGCCGCGTCGAGGTCGAGGCCAAGCTCGTACGCCACCGCGAGCGTGGCCAGGGCGTTCATCACGTGGTGCTCGCCCAGGATGCGCAGCCGTACGGTACGGTGCTCGTCGCCGACGATAAGGTCGAACGACGTTCCGGTGGCGGTGGCACGGAGGTGGTCCGCGCGCACATCGGCCGCGGCATCCAGTCCGAACCAGAGCGGCCGTGCCGCAGTGAGTTCCGCCATCGCGGCGACGCGCTCGTCGTCGATGTTGAGCACGGCAACGGCGCCTTTCGGCAGTTCCGTCACGATCTCCGCCTTGGCCCGCTGCGTCGCTTCGATGCTCCCGAACTCGCCAGCATGTGCCAGCCCGACCTTGAGCACGACGGAGATGTCGGGCGTCGCGATTGCTACGGTGCGGGCGATATCTCCCGCACCGCTCGCACCCATCTCGACGACGAGGAATCTGGTCTCGAAGTCGATGGACAACATCGACAACGGCGCGCCGACCTGGTTGTTGAACGAGCCGGGCGGGGCGACCGTCGGGCCGACCGCGGAGAGCATCGCCCTCAACATGTTCTTAGTCGTAGTCTTGCCGTTCGAACCGGTGATGCCGATGATCGTCAGCCCACCGCCGGCCCTGACGGTGGCGACCACGGCCTTTGCCAGGTCCGCGAGAGCCTGCAGCGTGTCACCGACCACGATCTGGGGAAGGACGACCTCGACAGCGCGCTCGACGATCAGGACCGCGGCGCCCCCCTCGGTCGCCGACGGCGCGAAGAGGTGGCCGTCGGTGACTTCACCCGACAGTGCGAAGAAGATCGACCCTGGCTCGACGAGCCGCGAATCCGTCTGCACGGAACCCGCAACGAGGTCGCCGGATGCCGAGGTGGTCGAAAGCCTGAGCACGCCGTCGACCGCGGCCGCAAGCTCGGCCAGCGTCAGGGAGATCACTTAGGACCAGCCCGCCTCGCGCAGGGCGTCGCGTGCCTCCGCGCGCGCCGAATACGGGGTCCGCTCACCGCGGATGTCTCGATAATCCTGATGGCCGGGGCCGGCCCACAGGATGGAGTCACCCTCTTTCGCCAACGACACCGCATGACGGATGGCCTTCTCCGGCGGGCTGATCTCGTGCAGTTCGGCCTGATGCTCCGCGAGGTGCGCACCCTCGATGAGGGTCGCGCGGATGGAGTCCGGGTCTTCGAAGCGGGGGTGATGGTCGGTGATCACGAGGATATCCGAGCCCTCAGAGGCGACGCGACCCATTTCGTGACGCTTGGTCGCGTCACGGTCGCCGTCCGCACCGAAGACCATGATCACCTTGCCCGGCGTGAACTTCCGCACCGCGCCGAGGGTGTTGAGAAAGGCATCGGGACTGTGCCCGAAGTCGACATAGACGGATGGCCCTCGATCGCCGGAGACACGCTCGGTGCGGCCAGGAAGGTAGGCATCGATACCACCCTCGATGGCCTGGCCGATCGCCTCGACCGCGAACCCCGCCTCCACCAGCATGACGATGGCGAGAGCCGCGTTCGCAGCCATGTGCCAGCCGATCAGCGGCACGCTGGTGACGAGCGAGCGACCCTCCGGCCCGGTCAGCCTGAACTTCGTATAGCTCGACTGCTCGTCCAGTATCTCGGTGTTCCATTCGCCGACGACGCCCGGCGTCGCCGAGATGGTGGTTACGGGAATGCGCGAGCCCGCGACGACCTTCTCGCCCCACGCCGTGTCGAGGGAGACAACGCCGCGCTTGCCACGCTCCGGGTCGAAGAAGGCGAGCTTTGCCGCGAAGTATTCGTCCATGTCGGCGTAGTCATCGAGGTGGTCGTGGCTGAGGTTGGTGAAAGCGACGACGTCGAAGACCAGCCCGTCAACGCGGTTACGGCTGAGTGCCTGCGCGCTCACCTCGACGGCGACCGCTCGTACCTCGCTCTCCCGCATCCTGGCCAGGAGCGCGTGCATCTCGCTGGCCTCCGGCGTGGTCAGTCGGCTGACCACCGTGAGGTCGCCGATGTGACGCTCGGCGGTAGAGCTGAGGCCGGACACGAGTCCGAGCTGCTTGAGGATCGCCTCGACGATGTACGAGGTTGACGTTTTGCCGTTCGTTCCCGTGACTCCGAGCAGAAGGGGCGGATGCTCGTTGGTGCGGTAGACCCAGGCCGAGACATCCCCGAGCGCAGCCCGCGGAGACTCGACGATCACGATGGGCAGCCCGCTGTTCGCCGCGAGGTCGACTCCGGCCAAGTCGGTCAGTACGGCGACCGCTCCGCTCTCGGCGGCCTGCGCTGCAAAGCTCGCGCCATGACTGTTGCCGCCCTGGATACCGACATACAGGTCTCCGGCTTCCACCTCGGTACTCCGAAGGGTGACGCCGGTGATCTCGATGCCGTCGAGGGAACCGCGCGAGTCAAGCCCGAATTCGGCGGCGAGTCCGGCGAGTGGCCTGGCTAGCGGATGCTCCGGCCGAAGAACCGGGGGAATCCGTGCGGTCAAAGCGTCCTCATATTTCTTACCAGTTCGTCGCTGGACTAGTGGATGGTGTCGTCGACGGGCTGACTCGGTACTTCGTGAGTACCTCGGTCATGATCTTCTGGAAGGTCGGCGCCGCGGCGGCCGAAGACTTCATGATAACCGGCTTCGTGTAGGTGACGATAACGCCGTACTGAGGATTCTCGGCTGGCGCGAGACCTGCGAGCGAGACGATGCGATCGCTCGAGTAGACGCCGTGCTCCGCGACCTCCGCCGTGCCGCTCTTGGCCGCGACCCGATAACCGGGAATTTGCAGCGACCTCGACAACTCGCCGCCGGTGACCACACTCTCGAGCATGTTGACCACGGTCTTGGCCGACGACTCGGCGACCACGCGGGCGCCTGCCGTCTGCGGCAGATCGGTCACCGTTCCGTCGGGGTGAGTGCAGCCCTCGACCAGCGTCAATGGCAGCCTGACCCCGCCGTTTCCGATTGTCTGGAAGATACCGGCGAGCTGGGGCAGCGTGGCCGAGACGCCCTGTCCGTAGAGCACGTTGTATTTGGTCTGGTCGTCCCAATGCTTGGCGAGGCTGCCGGATGCCTCTCCGAGGAAGTTGACGGCCGTCTTCTCGCCAAGTCCGAATTTCTTCATGTAGTCGTAGCGAACGCTGGGGGAAACCGTCGAGCCGAGCATCGAGATTCCGACGTTGGACGACTGCTGCAGCACCCCGGTCAGCGTGAGCCGCTCCGGCGCATGCGCCCCGGCGTCGTGGATCATGCCGCCCTCCGGCGTCTTCCACGCCGACGGCACGGTCACGCCCGGTGTCGTGGGTGTGGCCTTTCCGGTGTCGATGAGGATCGCCGCGGACATCGCCTTGAACGTCGACCCCGGCTCGTACTGAGCAGTGAAGGCGAGCGAGCCGACATTGTCAATCGGCGTGCCGTCAACATTGTTCGGATCGACGTTCGGCCAGTCTGACATCGCCATGATGTGCGCGTCCTTGATCCTGAACACGATCGCGGTGGCCGAGGTGGCTCCGATGGCCGTCGCCTGTTGGGCAATCGCCTGATCCGTGAAGAACTGCAGGTCGTCGTCGATGGTCAGCTTGAGCGTGCCGCCGGGCTTGGCCGCCGTCTTCGTCACCGTGCTGCCGGGGATCTGCACTCCGTCCTCGCCCCTCTCGTAGGTGGACGTCCCGTTGGCGCTCGCGAGGCAACTCTTGTCGTAACCGAGTTCGAGACCTCCGCCGGCCCCGTCAGTATTCATATATCCGGTGAGGTTTCCGGCGACCGCGCCGGTCGGGTAGGTGCGGATCGGGTGCGAGGGAAAGTAGAGGCCGGGGATCTTGAGGGCGCGAATCGCTCGCATGCTCGTCGTATCGACGGTCTTGCTGACAACCGCGTAGTCTGATTTGGGGTTCTTCGAGAGCGAGAGATAGACAGCAGAGGGATCCTGCTTCGTGATGGTTGCGATCTCGTTCGCGACATCCATCAGCGAGACCTTCGTGACAGTGCCGTTCTTCGCCTTACGGTCGAATCCGCCCTGCATGGTCCGCGGCGACGCTGTCACGTCGTAGCGAGTGACGGTGTCGGCGAGTATCACCCCGTTCGAGTCGATGATCTGACCGCGCGGCGCATAGGTGACAGCGGCGATTGCACGCTTGCTGAGCGAATCTTTGTTGAGTTGATCCGCCCGCACCAGCTGGATGTCCACCAGCCGGCCGGCGAAGACCGCGACGACCACGAAGACCACCACGATCGAGAGGGCGAGGCGCCGACGGTTCATGCGAGGGTTGTTCACCTGGTGCTTCCTAACTCTCGGTATGCCGATGCCGCGCTAGTGGGTCTGGGGCGATGGCAGTACTCCCGGACCCGACGGTACAGAGCCGGTTCCGGTTGTACCGGCAGGCGCGCCATTCGCCGCCAGGCCGTTTGGGTCGGTGGCGTTTGGATCGGTGGCGCCGAGCCCGGCGATCTGCGGCGTGATCAACTGGTTGGCGACCGGCGGTGCCTCGGTAGTTCCGGTGACCGCTGCCCTGGCCGGTGACGCTGGCTGGAGCACAGTACCGTCGGAGAGCCTGAACCATCCCGCGCCGCTGCCGTTGGCGATCATCCCGAGCGCCGCCGCCTGAGCGGACAGGTTCTGCGGGGAATGCAGCACGTGCAGCTCCTCGGTCAGCGTCTGCTGGTCGCGTGCCAGTTCAGTGTGATTCTGCTGGAGCGAAGCGATCTGGTAGGCACCATCCGATAGAAGGATGCTCAGCAGCAGTTGAGACATCAGGATGACGAAGAGGCCGGCGACCGCCACGAGCGCGTACACCACGCGCGGCCGTGCTTTGCGCTGTGCCCTAGTCGAGATGACCTCGATATGACGGGGGTGTTCCTCGACCTCGCGCGGGGCGCGGGTCGGGAGGGAAACCGCGAGATTACCGCTCATGCTGCCTTCCGCACTCTCTCTGCTGCGCGCAGGCGAACCGGCGCGGACCGTGGATTGATATCTTTTTCGTCGTCTGTCGCAAGCTCTGCCCCACGAAGGAGCAGCGTGAGTTCTGCACGATGCTCCGGAAGCTCGATGGGAAGTCCGGCGGGGGTAGTCGAGGAGGATGCCGCGGCAAGCGCCCGCTTGACGATGCGGTCTTCGAGCGACTGGTACGCGAGCACCACGATGCGACCCTTCACTTCGAGCGCATCGATGGCCGCGGGAATGGCCCTTTCGAGCACCGACAGCTCCTGGTTGACCTCGATGCGAAGAGCCTGAAAGACCCGCTTCGCCGGATGCCCGTTGCGCTGCACGGCCACCGGGGTGGCGGCCGTGATGAGTTCGACGAGCTGGGCGGAGCGGACGAGCGGGGTCGTCGCTCGGCTTTCGACGATGCGCTTCGCGTACCGCTGGGCAAGTCGTTCCTCGCCGTATTCCCAGAAGATGCGGCGCAGTTCGGTCTGGCTGTAGTCGGCGAGGATGCGCTCGGCGGTGAGCGGTGAGGTCGCATCCATCCGCATGTCGAGCGGGGCATCCTTCGAGTAGGAGAAGCCGCGCTCCACCCTGTCGAGCTGAAGCGACGAGACGCCGAGGTCGAAGAGGATACCGGAAACCTTGTCGATGCCGAGTGAGTCGAGAGCCTCCGAGAACCGGTCGTAGACCGTGTGAACCAGGTGCACACGGTCGCCGAAGCGCGCCAGCCGCTCCGCCGCGATGGCGAGTGCGTCAGTGTCGCGGTCGAGCCCGACGAGGGTGAGCTCCGGGAAGCGCTCAAGGAAAGCCTCAGCGTGGCCGGCCATGCCGAGCGTGGCGTCCACGAGCACGGCGGAGGGTCGCCCGAGCGCTGGACTGAGCAACTCGACGGTGCGTTCGAGCATGACTGGGGTGTGGATCTGGTTCTCGACCATGGTGACCGGTACCGGCCCCTTGTCCCTGATCCCCATCCGGTCCGACCTGCCACCGGGGAAGTGCGGCAGGGCGTGTGATCGGCTGGGAGTCAGAAGCAAGGCGCTAGAAGAGCCCGGGGATCACCTCCTCGGTCGTCTCGGCGAAAGCACTCTCCTGCTCGGAGTAGTAGGTCTCCCACGCGGCGGTGTCCCAGATCTCCGCGCGGTTGCCCGCGCCGATCACCGTGAGTTCGCGGCCGAGGCCGGCGTAGGTGCGAAGCGCTGCGGGGATGGTCACGCGGTGCTGACTGTCGGGCACTTCGGCGTTGGCGCCGGAAAGGAAAAGACGCAGGTAGTCGCGTGCCTGCTTGCTCGTAACGGGAGCCTGGCGGATGCGATCGTGCAGTTCCTCGAATTCACGAGTGCTGAACACGTAGAGGCAGCGCTCCTGGCCGCGAGTGACCACGATGCCGGATTCCAGTTCCGACCAGAATTTCGCCGGAAGAATAACGCGGCCTTTGTCGTCGAGCTTCGGGGTGTGGGTGCCAAGAAACATCGGCCACTCCCCCTTATTCTCCGGCCTGGATTCAGGTACGCTCCACTTTACTCCACTCTCCACCACAAAACAACGATATTCGCGTGAATGTGCCCCATATTGGGGCACCGCACCCTGCAAACAAAGGTAAGTACCCGGTGGAGGGTTGTGGAGAAGAACGGCGCGAATTTGGGCAAAAAGAAAGGGCCGACCTCGCGGTCGGCCCTACTGAAAAACTGTGTTACTCGTCGTGCCCGTCCTGGCGCTTGTCCCAACGCTCATTCATACGATCCATAAAACTGGCGCGTTGACGAGCTGCGGGCTCCGCGGGTGCCGGAGAGGCTGCGCCCCGCCGGGGAGAAGAGATGGCCATCAGAACACCGACGAACATGATGACAAAGCCTGCGATGCCGAGGATCGGGAGACGGAGTACCACGCCTGTCACGATCACGGCGATACCGAAAACTCCGATCAGGATGCCGATCACGACGGTGCGGACATTCGGGCGCCCTCGATGAGTCCCTACAGTCGCGACGAAATCGGCGTCGTTGTGATAGAGACTGCGCTCCATCTCCTCCAGGAGACGTTGTTCCTGTTCCGACAGCGGCATGGTGACTCCTCTCATGATTGAGACCGACGCATGCTAACTCTCAATTGTATGCGCCCGTGCGTGGCTAGGCTATATCCGTGGCTGAGAGTACGCGGTTAGTTGATCTGGTCCAAGCGGACATCGATGCCTTTCTTGACGAGCGGCAACCGCTCCTCGCATCCATCGGCGGCGATCTTTCTCCCTTCATCGATTTCTCACGCGATCTACTCCGCGGCGGCAAAAGGTTCCGTGCGCTCTTCTGTTACTGGGGATGGCAGGCCGTCACCGGACAATCGACCAGTTCCGATGTCATCACCGAGAGCACCCCGCCGAGTGACCTTTCGGCCGTTGTCGGCGCAGCGAGTGCACTCGAGATCTTCCACGCTGCAGCTCTCGTCCACGACGACATTATGGATAACTCAGACACGCGACGCGGTCTGGCGTCTGCCCACAAGCGCTTTGAATCCCTGCACGACGAAGGCGAATGGACGGGCGAAGCGCAGAGTTTTGGCCAGTCCGCCGCCCTGCTCCTCGGCGATCTGCTTCTCGGCTGGAGCGACGAGCTGTTCGACGCCGGCACGAGACGTCTCGCCAGCACCGAGGCGCGTGATGCTGCGCGATTCGAATTCAACCGGATGCGTACCGAGGTCACCCTTGGCCAATACCTCGATGTGCTCGAAGAGCGCTCGTGGCAGAGCTACCCCGAACCGGAATTGCTCAGCAGGGCACACCGGGTGATCGTCTACAAATCGGCCAAGTACAGCATCGAGGCTCCCCTGGCGATCGGGGCCGCGCTCGGAGGCGGCAGTGCGGAACAGGTAATCGCGTTGCGCGATTTCGGCCTGCCGCTCGGCATCGCGTACCAGTTGCGGGACGACCTGTTGGGCGTCTTCGGTGATCCGGAAACGACCGGCAAGCCCGCCGGTGATGATCTTCGCGAAGGAAAGCGGACGGTGCTGATCGCACTCGCGCGCACCAAGCTGCCGACGAACGCGACAAGTCTTCTCGATGAACTGCTCGGCGATGCGGATCTCTCCGCCCAGCAGATCTCGATGCTGCAGGCGTCGATCCGCAATAGCGGAGCCGTCGAACACGTCGAACGGATCATCGACCACAACGTGAAACTCGCTGTCGCAGCCATCACCGACTCCCCGATCAGCGGCGCGGCGCGGCACCAGCTGGTTCAACTCGCCGACACAGTGATCAAGCGCTCGGCGTAGCCGTTCGAACCTAGAAGCCGAGCGCCTGCGCTACGCGACGCACTTCGGCCTTGCGCCCCGAGCGGAGCGCTTCGATCGGAGCCGTGCCCAGACTCTCCTCGTCGGAGAGCAGCCAGTGCATCGCTTCATCGTCGGTGAAGCCGCTGTCGTGGAGTACAAGGAGGGTGCCGCGAAGTTCACCGAGTGGTTCATTGTCCCTCACAAAGGACTCCGGCACCTTCCATGCTCCATCGACTTTGACGGCGAGCAGCTGTTTGTCTTCGATCAGGCGGCGTACTTTGCTGACACCGATTCCAAGGATGTCGACGAGATCGGGAATGGTGAGCCAACGTATGTCGGGGGCAGTAGTCACCCTGCAAGCCTGCCAGAACTGTAGACGGACGCAAACATGGACTTGGATGTTTCCAACAAATTAACTCAAACCCCATCAGTCACGATAATTGACAGTGAGTTACATCTGTGCCAGCGTTGGTTGATTGCAGTAGTACGCCTGCTCGGGGCCGGGAGTTGACGGGGAACCACATGACAAGCACACCAGGATATGAATCTCGACATTCGACGCCGAAGGAACAGAGTCGTTTGAGCAAGAGCCTGTTCACGACTTTGCCGATCGTTCTCGCCGGCTCGATGGCTATCAGCACAACCCTGACCGGGCCGATCCAGACCGCGGAGGCCAAGCCGCGCGGCGACAAGCCTCGATCGATTCCTTCGGAACTCGGCAAGACCATCCGCGATGCTTTCACCGCGGCGGCGCGCGCCTCGACCAATCCGAACGCTGCTCCCGTCTCCACGGCCGAAACGGCAATTGCGGTTGCACCGGCCACGTACCGGGTTGTCGCGGGCGACACCATCAGCAGCATCGCCGGACGTTACGGGCTCGCCACGGCATCCGTACTCGCGCTCAACGGCCTCGGCTGGAAGTCGACAATCTTCCCCGGGCAGACCCTCAAGCTCAGCACGGGAGGTGCGGTCGCCGTCGTGGCCGCACCCGCACCCGCACCCGCTTCGACCAGCAGGTACACGATCCACAGGGGCGACACCATCGGCCACATCGCCGCGAAGTTCGGCGTTTCGACGCAGAACCTCCTGAGCGCCAACGGACTCGGCTGGTCGAGCATCATCTACCCAGGGCAGACCCTTGCGATCCCCGGTGCTGCGTCGGCATCCGTCGCTCCGGCGCGCCCGGTCGCGATCACACCCGTCGCCCTCACACCCGTCGTCTCCGTGAAGCCTTCGACCGCATCGAACTACGTGATCGCCACTGGCGACACGATCAGCAAGATCGCCGCCAAATTCGGCGTGACCACGCAAGCGCTCCTCACCGCAAACGGACTCGGTTGGTCGAGCATCATCTACACCGGCCGCACCCTGGCCATCCCCGGCGCTGCAGCAATCGTCCCCGCATCGAGCACGCAGGCCATAATTCCGCAGTCGACAGTGCTCACCGCCGAAATGGCCGGCAACGCGAAGACCATCATCAAGGTCGGACAGTCGCTTGGCGTTCCGGAGTACGGACTGGTCATCGCGCTGGCCGCAGCCGCACAAGAGTCCGGGCTCCGCAACCTCAACTACGGCGACCGCGACTCGCTCGGCCTGTTCCAACAGCGTCCGAGCACCGGATGGGGCAAGCCGGCCCAGATTCTCGACACGACCTACGCCGCCCGCCTCTTCTTCGGCGGAGCCAGCAACCCGAACAAGGGTTACACCCGCGGCCTGCTCGACATCTCCGGATGGCAGTCGAAGACCGTGACTCAGGTGGCCCAGGCCGTGCAACTCTCCGGATACCCCGATGCCTACGCCAAGTGGGAGACAACCGCGCGCTCCTGGCTGGCGGCCCTGAGGTAACGCTTTAGCCACTCACGGTGTTTTGACGAGATGCTTTGGCCAGCCAACTTTAGACTCAGGTCGTGAGTACCAATAGCACTGATCCGTTGATCGGACGTCTCATCGACGGCCGATACCAGGTGCGCTCACGCATCGCTCGCGGAGGTATGGCCACCGTCTATCTTGCGACCGATCTGCGCCTCGAACGCCGAGTCGCGATCAAGGTGATGCACGGTCACCTCGCCGACGATTCACAGTACAAGGCACGGTTCATCCAGGAGGCGCGCTCGGCCGCGAGGTTGGCGCATCCGAATGTCGTGAACGTCTATGACCAGGGCCAGGACGGCGAGACCGCCTACCTCGTCATGGAGTACCTGCCGGGGATCACCCTGCGCGACCTGCTGCAGGAACATAAAGTGCTCACCACCGTGCAGACCATGGACATCATGGACGCACTCCTTTCCGGGCTGGCCGCCGCGCACAAGAACGGCATCGTGCACAGGGACCTGAAGCCCGAGAATGTGCTGCTGGCGGATGACGGACGTATCAAGATCGGTGACTTCGGCCTGGCGAGGGCGGCCAGCGCCAACACGGCCACCGGCAATGCGCTGCTCGGTACGATCGCCTACCTCTCCCCCGAGCTCGTGACCCGCGGAGTGGCCGATACCCGCAGCGACATCTACGCCGTGGGCATCATGCTCTACGAGATGCTTGCCGGCGAACAGCCCTTCAAGGGCGAGCAGGCATTCCAGATCGCCCACCAACACGCCAATGACACCGTTCCGACACCGAGCAGCAAGAATCCTCGCGTTCCGGCTGAACTCGACGAACTCGTTCTGTGGGCGACCGCACGGGATCCCGACCAGCGCCCCCGCGATGCGAGAGCGATGCTCGAACAGTTGCATGAGACCGAGGCGCTGCTGCGCCAGGATGACGGAGTGACCGGCGCGACGGCCGTCCAGCGCACGATGGTGCTGCCCACCGCTGTCGACTCACCATCGTCGACCGCTGAAACCCAGATTCTCACCCCCAAGGCGCGGCATCGCACCGGCCCGGTCCTCACCGAGTCCATGACGGAACTTGCGGCGAAAAGCGATCGACGTCGACGTAAGGGGTTCTGGCTCTTCGCGCTGGTCATCCTTCTCACGGCGGCGGCCGGCGGAACCGGCTGGTACTTCGGCGCAGGGCCGGGTGCCAAGGTCACGGTGCAGAGCGTCTCAGGGCAGACCCAGGATGCCGCGCGCGCCGCCTTGAAGGCTCAGGATCTCGTCGTGAGCGACACCACCACATCTGTTTTCTCCACGACAGTGGCGAAAGACCTGGTTGTCGGAACGACACCCAAAGCGGGAACGCAGCTCGCCCACGGAACTCAGGTGAGTCTCGTGGTCTCCGGCGGTCCGCAGCTCATTCCGGTTCCCAAGCTCGTTGGTCTCACGGAGGACGATGCGAAGCAGAAGATTGCCTCGGCGAAATTCGCCTCGAAGGACTCCACCAAACAGTTCGACCAGAAGATTGCCGAGGGCCTGGTGATCTCCGCTCTCGGTGCTGACGGTTCAGCGCTGACCGAGGGGCAGAACTACGGCGAGAAGCAGCCGATCACCCTCGTTGTCTCGCTCGGTGCGATCCCGGATGTCTCCGGCCAGGCGGTCGGCGAGGCGAAGACGATCCTGTCCGGCAAGAACCTCACCGGCGTACCGGCCGCAACGCAGGAAGCCAGCGACACCGTCGCCAAAGGCCTGGTCATCCGTGCCCAGGCTCAGAACAACGGCAAGGCGGTGACCGAAGGCAGCACCGTCGACCTCATCATTTCCTCGGGCAAGCCGCAGGTGCAGGTGCCGGATGTCGTCGGAAAGACGTGGACAGTCGCGAAACAAGTGATCGCCGACGTCGGCCTACAGGTCAAATTTAAAAATGGCATCAGCGAATTCCTCTCGGCAGCACCGAACAGTGTGACGGTCAGTTCGGTGAACCCGAAGGCTGATGAGACCGTTGATAAGGGATCGACCGTGACTATCGCTCTGCAGGCTGGCGGCGGCTAATGTCGGAACAGCGACTCAGCGCATAGTGACCGGAGCGCATCCGCTAGCGAGCGCTGAGTTCCTCGGCCACGAGGAACGCGAGTTCCAGCGATTGCATGTGATTGAGCCGCGGGTCGCACAGTGACTCGTAACGGGTGGCGAGGGTTGCCTCGTCGATCTGCTCCGAGCCGCCGAGGCACTCCGTGACGTCGTCGCCGGTGAGCTCGATGTGGATGCCGCCGGGGTAGGTTCCCGCAGCGCGGTGCGCTTCGAAGAACCCTTTGACCTCGTCAACGACGTCGTCGAAGCGGCGCGTTTTATAGCCGTTCGGCGTGGTCAGGCCGTTGCCGTGCATCGGGTCGCTGACCCACAGCGGGTTGGCGTCCTCCTGCTTGATGGCCTCGAGCAGCGGAGGAAGAGCATCCCGAACCTTGCCGGCGCCCATGCGAGTGATGAAGGTCAGGCGGCCTGGCTCGCGGTTCGGATCAAGCTTCTCGATCAAGCGGCGCATGTCGTCTGCCGTGGTCGTCGGGCCGAGCTTCACCCCGATCGGATTACGCACGCGCGACATGTAGTCGACATGGGCGCCGTCCAGGTCGCGGGTGCGCTCGCCGATCCAGAGGAAGTGGGCCGAGGTGTTGACCGGCGTTCCGTTGCGGGAATCGACGCGCGTCATCGGGCGTTCGTAGTCCATGAGCAGGCCCTCGTGGCTGGTGTAGAACTCGACCCGCCTGAGTTCCTCGAAGTCAGCGCCTGCCGCCTCCATGAACTTGATCGCCTTATCGATGTCGCGTGCCATCTGCTCGTAGCGCGCGTTGGCCGGGTTGCGGGCGAAGCCCTGGTTCCAGCGATGCACCTCGCGCAGGTCGGCGAAACCACCCTGGGTGAAGGCGCGCACCAGATTGAGCGTCGAGGCGGAGGTGTGGTAACCCTGCACGAGGCGACGCGGATCGGCTTCGCGCGACTCGGGCGTAAAGTCGTAGCCGTTGACGATATCGCCGCGATAGGCGGGCAGCGTCACGTCGCCACGGGTCTCGGTGTCGCTCGACCGGGGCTTCGCGAACTGGCCGGCCATGCGGCCCATCTTGATGACAGGCGTGGATGCGCCGTAGGTCAATACGACAGCCATCTGCAGCACCGTCTTCACGCGGTTGCGGATCTGATCGGCCGTGGCGCCGGCAAAGGTCTCCGCGCAGTCGCCGCCCTGCAGCAGGAAAGCCTGCCCGCGCGCGGCAGCGGCGAGACGCTCACGCAGCACGTCGACCTCGCCAGCGAAGACGAGGGGCGGGAGGGTGGCGAGCTCATCGGACGCCGCCTGGACTGCCGAGGCATCCGGCCACTGTGGCTGCTGCTTGATCGGGAGTGTCCGCCAATAGTCGAGCCCGGAGATCACGGATGGATCGGCGAGTACGACAGGATCTTCGGACGGATCAAACACGGGCTGTGTTCCTTCGGTGGGACGGGTGGAGACGACGGGCAAAAGACCCGATTTGCCAGCCTACCGGCTGGACGAGCCCTGCTTCTCCTTAACCGAAGAGGCGTAGACATCCACATATTCCTGACCGCTCAGGCGGTCGAGTTCGTACATGATCTCGTCGGTGATCGAACGCAGGATGAAGCGGTCGCCCTCCATGCCCTCGAAGCGGGAAAAGTCGAGAGGCTCGCCGATTACGATGCCGATACGACGCACCTTCGGAAGCCGCTGCCCGATGGGCATCACCTTCTCCGTATCGATCATGGCGACGGGTACGACTGGTACACCGCCCTCGAGAATCATGCGCGCGACACCGGTGCGGCCGCGGTAGAGCTTGCCATCGGGGCTGCGAGTGCCCTCGGGGTAGATGCCGAGCATCTCACCATGGGCCAACACTGTGAGACCGGTCTGGAGGGAGGCCTCCGACGCTTTGCCGCCCGAGCGATCGATCGGCAGCATGCCGGTGGCCTTGAGGAAATTCTTGATAAACCAGCCCCTGGGTCCGCGCGCCGTGTAGTAGTCGCTCTTCGCCAGAAAACTGATGCGGCGGTCTATGACGAGTGGGAGGAACACCGAGTCGATGAACGAGAGGTGGTTGCTCGCCAAAATGACGCCACCAGTCTTCGGGATGTTCTCGTGGCCGGTGACCCATGGACGGAAGACCGTCTTCAAAATCGGCCCCGCGACCAGGTTCTTCATGAACCAGTAGAACATTCAGACCCGCCTTCGACAGATCAAACTCTACCGCGACTCGACGTGCAGCCGGGCGAGGTCAGCGGCCCCGACGACACCGGCGTCGTTGACGAGTTCGGCGATCACGAACTCCGGTTCGGGGTGATAACCGCGGGCGGGAAGGTGGGAGAGGTAAGCCTCGCGGATCGGGTCGAGCAGCAGGTCGCCGGCTGCCGCCACTCCTCCGCCGAAGACGAAGAGCTGTGGATCGAGCACCGCGCTGAGTGACGCGCATGCCTCGCCGAGCCAGCCGCCAAGCTTGCGGAGCGCTTGCACGGCACCCGGGTCGCCGTTCACGATGAGTGCCGCGACATCGGGGCCATCGAGCACGCCCTTCTGCTGCCGCACGGCAGCGAGGCCGAGACCGATGCCGCCGACATCCGCGATCTCGTTCGCCATGCGTAGGAGCGCCCTGCCCGAGCCGTACTGTTCGATGCAGCCGCGTGCACCGCAGCCGCACGGCAGTCCGTCCGGCACGATGCGCATATGACCGAGTTCGGCTCCGGTACCGAAACCGCCGCGGAACAGGCGGTCCTGGGTGACGATCGCACCGCCGACGCCTGTACCGATGGTGAGCATGGTCATGTCGCTCACGAGCCGGCCGGCGCCGAAGCGGAACTCCGCCCAACCGGCGGCATTCGCGTCGTTGTCGATGGTGATGTCGAGGTCGAGGCGCTCCATCAGGCGCTGCCGGAGCGGCTCGTGTCGCCAGCTGATGTTAGGCGTGTAATACACAGTGGACTGGGCCGCATCGATGAAACCGGGCGCAGCGACACCGGCCGCCGCGACTTCGTGCCCGTCACGGAGCTTCTCGATCATGGCGACGACGGCATCGACGATCGCCTCGGAGTCGCCGGCCGGGGTTGGCAGGCGGTCCTCGGCGATGATATCCCCGAGTTCGGAGACCAGCGCTCCGGCGATCTTGGTGCCGCCGATGTCGATTCCAATAGCGTGCACGAGCGAGAGACCTCTTCTTGTCTGCGAGTGAATGGCGCGGGTCGAATCCTCATTGGTTCCCCAGACGCACCACCTAGAGTTTAGGCAAGGCTGGTGCCACACGCTATTTACGGCGGGTCACCCGCATCGCCCCGGTAGGCTGACAGCACCTACCGCACCGGTACCGAAGGAGTTGCCGTGGAACAGTTCGACGCACCCGCTGTGGTCACAGCAGACCCGGATGCCAACGCAAGCGATCTGCTCGTGGATCGCGTCGCCGCTACCCCCGACCTCGCGCTCTTCGCGCTTCCTACAGCCAATGGCGGCTGGGAAGACGTGAGCGCGAAAGAGTTCCTGCGCCAGGTCGTCGCTCTGTCGAAGGGACTCGTCGCCTCTGGCATCCAGCCGGGCGACAAGATCGGCCTCATGTGCAAGACGCGCTATGAGTGGACCCTCATCGACTTCGCCACCTGGTTTGCCGGCGCGATCCTGGTTCCGGTGTACGAGACGTCGTCCCCGAGCCAGGTGCAGTGGAACCTCACCGACTCCGGCGCGATCGGCATGATCACCGAGACGCCCGACCACTTCGCCCGCTTCGACGAGGTGCACGCCGACCTCCCGCTCATCGAGCACGTTTGGAAGATCAACCTCGGCGACCTCGACAAGCTCGCGGCCTCCGGTACTGACGTTCCCGACGAGGAGATCGAGCGCCGCCGCACGCTCGCCAAGGGTTCCGACATGGCGACCCTGATCTATACGGCGGGCACGACGGGCCGACCGAAGGGATGTGTGCTGACGCACTCGAACTTCGTGGAGCTGAGCCGCAACGCGGCACAGGCGATCTCCGAGGTGGTCAACCCCAACTCCAGCACGCTGCTGTTCATCACCACCGCCCACATCTTCGCCCGCTTCATCGCGGTACTGAGCGTGCACGGCGGGGTGAAGGTTGGTCACCAGGCCGACACGAAACAACTGCTACCGGCCATGACATCCTTCAAGCCGACCTTCCTGCTGGCGGTTCCGCGGGTGTTCGAGAAGGTCTACAACTCCTCGGAGCAGAAGGCGGAATCCGGTGGCAGGGGCGCGATCTTCCGCACGGCGGCCACCGTCGCGATCGCACACTCCAAAGCGCTGGACGCCGGCAAGGTCCCCTTCGGCCTGCGAGTGAAGTTCGCCGTGCTCGACCGACTGGTGCTCTCCAAGATCCGCACGGCAATGGGCGGCAACGTCAAGTACGCGGTCTCTGGATCTGCCCCACTCGGACTGCGCCTCGGACACTTCTACCGCAGCCTCGGCATCACCATCCTCGAGGGCTACGGCCTTACCGAGACGACGGCACCGATCTCGGTGAATCTGCCATCGAACTTCAAGATCGGCAAGGTCGGTCCGCCGCTGCCCGGCATGTCGGTGCGCATCGCGGCCGACGGCGAGATCCAGGCCAAGGGAATCGACATCTTCGATGGCTACTGGAACAACCCCGAGGAGACCGCGAAGGTCTTCGATGGTGACTGGTTTAAGACCGGTGACATCGGTGAAATCGACAACGAGGGCTACCTCACCATCACCGGCCGCAAGAAGGAGATTATCGTCACGGCGGGCGGCAAGAACGTCTCCCCCGCCCAGCTCGAGGATCCCATCCGCGCCAATCCGATCATTGGCCAGGTGATCGCGGTCGGCGAGCAGAAGCCGTTCATCTCCGCCCTCGTCACTCTCGACGAGGAGATGCTCCCGGTCTGGCTGCACAACAACGGAGAAGACGCCACCATGAGCCTCTCCGAGGCGATGACCAACCCGAAGGTGATCGCCGAGGTGCAGCGTGCCGTGGATGCCGCCAACTCGACAGTCTCGAGGGCTGAGTCCATCCGCAAGTTCGTGATCCTGCCCAAGGACCTCACGGAGGCGAGCGGACACCTGACACCGAAGCTCAGCATCAAGCGCAACGTCATCCTCGAGGATTTCGCCGACGTGATCGAGGGCATGTACCAGGGCGCTCCGGCCTCCGAGGGCGTCGCGCACTAGACCCGGTCGTTCCAGCCTGTCGGGACATCGGCAGGCTGAATTAGCGACCCTCGGCTAGAACCAGTCTGACTCGCGGATGAGGCGCATGGCCTCACGCTTCACATCTTTTTCCAGGCCGTCGATGTAGAGCTTGCCATTGAGGTGGTCGGTCTCGTGTTGCAGCGCCTGGGCCATCACACCGGTGCCACTCAACTCGATGGGATTACCCTGCAGGTCTTGCCCCGTGACACGGGCATTGGGGTAGCGCAGTCGCGGAAAGTAGAAGCCGGGCACCGAGAGACAGCCCTCGTCCATGAGCTCGGGCTCGCCAGAGAGATCGGCGATCACCGGATTGATGATGTAGCCAACCTCGCCGTCGACGTTGTAGCTGAACGCGCGCTGGTTCACCCCGATCTGCGGTGCCGCGACACCGGCTCGGCCTGGTACTTTCACCGTCTCCACGAGGTCTTCGACGAGGCCGGTGACGTCGTCGGTCAGCGTGATGGGATCCGAGACCGTCTTCAGCACTGGATCGCCGAAGAGCCTGATCTGTCGTTCCGTCATTCCTGCGTGCTCACTCTCTCTTGTGCGAGTTCTTTCTCTGCATCCAACAGGGCATTCTCCACGACCTCGCTCGCGGCCGGGTGCGGCCAGTACATCGAGCGGGCCAGACCACGAATCGACAGGCCACGGCTCGCGGCGAGCACGAGCGGCTGGATAAGGATGCTGGCTTCCGGCCCAATAATATGCGCGCCGAGAATGAGTCCGCTTCCGCTGTCGACCACGAGCTTGCAGAAACTGGTGGTGTCTTCGAGCGCCCAGCCGTAGGCGGTGGACGAGTAATCGCGGGTGACGACGACTGCGTTCGGCGCCTCGACCTCGGTGAGACCGAAGTGGGCGACCTGGGGACGACTGAAGATCGCCGCGGGGACCGGACCAGGGTCCCCGCCCCCTACCTGGTCATCCGGGTGCAGCAGGTTGTTCTGCACGATGCGCGCCTGGTGATTGGCGACATGTTTGAGCTGCCATTCGGACGACACGTCACCGAGGCCGTAGATACCCGCCGCTGGCCGGCCACCGACCAGGGCGCGCTGTCGATCGTCGACAGCGAGACGCCCGTCGGCATGTAGGTCGAAACCTGCCGCTTCGAGGGCGAGCGTGTCGGTGTTCGGGATGCGACCGAGCGCGACCAGCACGCTTTCGGCTTCGAGGGTGTCACCCTTATCGAGTTGGAGACTCAGCCGGTCGCCCCTCTCGATCGACTCGACTGTCGTGCCCGTCAGCAGTCGCCACTGGGTCGCTGCGAACTCGGTGAAGCGGGCTGAGACGTCGACGTCCATCGAGCTGAGCAGCCGTTGGCCACGAATGACCTGGGTGACCTCGACACCCAGGGCAGAGAAGATGTGCGCGAACTCGACGGCGACAGCTCCTCCGCCGATGATCACCAGTGAGGTAGGCAGCTCGTCGATTCTCATGATCGAGTCGGAGTCGTGGATGCCCGGCCCTGGCTCGTAGGCGGCGACTAGCGGGCGCGGGCGCGACCCCGCGGCGATGACGATCCGTTCGCCACGAATCCTCTCGCCACTCGCACTCACTAGCACGTGCCGGCTCTCGAAGCCGAAGCTTTCCCGGAACACCGTGACGTTGGGGATCTTCACGTCGCGGTTGCGGAACCCGGCTTCGCTCAGGCCGTCGGTACGCGTGAATACGCGATCACGGATGCTCTCCCACTCCACTCGGGGAGGTAACGAATGGAGTCCGAGTCTCGAGCCGTCCGCGGCATCGGCCGCGACATCCGCCACGTGCACGAACATCTTGGTCGGGATGCATCCCGCGTTGAGGCAGGTGCCACCGAAGTGGGCGCCGTCATCGATGAGCGCGATCGACAGGTGGGAGAACTCCCTGTTGATGATCGAGTTGCCCGAACCGCCACCGATGATGACGAGGTCGAACTGCCGCGGTGCCCGGTCGTCGGGCTCGACACGCTCAGGCACCCTGGCGAGCCGGCAGGCCGTCCGTCACGAGGGCGGCGAGTTCCCGAGCGGATGCCTTGGTGAGCGGTCTGAGTTCCTTGTAGTTGATCACCGAACCGGCGGCGAGCTGCGGGTCGTAGGGAATCCGTACGATCTCGCGCACCCGCGACTTGAAGTGGGCCTCGATCTCCTCGAGCTTCACGAGGTTGGTTCCCTGGGTTCCTGTGTTGAGAGCGACCACAGCGTTGCGCACGAGCGCACCGTATCCGTTGGCCTCCAGCCAGGTCAGAGTCTCCGAAGCGAGACGGGCCTCGTCGACGCTGCCGCCTGAAACGATCACCACGGAGTCTGCGCGCTGCAGTGTTGCCCGCATAACGGAGTGCACGATGCCCGTGCCGCAGTCGGTCAACACGATCGAATAGAACCGGGCGGCGAGATCTGCGACCACGTTGTAGTCGTTCTCATCGAAGGCCTCGGAGAGCAGCGGGTCGGTGTCGGAGGCGAGGATGTCGAGACGGGTTTCGTCGCGGGAGACCATCGTCGTGAAGTCGTTGAAGCTGGTGATCGACGGCGCCATGGTCACGACGTCGCGAACCGTGGATCTGGTCTGTTTGTTGACGCGCTCGGAGAGGGTTCCACGATCCGGGTTCGCGTCGATCGCGATTACCCGGTCTTCGCGAGCGTCAGACATGGCCATGCCGAGCAGTGCGGTGATAGTGGTCTTGCCGACACCGCCCTTACGGGTCAGCACCGGGATGAAGCGGGCTCCGCCCTCGAACTTCTTGTCGATGCGCGCCTCGACGGCTTTGCGTGCGCGTACTTTCCGGGAGTCGCCGCGATTGACCGCATGGAGCGTGATCGCATAGAGGAAGGCGTTCAGTCCACCCTCCGGCTTGACGCGCTTATTCCTGCGCTTGTCGATCAGGCGATCGGCGGTGAGCATGCCCGCCGCTTCCGGCGTGTTCGAGACTTCGGCGCGCATCCTGTCGCGTCGGCTGAGGGCGCGATCGTCGTTGCTCGGCAGGTCCGGGATGAACGGTGCCTCAGGCTCCGGCTCCGGTGCTGCCTGCGGCGCCACGACGGGAATGGAGGTGGTGGTCGGCTCGGTGACCTCGACGAATCCCGGGTTGACCGGCACCTCGACGATCGCCACCGCAAGTTCGTCCTCCGGGGCGGCGTGGACCGTGTTCGGCAGGCTCACCTCGATGGTGAGACTCTCGGGCAGGCTGGAAGCGAGGTCGTCGGACCGCGTGTCGACCAGGTCGACATCGTCTTCAGAACCCGGGTATCCCCCGTGCTCGTCAGACTGCCTGTCTCTGATTGCCATTGAGCAGCACCTTCCGTTGTTTCAACCCTCTAGTTTACCGCGAGCCGTCGTTGGGAACGGTACTCGCGGCCGCGGGCGCAGCCTAGGTGCAGTTCTTAGGCCGGCGCGATTTCGAGGAGAAGGTCGCCACCGTCCACCTGTTGGGTTTTCGGTACAGCCAGACGACGCACGGTGCCACCGAGGGCGGCGGTGATGGCCGCCTCCATCTTCATGGCTTCGATCGACGCAACGCTCTGTCCGAGTTCGACGGTGTCGCCCTCCGCGACCTGCAGGGTGACCACACCGGAGAACGGGGCCGCGACATGGCCTGGCTTTGCGGCATCCGCTTTCTCAGCAGACTTGTTCTCTACGGCAATGCCGCGATCGCGGATGAACACCGGACGCAGCTGGCCATTGAGGATCGTCATGACCGTGCGCATGCCCTTGTCGTCGGCCTCGCCGATCGCCTCGAGACCCACGTAGAGGCTCACACCCTTGCTGATCTCGATGATCTGCTCCGACCCCTGGCGCAGGCCGTAGAGGTAGTCGACGGTATCGACGACCGAGAGGTCGCCGTAGAGCTCGCGTACCTGCTCGAACTGCTTGGTCGGGCCAGGGAACAGCAGTCGATTGAGCGTCGACCGCCGGGACTTCGCGTCGCCGGCGAGACCAGCGCGGTCGTCCTCGCTGATCTCCTCGACCCCGATCTTAACTTTGCGTCCGGCCAGCACCTTGGTGCGGAATGGTTCAGGCCAGCCGCCGGGCAAATCGCCGAGCTCGCCGGCCATGAAGCCGATCACCGAGTCCGGGATGTCGTACTTGTCGGGGTTCTGCTCGAAGTCGTCGGGGTCCGCATTCGCCGCCGCGAGGGCGAGCGCGAGATCGCCGACCACCTTCGACGACGGCGTGACCTTGGGGGGACGGCCGAGAATCCTGTTGGCCGCCGCGTACAGGTCCTCGATCTTTTCGAACTGGTCCGCGAGACCGAGAGCGATCGCCTGCTGGCGAAGATTACTGAGCTGCCCGCCGGGAATCTCGTGATGATAAACGCGACCGGTGGGGCCTGGCAGGCCGGACTCGAAAGGCTTGTACGCGTGGCGCACGGCCTCCCAGTACGGCTCGAGGTCCGAGACCGCCTGCAGGGAGAGTCCGGTGTCGCGTTCGGTGTGCGCGAGCGCGGCGACGAGCGCGGATGCTGATGGCTGGCTGGTGGTTCCGGCCATCGGCGCGCTCGCCACATCCACTGCGTCTGCTCCAGCACGGCTGGCAGCGAGCAGGGTGGCCAGCTGGCCGCCGGCGGTGTCGTGGGTGTGCACGTGCACAGGAAGGTCGAAACGATCGCGCAGGGCGGTTACCAGCTTCTCGGCGGCGTTCGCGCGCAGCAGGCCTGCCATGTCCTTGACGGCGAGGATGTGAGCGCCAGCCTCGACGATCTGCTCGGCCAGTTTCAGGTAGTAGTCGAGCGTGTAGAGGTCTTCCGACGGGTCGAGCAGGTCGCCGGTGTAGCAGACTGCCACTTCCGCGACAGCACTCCCGGTAGCGAGGACGGCGTCAATGGCGGGGCGCATCTGCGAGACGTCGTTGAGGGCGTCGAAGATGCGGAAGATGTCAACGCCCGTGGAGGCAGCCTCGCGAACGAAGGCGTCCGTGACCTCGGTGGGATACGGCGTGTACCCGACGGTGTTGCGCCCGCGCAGCAGCATCTGGATGGCAACGTTCGGCAGAGCCTCGCGCAGGCTGGCGAGACGATCCCACGGATCTTCACCGAGGAAGCGCAGTGCGACATCGTAGGTCGCTCCCCCCCAGGCCTCTACGGATAGCAGTTCAGGCGTCAGTCGCGCGACATACGGCGCGACGGCCACGAGATCCCTGGTGCGTACCCGGGTGGCGAGCAGCGACTGGTGGGCATCGCGGAAGGTTGTCTCGGTCACTGCGAGAGCTGTCTGCTGGCGAAGCGCCGAAGCGAATCCTGCCGGGCCGAGCTCGAGCAGGCGCTGGCGCGATCCAGCGGGCGCCGGCTGTGCAAGGTCGACCTTCGGCAGCTTGATGGACGGGTTGATGATGCCCTCGCCGTCGCCATAGGGGCGGTTGACGGTGACATCCGCGATCCAGTTGAGGATCTTGGTACCGCGGTCCTTGGACTGGTGGGTGTGGAAGAGCTGTGGGCGTTCCTCGATGAAGGCGGTGCTGAGATCTCCAGCGGCGAACGACGGGTCGTCGAGCACGGCCTGCAGGAAGGGGATGTTGGTGGAGACACCACGGATGCGGAACTCAGCGAGACCGCGCTTGGCCCGCGCGACGGCGGCGGCGAAGTCCCGGCCGCGGCAGGTCATCTTCACCAGCATCGAGTCGAAGTGCGGACTGATCTGGGTGCCGGGATCGATGGTTCCACCGTCGAGACGGATGCCGCCGCCGCCGGGCGAGCGGTAGGTGGTGATCTTGCCGGTATCAGGCCGGAAGCCCGCGGCCGGGTCCTCGGTGGTGATGCGGCACTGCAGCGCGGCACCGCGCAGGCGGAGGTCGCCCTGCTGCAGGCCGAGCTCCTTGAGCGTCTGGCCGTAGGCGATCCGCATCTGTGACTGCACGAGGTCGACGTCGGTGACCTCCTCGGTCACCGTGTGCTCGACCTGGATACGCGGGTTCATCTCTATGAAGACGTGCTGGCCTTTGCGCTCCCCCGCGGTGTCGAGCAGAAACTCGACGGTGCCCGCGTTGACGTAGCCGATCGACTTCGCGAAAGCGATGGCATCGCGGTACATGGCCTGGCGGGTGTCTTCGTCCAGGTTCGGCGCCGGAGCGATCTCCACGACCTTCTGGTGACGACGCTGCACCGAGCAGTCGCGCTCGAAGAGGTGCACGGTCTCGCCAGTGGAATCCGCGAGGATCTGCACCTCGATATGACGGGGACGCACCACAGCCTGCTCGAGGAACATCGTCGGGTCACCGAACGCACTGTCGGCTTCACGCATGGCCTCCTCGAGGGCGGCCTTCAAATCTTCTTTCTTCTCAACGCGACGCATGCCACGCCCACCGCCGCCCGCGACCGCCTTAGCGAAGATCGGGAAACCAATCTCGTCGGCGCCGCCGAGCAACTCGTCGAGGTCTTTGGACGCCGGGGTCGATTTGAGCACGGGAACACCCGCGGCGATCGCATGCTCCTTCGCGGTGACTTTATTGCCCGCCATCTCGAGCACGTGCTGGCCAGGACCAATGAACGTGATCCCGGCGGCGGCGGCGGCCTCGGCCAACTCCGGGTTTTCTGAGAGGAACCCGTAGCCGGGGTAGATCGCATCGGCACCGCATTCGAGCGCGACACGGATGATCTCCGACACGTCGAGGTAGGCGCGCACCGGATGCCCCGGCTCGCCGATCTGGTAGGCCTCGTCGGCTTTCAGACGGTGCATCGAGTTGCGATCCTCATACGGGAAAACAGCCACCGTCGAGGCGCCGAGCTCATAGGCGGCGCGGAAGGCGCGAATCGCGATTTCGCCGCGATTGGCCACGAGGATCTTTGTGAACATCTGGTCCTTTCCGACTCCGGCCAGCTTAGAGCGGGGGCAGAAGGAGCCCAGCCGCATTTGCTGTATCCGCACAGCGAAGATTTAGGTTCTTTCAGACTAGTGAAGGTATCGTCTCTTCTTGTGCATGTACTCAGCGTCAGCTCCCTCAAAGGAGGAGTGGGAAAGACCACGGTAACGCTTGGGCTCGCCTCGGCCGCTTTCGCGAAGGGGCTTCGCACTCTTGTCGTTGACCTCGATCCGCAGTCGGATGTCTCGACCGGTATGGACATCAACGTCGCCGGTCATCTCAATGTCGCCGACGTTCTCGCCTCCCCCAAGGAGAAGATCGTTCGCGCGGCCATCGCGCCGAGCGGATGGACAAGGGCTCACGCCGGCAAGATCGACGTGATGATCGGCAGTCCGTCAGCGATCAACTTCGACGGACCGCACCCGAGCATCCGTGACATCTGGAAGCTCGAAGAAGCTCTCGCCAATGTCGAGGCCGACTACGACCTCGTGCTCATCGACTGCGCTCCGTCGCTCAACGCGCTCACCCGTACAGCGTGGGCTGCGAGTGATCGCGTCGCCGTCGTCACCGAGCCGGGTCTCTTCTCCGTCGCGGCCGCCGACCGGGCTCTCCGCGCGATCGAAGAGATCCGTCGCGGGCTCTCCCCCAGGCTCCAGCCGCTCGGCATCATCGTGAACCGTGCTCGCGTGCAGTCGCTTGAGCATCAGTTCCGCATCAAGGAACTCCGCGACATGTTCGGACCTCTCGTGCTCAGCCCCCAGCTGCCGGAGCGCACGTCACTTCAGCAGGCTCAGGGTGCAGCCAAGCCCCTGCACGTATGGCCCGGTGAGAGCGCACAGGAGATGGCCCACAACTTCGACCTGCTGCTCGACCGGGTTCTTCGCACGGCGAAGATGGGCGAGTACGCGGTTACCGCCTAGTCGAAGCTACCGCCCCGAAACAGCGTTCATCGTAACGACGACACGGTTGAGGTCAGGAAGCCTTCGAGGCGCGACGGGCCGCCAACTCGTCAGCGGCATCCGGACGCTCTGAGTCGAGTTCCACGAGGCTGGTCTCCACCTCGCGGAGCACCTTGCCCACGGCGATACCGAAGACACCCTGGCCGCGGCTGACGAGATCGATGACCTCGTCGTTGGAGGTGCAGAGGTAGACGCTGGCGCCGTCGCTCATGAGAGTGGTCTGGGCCAGGTCGCTCACGCCGGCTTCGCGGAGCTGGTTGACCGCGGTACGGATCTGCTGCAGCGAAATTCCGGTATCGAGCAGGCGCTTGACGAGTTTGAGAACGAGGATGTCGCGAAACCCGTACAACCTCTGGGAACCGGAACCGGCAGCACCACGCACCGTCGGCTCCACGAGTTCCGTACGTGCCCAGTAGTCCAGCTGGCGGTAGCTGATGCCTGCCGCCCGAGCAGCGATCGCGCCGCGATATCCGGCAGCGTCATCGAGATCGGGGAGGCCGTCGGTGAAGAGCAAACCGAGGTCGTAACGAGAATCCTCGCTACGGGTACTGAGTTCGCTCATCTGACTGCCTTCCACCTCGTCGACCACTTCCAACGTTCAAGGAGTGGTTGATACTTCTGTCGTGGACCACGTTACCGAGCGGTGTGCCCTGAACGTCGTCTTTGCTCTCCTACTGCCCCGGCGTGTCGGTGAGATTGCTTCCCGAGACGACCCTGTCTGGAACATCCAGCTTACGTGTCGAGCCTCGAGAGCGCAGAGCGAATCAGGCTGCCGCGCACGATCTCCAGTTGTCCGGCGATCTCGCGCGCGAGTTCCGCCGCCTTCGCCCTGCTCGACGCGTCTTTTCGGCGCGACACCGGAATGAGGGCGCTTTCGATGAGACCGAGCTCGCGTTCGGCAGCTGCCCGAAAGCCGCGAAGGTGTCGCGGTTCGATACCGGAGCGCTGGAGTTCGACGAGCGAACGGAGCACCGCGAGGGCCTCCTCACCGTACAGGTCGGCTGCGGCGATGAGAGAAGAGGAGACCGCGTCGTTCAACAGCTGCGGCGTAGCGCCCGACTCACGGATCAGTTCGTCCCGGTGCAGGCGACGCTCGCTGGAGAGAATCGACGGCGAGGCGAAGGTGGAGCCGCCAGGGAGTGCCGGAGGCCGTCCCGCGTCGATGTCGTCGAGATATCCGCGAATCACCTTGAGCGGCAGGTAGTGATCGCGCTGCATTGTGAGGACGAAACGAAGGCGGTCAAGATCGGTCGACGAGAATTTGCGGTAGCCGGACTCGGTGCGCGCCGGGCAGATCAGCTGGCGTTCCTCGAGAAACCGCAGCTTCGACGGGGTGAGATCCGGAAATTCGGCGGTGAGTCTGGCGAGCACCTGTCCGATACTGAGTAGGTTCGTGGCCCCAGGCACTCTGGCCTGGGCGGCGGACCGTGCCACTACTTGCTCGCTCGGTGCGCGAGATCTACTCGGGACGCGTAAAAGGTGAGTCGGAACTTGCCGACCTGCACCTCGGCCCCATCGCTCAGGAGCGCAGTGTCGATGCGCACGCCATCGAAATAAGTACCGTTGAGGGAGCCGAGGTCCCTGATCTCAAACGCGGTGCCGTGGCGCAGAAACTGGCTGTGGCGACGCGAGACCGTCACGTCATCGAGAAAGATATCGGCATCCGGATGCCGACCAGCCGCCGTCACATCCGCATCCAACAAGAATCGTGCACCCATGTTCGGCCCCCGTCGAACGACTAACAGCGCTGAACCGGAGGGTAGCGCGGCGATCGCCTGCTGCTCTTCCGGTGACACTTCGCCCTCGAGCGCGGCGAGTTGTGCCTCGAATTCTGCGCTCAGGTGGAGAGTCGTGTCGTCCTCGCGAGGAGGATTCTTCGCGTCCTGGTCATTCTCATCTGAATCGGTCATGGCGCACACCTCCCTTGCTTTTGCTTAGCGCCCAAGCGTATCTGATTCGGCGGCCGCATCCACCCGCGGAATTGTGACCACCCTCACAGTTTCGAGCAGGTAGATGATTCCGGCCCACCAGTAGAGGAAGGCTCCCCAGAGCGCGAAAGCCCAGCCGATCGGCGATGTCAACCAGACAGCGCCGGGGAAGGCCTGGCCGATCATCAGGATGGGAAGGGCATAGAAGAGGCTGAAAGTCGCGACCTTGCCGAGATGGTGCACGGGTAGTGGACCGTATCCGTGATTGGCGAGCACGATGCCGAGCACGATAAGCATCACATCGCGACCGACGATCACCACGAAGAGCCACCACGGGATGACCTCACGGATGGCGAGACCGACGAGTGCGGCGAAGATGAACAGCCGGTCCGCAGCCGGGTCGAGCAATTGACCGAGCCGGGACACCTGGTTGAGGCCGCGGGCGATCATGCCGTCCAGGTAGTCCGTCACGCTTGAAATAACGAGTACGAGCAGTGCCAACCCGTCCTGCCCGATGATGATCAGATCGAGGAAGACAGGAACGAGCAGCAGCCTGATGAAGCTGAGTCCGTTCGGGATCGTGAGGATTCTCGAACTCACCTGGTTCTGCTGTTGAGACTCCACAGTCACCGAGTCTATCGAGGGGAAGGGCGGCGATAAGATTCGACGATGACTCCCGTTATCGTCGTGCTGATTCTCGCGGGCCTGTTTTGCGTCTTCGCCTGGATCGCCTCGCTCATCACCAGAGACACCTCATGGGTTGACCGTATCTGGTCGATCGTGCCCGTGATCTATGTCTGGATTTTTGCGCTCTTCGCGGACCTCGCGGATGCCCGGTTGGACGTCATGGCGATCCTCGTCACCCTCTGGGGTGCGCGGCTGACCTTCAACTTTGCCCGCAAGGGCGGCTACAACGGGGTTGAGGACTACCGCTGGCCGATCCTCAGGGCACGGATGAAGCCGTGGCAGTTCCAGCTGTTCAACCTGTTCTTCATAGTGCTCTACCAGAACGCCATCCTTCTTCTCATCACCCTGCCTGCGCAGACCGCCTATACCAACCGGGCGCGCCCGTTCGACATCCTGGACCTGGTCCTCACACTGATCTTCCTAGCCTTCCTGGCCGGCGAGACGGTGGCCGACCAGCAGCAGTGGAACTTCCACGGCTGGAAGCGTGCGGAGGTAGCGGCGGGCCGCGAGCCGAGCCCGCGCTTCCTGCAGTCGGGGCTGTTCAGGTTCTCGCGCCATCCCAACTTCTTCTTCGAGCAGGCGCAATGGTGGGTGCTGTTCTTCTTCGGCACCTCAGCTGCGGGCTCGGTTCTACAGTGGACGGTGCTCGGCCCGCTGCTGCTCACCGGCCTCTTCATCGGCTCGACGATCTTCACCGAGAGCATCACTCTCAAGAAGTACCCGGAGTACGCGTCTTATCAGAAGCGCACCTCGCCGATCGTGCCGTGGGTGCCGGGCCACGAAACCGCAGAGTCGGCCGTCGCCTAACTTTTCGGGCAGGCCTCTGCCGAGCCATCATCATCCGGAGCGATCTGTGTGCCGCCGAGGATTCCGTCGTCACCCGTGGTCGAGGCGTTGGTGAAGTCGGCTGGGGTGGCGGCATCCGTCGATCCCTGGTTGCTCGTCGAGCCTGAGCTGCTCGATTCGCCGAGTACCGAGATGGCGGTGCCTCCGACGGTCACTGGGATGTCGAGACCGATGAGTCCCTGTGTTCCGCCGAGTAGCGAGTCGCCGCCATTCGTCGTTGCAGGGGCCGCGGCGGCCGGTGCGGGTGCTACCGCAGGAGCGGCGGCAGTGGTCGAATCCGAAGAATTCGAGTCGCCGAGAACGCTGATCGCGTTACCGGAGAGATCGATCGGGACGGCCACATTGACCAGCGCCTGGGTGCCGGATGCTGCGCCGTCCTGTCCGGACGTCGTACCCACCGGAGCGGCAGCCGCAGCCGGGCGGTCGTCGAGTTCGACGAGGCGGAATTCCCGAGCAGGGAGATCGCGTTACCCGACAGGTCGAGCGGAATGTTCAGACCGAGGACGGCCTGCGTTCCGGAAAGCAGGCCGCCATCGCCTGTTGTCGTGTTGTCCGCGGCGTTGGCCGCGGTCGCGGCGAGGAGCGTGAGCCCTCCGACGGCGAGAGTCAGGTACAACCCTCTCAGAAGTAGCTTTTTCACAAGCTTTTTCATTGTGATTCAACTCCAAAATGGATGAGTGAGCGTGCTCCCACGAAGCGGGAGACGTGGTTCGCGTGTCCTGCCCCGGAATCCAGGCAGGCGCGAACTCACTCAGTCGCGGGTTGAACCGAGATCGAAGATCGGCGATGACGGAAGCGCATCGTCGGAGTCGAGGGCACGCAGCGCCATGGCCGCGTGCAGGAACAGCGAAGCGTGCTGGGCGTCAGATGCCACCGCTCCGAGCGCGCCGCCGGAGGGCGCAGAACTGCCGCTGCCAGCGGGAGCCGGCGCTACAGCTGGCTGCCCGTCGGGAGCGTGTGGAGTATTGGGCCGGAACGGCCTGGTGAGAGCGGAAGAATCCGAAGAAACCGTGTCGAAGTTGCGTATCGACGATGGCGAAGCGACTGCGACACTCGCCTGGTCGACAAAGACGTCTGCGGTTGCCTGGGGCAGGATCGTTGGTTCGGTAGCACCGAGTGACGGACCCGCCGGGGCATCAGCCCCAGGGAGCTCGGTGACGAGCTCGGATGTGATCGAGCGCATCGCGTTGTCAACGAGGTCGGCCACGGGATCGGTCAGTGTCTGTGTGGCATTTGCACCGAGCAGGTCGCTCACCACAGGAATGCTGCTGACGATGGGATCCACGAGGCTGGTGACCGGCTGCAGCAGCCGCGCCACAGGCTGGGTAGGAACGCTGGCCACTACAGGGCAAACGGCCCGTGTAACGGGCGTCGCGACCGGTTGGACTGCGGCTACGACGGGCTGAGGAACAGCCGCCGTCACACCCTGGGTGAGACCGCTTACCGCGTCACGGGTAGAGTCGAGAAGGTTTGAGACGGGGTGTGTCACTTCAGAAAGAAACGAAGACACCGCTCCGGTCGCCGTGTCGCCTTCATCCGCATGCGCTGGAGAGACGGCAAGGAGGAATATCCCGGCGACAACAAAACCCGCACCGGCGAGAGCGCCGAGGAGGAAACGCGCGTGACTGACAGGCTCATGAATTTCCACGACAACCATGTCAATCACCCCACCGGTTGATTGCCCCCAGAGCAGGCATGTCACAACGGGCCTGTCTATCCCCGAATCAAAAAAATCGAAGTTTACGGGCGACATACAGAAGGACGCTCCCGGGGTGCCTCCTCCCTGTCTCGAGACCGAGAGAGTAGCGTCGAAGGATGTCCTGCATCCGATTCAATACGCCGGCTCAGCGCCAGGCGATGCGCGACCACCGCCCCGTCATGCTGACTCCGGAAGAGGTCGCGGCCCAACATCCCGCTCCCCCGGTGACCGAGAGCAAGATCCGGCGTCTTCGGCTGCTTGCCTCCGACCGGAATCCCAAAATCCGCGAGAGCGTGGCGAGCAGCCACAACACCCCGCAGGATCTCTTCGAGACTCTGGCGAAGGACACCGACGACGGCGTTCGCTCCTGTGTCGCCCGCAATGAGGCTGCCCCCTGCGATGTGCTGCGCTCCCTCGTCGACGATGCGTCAGAACGGGTGCGCGGCTTTCTCGCGCTCAACTTCTTCGTACCGGCCGATGCCATGGAGCGGCTCGCGGACGATCCAAGCGACACCGTGCGCGGCCTGGTCGCCTGGAAGGGCGCCCTCTCCGACGCCTGACCGGCCTAGGCTCGAGAAGTGGATACCGGATCGAGCGTTCGTGTCGACAGTTGGGTCTGGGCCGTGCGCGTTGCCAAGACCCGTTCTGCGGCGACGACTGCCTGCCGCGCCGGTCACGTGCAGGTGAACGGCGAGAGGGTCAAAGCCGCCCAGCCGCTGCACGTCGGCGACGAGGTGCGGGTGCGCACCAGCGAGACCGAGCGCACCCTCCGGGTGGCACGCCTCATCACGAAGCGGGTCAGCGCGGCCGTCGCCGCGGAGTGTTTTGTGGACCTCACGCCTCCTCCGCCGCCGCGCGAAGAAGTCGCCCTGCGCGTGGTCAGGGATCGCGGCGCAGGCCGACCGACCAAACGCGACAGGCGCGACATCGAGAGGCTACGCGGGCACTGACGCCGCGTCATGTAAACACCGTGTGAAGTATTGCCGTTCCCGTTCGTGGCCGACCCCGCGAATCCCTAGGATTCGGGAATGACTGATGCAACCGCCACCCTCCATTCCGTCAAGGCGCCGATCATCGAACCGGGTGGCATCGAAGCCATCCCCTCCGATAAACGACACGGTTCGCCATGGCAACTCTTCGCCACCTGGACCGCCCCCAATCTCGAGTTCGCCACCATCTTCGTCGGCGTGATCGCCGTCGCCTTCTTCGGACTCGGCTTCTGGCAGGCAATGGCCGCACTCGTGCTCGGTACAGCCGCCGGCGCCCTGACGCAGGGAATCCTCTCCACCTGGGGCCCGCGCGAGGGACTCGCCCAGATGGTGCTCAGCCGCACCGCCTTCGGGTATCGCGGCAACATCCTTCCGGCCGCGCTGAACACGGTGATGGCCGGGCTCGGCTGGTTCGCCGTCAACTCGGTCAGCGGCGCCTTCGCGCTCTCCACCCTCACCGGGATGCCGACGGTGCTGTCGCTGCTCATCGTCGTGGTCATCGAGGTCGCTGTCGCGTTCATCGGCCATGACCTGGTGCAGGTCTTCGAGCGGTACTCCAGCTACATCCTCGGCGCGATCTTCATCGTCGCCACGGTCACGATCTTCATGCACGCGAACATCGGCGGAGAGGTCAAGGGCGGAGGCTTTAGCTTCGGTGGTTTCACTCTCGCTGCGGGTGCCGCCTTCGGCTATGCCGCCGGATGGAATCCCTACGCCTCCGATTACAGCCGCTACCTGAAGGCCGCGACACGCAAGGCCACGATCGGCTGGGCTGCCGGCCTCGGCAACTTCATCTCCTGCGTCGTACTCATGGGCGCGGGTGCCGCCGCCGCGACGATCGCCGGATTCAACCCGGATGACCCGACCACCTCCTTCACCGCGAGCATGCCTGTCGTCATCCGCGACCTCACCCTGGTGGCGATCGCGGTCGGCGCCATCGCCGCCAACGCGCTCAACATCTACTCGGGAGCCATGTCCTTCCTCGCCGCGGGGATCAAGATTCCCTTCGCGCTGCGCAGGGCGATCATCGCGCTCAGCTTCGGTGTCGTCGGTTTCTTCATCGCCTGGAGCGCCCTTCCGGACGCCGGGCACACCTACGAGAATTTCCTGCTGGTGATCGCCTACTGGATCGCGCCGTGGCTCGGCGTCGTGCTCGTCGACCGCTACCTGCGACGGGGAACGGAGATCTCGTCGATCGTCACCGATCAGGCGAAGTATCGGAATGCGGCCGGCATCATCGCCTTCCTCATCGGGCTTGTCGTCTCCATCGTGCTGTTCTCCAACCAGGCCTTCTATTCCGGGCTGGTCGTGAAGGCCGCCCCGGCGATTGGCGACCTCACCGCGATCGTCGGTTTCGTGCTGGCCGCGGTGACCTACCTGCTGATCTTCCTGGCCATCAAACCTCGACTCGGCGGCTCGCTCAGCGAGACGCCATCGGTCGTCATCGGTGTGGATGCGGCGGACGAGGTCGCATGACCACCGTCTACGCAACCAATGCCGAGAAGCTGGCCGTCGCCGTCGCTGAGGCCGCGATGGGCGCGGCGGAGGGCGGTATCCCGATCGGCGCGGCGCTCTTCGCCTCGGACGGCACCCTGCTCGGCAGCGGTCACAACCGTCGGGTGCAGGACGGCGATGCTGCGATGCACGCCGAGACGAACGCGTTCCACAACGCGGGACGGCAGCGGAGCTATCGTGACACGGTGATGGTCACGACCCTGTCGCCCTGCTGGTACTGCTCAGGACTCGTGCGCCAGTTCGGCATCGGTCACGTGGTTGTCGGCGACGACACAAATTTCTTGGGCGGCCAGGATTGGCTCGCGGAGAATGGCGTGCAGCTGACGGTCGTGAACGACCCGGAACTCGTTTCCATGATGAGTACATTCATCACCGACAACCCGGAGCTCTGGAACGAGGACATCGGGGAGGACTAGCGGCGACCGATCAGCCCGCGCACCATGGCCGCCTGGCCGACGTGCTGGAGGTCGTCGGAGATCACGCTGACCAGTCGAATCGCGCGGGTCACCGGCGGGTCCCACGCCTCATCGACCACCTGCTCGAGGTCACTGTCGTTCAGGCCGGTGATGTACTCGACGGTGCGCTGGTGGACAGCGTCGTGATAGCCGGCGAGCTGCTCCGCGCTGAGTCCCCGCACGGAACCGACCTCGCCCGACGACTGGCCATACCCCGTCGCGCCCGTCTCGAATGGCAGGCCGAACCGCTTCTCCCATCCGTGGGAGGTCCACAGCTGCTCACTGCCGGCAGTGTCAGCGATGTGGTCGTCCTGTACCCGTGTGAGGTGCCAGACGAGCCAGGCGATCGAGTTGCCTTCGTCATCCGGACGGGCGGCGAGTTGTTCTTCGTCGAGGCCGGAAACCACACGATGAAGGTTGTCCCGGATGCGGTCGTAGGCGTCGACGAGAAGGTTCGTAGAAACAGACATGATTCGAACCTACGCTCATCGGAGCCTCGATCAAGTGGCTCGGAGCGACCTATTCAGCCGACCAGTGGCTTCGTGCGCGAAGGCAAGGAATTCATCCGAGCCACGGAGCTCGTACTCGACTCCGGCTGGAATCCAGAGCAGGACCATCAACATCAGCTCGAAGCTGTCACCACCGATCGGCCAGCTCGTGGTCTCGTCGTCGACGCGGGTCACGCCCTTCGACCACGGCCCGAAATACTCGACCATCTCCTCGAGCGGCAGTGCGATCAGGACCTCCGCGTTGTGACGCCGCCGAAGTGAGGCGACCGCAGCAGCGACGAACTCTGCGGCATTCTCCGCGGGCAGGTCGCGTGACTCGAAGCGAAGACGTGTGCCGAAGAAGCGGCTCATTCTGTCGATACGAAAGGTGCGCCAATCGTCACGACGAAGATCCCAGCAGACCAGGAACCAGCTGTGTTCGGCCGCGACGAGGGAGTGCGGCTCGACCACGCGATCGGTTTCATCGCCGTTCGCAGCAACGTAATGGAAGCGGATCCGCTCGCCATCGCGGCAGGCGAGAGCGAGCTGGCCGAGCATGTCGGGCGAGACTGCGGCAGCACTCCGCGGGGTCTCGGATCGGGCGAGCCCGGCGATCGCGTTGACCCGCTCGCGAAGCGCAGAAGGGAGAATCTGCTCGAACTTCGCCATCGCACTGAGGGTGGTCTGCTCGCCTTCGACGATGCCCTGGCTGGCCGCGACGCGGAGTCCGATGGCCATGGTCACCGCTTCGTCGTCAGTGAGCAGCAACGGAGGGAGCTGGGATCCAGCCTCAAGACGATAGCCGCCGGTCGCTCCCCTGGCGGCTTCGATGCGGTATCCGAGTGCGCGGAGTCGTTCGACATCGCGTCGAAGCGTGCGTTCTGTGACGCTCAGCCGCTCGGCCAGCTGTGGTCCCGACCACTGCCGGTGGGTCTGCAGGAGGTTGAGTAGGGCGAGCACCCTGGAGGTTGTTTTTGCCACCCATCAATCTTGGTCGTAATCAGGACTGAAGGCGACCTGTTTGACTACTAGCGAGGCCCCGACAATGGCACCATGGTCGCTATATGCGGCCTCAGGCCACGCGCTGCTGCGCGAGATACCCAGCAGCAGGACGTGCAGCGTCGCGTTCCCTGCCATCATGCCAAAGAGACGGTGGGAGCCGTCGCTGGGCGCGACTAACCAGTCGGCGTGAGTCGGAAAATGCGCAGGATCCGACCGGAGGCGCGCTCGTATCCCCGATAGCCCGGCCACTGGCGCTCGATGAAGCGCCAGACGCCCTCGCGCTCGTCATCGCCGATCAGTGTCGCTGTCACCCGGATGCGGCGGCCGTGCACGCTGACCGCCGCGTCGGGGTTGGCGAGCAGGTTGGCTGTCCAAGCCGGATGGTTGTCACGGGCGAAATTGCTTCCGGTCACCAGCATCCGGCTCGCACCCTCCGGACAGTACATGAGCGTGGTATGCCGTTCGAGGCCCGACTTGGCGCCGCTGGTGTGGAGCACCAGCGACGGCACGAGCAGACCACTCATCTGCACGCGTCCGCGCGTGACCCAGGCGATCCCTTTCTCCAGCGGCGGCATGATGGTCGGGCCGAAGCGCCGGAAGAAGCGCGAGCGGGAAAAGCGGGCGACGGCGATACGGACTCCGCGAACCGGGGATGGCATGCCGGTATTCTTGCCGTCCCCTCCCAGCCGCACCAATCGGGCTATTGCACGTCGTAAGCGGAGATGATGCCTAGTCGCGCAGGTCGAGCCAGCGCACCTGCTCGTCACTGAGTTCGACGCGCAGACCCTCCATGGATGTTCGCGTCTCCTCGATGCTCCGTGGGCCGATCAGGGCGAAGGTCGGGAACTTCTGTGCGAGTACATACGCCAGCGCTATCGCCGTGGGTGCGACTCCCCGCTCCGCACCGAGCCAGCGAGCACGCGCCAGCCGCTCGAAATTGTCGTCGCTGTAGTAGCAACGCACCAGTTCGGCATCCGACCTGTCAGCGGGATCTGCGCGACCGGTGAAGAATCCACGGGCCTGCGACGACCATGGCAGCAGCGGGGTGAGAGTCTCCTCCAGCCATTTCTTCGACTCGGGATCGGTCGCGTGCTCGCAACCCGCCCACGGCACGTCCAGTGCCCTGGCCAGACCGAAATGGTTGCTCAGCGCGGCGAAGCCTTGCTTGTCGTTGGCGCGGGCGTACTCATTGGCCGCCTCGAAGCGTGGAATGGTCCAGTTCGATCCCCCGAACGCGCTGATGCGTCCTGCTCTCGCGTGCTCGTCGAGCACATCGACGAAGTCGCCGACCGGGATGTCCGGGTTGTCCCGGTGCATCAGGTAAAGATCGAGATGGTCGGTCTGCAACCGGTCGAGAGTCTCGAGCAGCTGACGGGTCAGCGATTCCGGATCACAGTAGGGCGTGTGCGCTCCCTTGCCGACGATCACGATGTCGTCGCGGATGCCACGATTGGTCACCCACTGCCCGAGCAGCTTCTCCATCAGGCCGTTACCGTAGATGTATCCGGTGTCGAAGGCGTTGCCGCCGCGCTCGACGAAGTCGTCGAACATGGCTGAGGCGTGCGGCAGGGTCGTCTGGTTGTCGCATCCGAGAATCAGGCGCGACATCCGCTTGTCTATCCCGGCGATCTGCCCATAGGGCATGACGTTGCCCGCATCGACCGCGAGCGGCAATCCGCTGGCTGTCGGAACCAGCGCCGTCGGCTGCTCGAAGGGGTAGACCAGGCCGACTGCTGCACGCCACTGGTCGAGGGTGCGAGCATTGCCGAGACTGTCGGCCCAGTTCATCTGCGGAGCCTGGCCCTCTGCCGCAAATTCTGCGGCGGCGTCCGCCTGCAGGGCGTAGGCATGGGCGGGCGCCACGGCGATGACCTCCACCGGTTCACCCACTCGGGCGATCTCGATGGTCGAGCCATCCACGATGTTCGGCAACCATGGTTCCGGCAGGGTGAGGCGTCCGGCCGATCCGAAGACGACGACCTCGTTCCTGCCCTGGAGACCGACGCCACTGGTGACATGCGCGGTGACCCCTGACGCGAAAGTGAGCGAGGCACTCGCCCATTCGTCGACACCGGTCGAACCAATGGTGCCGGATGCCGTCAGCGAAACCGGGTCAACAAACAACTGCCCTGCGGCGACTCCCGCGACCAGTCGTGCTGCGGAGACCGGGTATCCCCCGACATCGAGGATGCCGCCACCGGCGAGATCCGGATTCTTCAGGCGGTGATCGGCGGGAAAGTCGCCGGAGAACGAGAACGACGCTTCGACGTGCTGGATATCGCCGATCGCGCCGGAGCGCAGCAGCTCGAGAACCCGCGCGACCTGCGGATGGAAGCGGTACATGAACCCCTCGGCGAGGTATACGCCGTTACGGCGAGCAGCTTCGATGGCGACCATGACGCCGGCATGATTCACCGCGAGCGGCTTCTCGCTGATGATGTGCTTTCCGGCCTCGGCGGCCTCGATCACCAGCCGGACGTGCTCGGTGTGCACGGTGGCGATGTAGACGGCATCGACGTCGGTGTCCGCCAAGAGTTCGGCGTAGGACCCGTAGGCCACCGGCGCTACATTGCCGGTGGCGAACTCACCGACAAAAGCTTCAGCTCGGGAGAGATCTCGACTGGCGACCGCGACGAGCCTGCCGGTGGCGCTCGATGGGAGTTGCTCGGCGAACCGGTGGGCTATGGACCCCGGTCCGATGATTCCCCAACGAAGGTGGGCTTGAGCCACTGTCCTGCTCCTCGATTGTGTAGCATTGTCACCGTCAGCTTTGTTGCCGTGAACGTTCACGGCACAAGCTTATCAGTACGATGCCTTCTATGCCCAGTGCCGAGAACGACCAATCGAACCTCCGCCGCCCCACGATCATCGACGTCGCGCAGGCTGCCGGAGTCTCTCGACAGACGGTGACCAGGGCACTTAATGGGCTTCCGGACATCAGCCAGCAGACCCGCACCAGGGTGCTCGATGCGGCGAAGAAACTCAACTACCGCCCCAATCGTGCGGCCCAGAGCCTGGTCGGTGGGCGCAGCGTCGCCATCGGATTCGTTGTCAACGACCTGCGAAACCCCTACTATCCGGAGCTCGCCTCCTCTCTCGTGCGACTTGCGGCGGAACGCGACTGGAGCGTGATCGTCTGTGACCTCGGTCGACAACCGGCCAGCGGCAACCTGGCGCTCGAATCGCTGGTGCGCCGAGTGGATGCCGTTGTCGGCCATCTCCCCCACGATCGCTGGATCTGGGACGACCTGCTCGCTTCGGTGCCGACGGTGATTCTCGACGACGCACAGTTCGACGAGAATCGGGCGCGCATCGAGATCGACTACGCCGTCGGAATCACCGAAGCGCTCGACTACCTCGTAGCTTCAGGGCGGCGCAACGTCGCGATGATCGATGCGGGCGGGGAACCATCCCGTCGACGACTGATCTATCGAGACTACCTGCGCGATCACGGCCTGCCATGGTCGAACGCTTCCGAGGTGTCGGCGCAGGATACGCACCAGGGTGGCGTGGATGCGGCGCGCCTTCTCCACGAACAGTATCCCGCCGCCGACGCGGTGCTGGTCTTCAATGACGTCATGGCCGTGGGTGCGCTCAAAGGGTTCGCTCGAGCCGGAGTGCGGGTGCCGCAGGACATGGCGGTCATCGGCATTGACGGCCTCGACATCGGCCAGCTCGTCACGCCGGAGCTGACGAGTCTCGCGCTCGACAAGACCGAAGTCGCCCATGTCGCACTCGAACTGATCGAAGGAATACTCTCCGGCACCCTGCCACTCTCGGGTCCGCACTCCCAGCCGAGGATGACACACACCCTCGTGAGGCGAGAGTCTGCCTAGAGGTTCTCGAGCCAGCGGGCGCAGAGTTTGGTCCACTGTGCGACGTCGCCGCGATGAGTGGTGGGCCTCATACCCTGCGATATAGTTAGCACACAACAACTAACTGTTTGGCGCGCAACGATGACGCCGGTAATCGGAGGAATCGTGGCTGAAAAAGCTGTTCGCGAACGCACGGGCATGTTCAACAAGGACCACCCGAAATACAAGTGGATCGCGCTGAGCAACACCACGCTGGGCATTCTGATGGCCACGATCAACGGATCGATCGTGCTGATCTCGCTGCCCGCGATCTTCAAGGGCATCAAGCTCAACCCGCTCGAACCGGGCAATGTGAGCTACCTGCTCTGGATGCTGACCGGCTACATCCTGGTGACCGCGGTGCTGGTGGTCAGCTTCGGTCGCCTCGGCGACCTCTACGGCCGCGTGCGCATCTATAACCTCGGCTTCGTCATCTTTACGATCTCGGCGATCTTCCTGGTTTTCGACCCCTTCACCTCGGGAGCCGGTGCGCTCTGGCTGATCGGATGGCGCGTGGTGCAGGCCGTCGGAGGTGCGATGCTCTTCGCCAACTCCACGGCCATTCTCACCGACGCCTTCCCGATCGAACGCCGAGGATTCGCCCTCGGCATCAACCAGGTCGCCGGAATCGCCGGAACCTTCCTCGGCCTGATCGTCGGAGGGGTGTTGGCCGAACTCGACTGGCGTGCCGTCTTCATCGTGAGCGTGCCCTTCGGCATCCTCGGCACCATCTGGTCGTACAAATCTCTGCACGAGGTCGGTACGCGGGCGACCGGAAAGGTCGACTGGCCGGGAAACATCGTCTTCGGTATCGGGCTCATCGCTCTCCTCTCCGGCATCACCTATGGCATCCAGCCTTACGGCGACAGCTCGACCGGATGGACCAATCCCTGGGTGCTCGCCGGCATCATCGGTGGCGCCATACTGCTCGTCTTCTTCGTCTTCCTCGAGCTGCGGGTGAAAGATCCGATGTTCAATATGCGGCTCTTCCGCATCAGGGCTTTCGCTTTCGGCAACTTCGCCGGGCTGCTCGCCTCCATCGGCCGGGGTGGACTCCAGTTCATGCTCATCATCTGGTTGCAGGGCATCTGGCTCCCGCTGCACGGCTATTCGTACGAGAGCACCCCGCTCTGGGCTGGCATCTACCTACTGCCGCTGACCGTGGGATTCCTCGTCTCCGGACCGATTTCCGGGACCCTCTCCGATCGTTTCGGCGCCCGCACCTTCGCCACAGCCGGACTGTTGCTTGTCGGCCTGACCTTCGTGGCCCTGCTCTTCATCCCGGTCAACTTCGAGTATTGGATATTCGCCATGCTCACCTTCCTCAACGGCGTCGGCTCCGGCATGTTCGCGGCGCCCAACCGCACGGCGATCATGAACAGTGTTCCGGCGAACCAGCGTGGAGCTGCATCCGGGATGACCGGCACCTTCCAGAACGCGGGAAACTCGCTCTCGATCGGCATCTTCTTCTCGCTGATGATCGCCGGGCTCTCGGTCACCCTGCCGAACGCGATGCGCGCAGGTCTCACGTCTCACGGCGTGAGCAGCACCGTCGCCGACCAGGTCGCCGCTACTCCCCCGGTGGGCAGCCTCTTCGCGGCCTTCCTCGGTTACAACCCGATCGAATCCATCCTCGGGCCGACTGGGGTACTCAAATCGCTGACCTCCTCGAATGCCGCCGCGCTCACCGGCAAGGCGTTCTTCCCGCAGCTGATATCCGATCCGTTCCACGCCGGGCTCGTGATCGTCTTCATCGCCGCCGCCGTCATGTCGGTGATCGGTGCGGTTGCATCGCTCGCAATGGGCGGCAAGTATGTTCACGTCGAAGAGCCGCTTCGGAACAACCCAGCCGAAGTGCTGAGCGACGTCTAACAGAGAGCAGAGTCAGCCATGAACACAGCCGCTTCGACCGATACGGCCGCACGCCTCGCGTTCGTGGTTGGTCGCTTCAATCGACGACTGCGCTCGGCAACAGGCGGCCTAAGTCATGGTCTGCTGTCCGCTCTCGCATCGGTGACGAAACATGGGCCGATCAGGCTCGCCGAACTCGCCCAGGTGGAGTCGGTATCGGCGCCAAGCATCACCCGCATGATCGCAGAACTGGAGACGAGAGGGCTCGTCGCGCGTAAAGCCGACCCCGACGACGGCCGGGCAGTACTCATCGAGGTGACGACGGATGGAGCGGAAGCGGTACTTCAGGCGCGTGCCGCGAGAGCCGCCGTCGCCTCAGGCATGCTGGGCGAACTCAACGATGACGAGGTCGCATCCATTAGGTCGGCCATACCGGCGCTCGAACGGATGATCGGCGAGGATTAGGCAGACGCTGCGTGATGTTGACGAGCCGCGTGATCGGCCAGCCGTGCCGATTGTGCAACACCCTCTTGTCATACTGTCTAGGCTGATGTCGGCCATCCGAGCCGTCGAGCGCTACGAAGATGATCTTGGAACGTTCATCCAGAGAGTAAGGAAACGAACTGAGAATCGTCAGCTACAACCTGCGCAAGCACGCGGCGATTGGAGAACTCGGCGCGATCGTCGAGAACCATGACGTCGACGTGCTCTGTCTTCAGGAGTGCGACACCGATGCCCTGCCCCAGCGACTCCGCCACCTTGCACTGGTCGGCGCCACCGAGACGAACCGGCTTGGCCTTGCCATCTACGCGCGCGACGAACTGTACGATGTGCGGGCGACAAGGGTCTTCGCGCTGCACAAGTCGCTGCACGACCGGGTGCTGGCTCCCGCGAACGAGCGCCTGCTCGCGGCACACCTGGTGAATCGCGAGACGGAGCAGGAGGTGCTGGTGGGTTCATTCCACGCGGCGCCGCTCACTGCATCCAATTCCCTGCGTCGCAAGCAGATCGCCTCCGCCCACATCGGCATGCGATCGCTGGCTGAAGAGCTGCCAGCCGTTATGGTCGGTGACTTCAACTATCCACTGTTCTCTAAGGCCCTCAAGAGGCGCCTGCAGACCTCAGGCTACGAACTCATTCGCACCACAGAGCCCACCTACGCCCGGTACAAGTTCTTCACGGGTTACTTCGACTTCGTGACCTCAAACGGTTTTCGCGTCGACAGGGTCGATGTATTGCCGCGTGGCGCTTCTGATCATCGCGCTATCAGCCTGTTCGCCCAGGTGACGGCTGCCTGACAGCGACGTCCATTCGTGTCGCGGAGCATCACCAACCTGTTGAATCCCCAGGCCGCAATCATGTACCTGGCGTTGATTCCGCAGTTCATCCATCCGGCATCGGGCAACGTGGTTGCCCAGGGTTTCATCCTCGCCATCAGTCGCTAGCCCCTCAGCCGGCGAGTAACCTCCGCCGTTTACCGTCCTGACACTCTGCGCTCACCGTAGAGATGCCGGCTGCTCACTGTCGGTCGCGAGGGTGGTAACCGGGCATGGCTGACGGTGCCGGGAGACGAGGGTCGTATGGGCCAGGCTGCGAATGCTCCGATCGCCTGGGTCGAGTCTCCACTGCAACTCGTGGCCGCAGCGGAATGGGCAACAACGCAGGACGAGCCGATCGTCGTCGCATTACGGATCACCGGTCCGCAGATGTCTGGTACCGCCGAGGAGCTTCTCTCGCGCGGTGCACGGTTCGCCCGGTGCGTGCCATACTTCGGCATCCCGTGGCAGTTGCTTTCGCAGCATCGCAAATGGGCTGTCGGGGACGGTTTCTCCGGCCAGTTCAGGCTGGCCGGCACTCTCATCACCCCGCGCGCACTGACCCTTCTCGACGACGGGGCGCAGACGCTCGCGGTAGCGGATGCGCTTCTCGGACGAAGTCCCTACGCGCGCCCCGGACTGCACGAATCGTCAGCCGCGACTCTCCTTGGCAGCCTCATCCGCGATCGGATGCTCGGCATGGCGGCCCGCGAACTCCTGGAGATCACGACAGCCTTCAACCTCGGAGCCGAGCGGCTCGCCGCTCTTGCGGACCGCGGCATCCGGGCCACGAGGCATCGACTCGAGTGGATTCGACAAACAGCCCGCCCGATCGCGGTGCCAGGCAATCGGATACTGCTCGGCAGCGCGCTGCCCATTGACGGCCGGATTCCGTTCGATCGCTATCTTCGTTGGGTCGCGGATGAGGCACGAGAGTCCCCACTGGCCTACCTGCCCCATCGCCGCGAAACGGCGAAGACGATGGGGGCCGTGAGAGAGCTGCCCGGCGTTCGCGTCTACGAGACCGGGCTCCCCGTCGAACTCGTGCTGGCCGGAACACAGGAGCCGCTCGAAGTACTCACCCTGCCCACCAGCGCCGAGACCACCCTCGCGCTCGTTCTGGACGGAACGGGCAGCACGATACATACCCGCTCGCTTGTTCGCTCTGGCCGGTAACTGCTCAGGGCCGGGCGAGAGCTGAAAGCACGTGCTCGACGGTGCCGGCAACTCCCGCGATCACGCCGACATAACCGGCCTCGGATGCCAGCGACACGACCTGGCCGCCGGCCTCTTCGACGACAAGGTGGCCAGCCGCAACATCCCAGGTACGCACAAAGCGCTCGAAGTACACGTCTGCTCGACCGTCTGCGACGCTGCACAGGTCGAGCGCGGCTGAGCCGCCACGACGAATGTCCCTCACCCGCGGCAACAGCGCCGCGATCTCGGCGGCCTGGCGCTCCCGCAGTCGGGGCTCGTAGGCGAAACCTGTGGCGATGAGGCATCCGCCCAGCTCCTGGGTCGTGGCAATCCGGATAACGGAGCCATTGCGCGTCGCGCCGCCACCCCTGCCCGCCGCATAACAGGTCTCGGTGGTCGGTTGATAGACCACTCCGACCACGGGCTGGTCGCCATCCCAGAGGGCGATGCTGACAGCCCATTCATCCCGGCCGTAAAGATAGTTCACGGTGCCGTCGAGCGGGTCGATGATCCACTGGCGGCCCGAGGAGCCTTCGACCGACGCGCCTTCCTCGCCGAGGATCGAATCGAGGGGAAAGCGGGTACGAATTGCATCGACGACAAGACTCTCCGAGTCACGATCTGCCTCGCTGACAGGATCTGAAGACGACGACTTGGTAGTGACGCTCAGCGCTCGCTCTCGATATCGGAGCAGGAGCGCCCCAGCGGCTCGCGCGATGTCGATCGCGAAATCGAGTTCTGCAGAATACCTCGGTGTCTCGAGCTGGCTCATCCGCCGATCACTGCCCCTCCAGGAAATCGCGCACCGCGAGCACGATGACCGGGTCATCGCTCGTGTGGCGCCCGCGAAATCGCCCTCGATCGCTACACGGATGCTCTCAGAATCATCGCACGGCACCAGCCGGATAGTGGTCTGCGACTCTTCCCTGCACCCCGACGAACGGAAGTGTGAATCCGACCCTCACGATCGTGGCAAACGCGTTCCGCGTGGCCGAGCACCTGGTTGAAGGATTTGCCGTACTGATGTCTGCCTCGGACTGTTCGGGTTTCGAACGATCAGAAGGGAATGACGACGACCGCGCACAGGTTGTCGCTTCCATGGAACTGCTCGATACTGTGCTCGCCCCGCCTGCGACCGAGTCAGCAGTACGGGCAGCGGCACGCTCGACCTCGGTCGACATGATCCTCTTCGATCAACTGCTCGCTCGGCTCGAATGGACGCTCGTCGATTTCCGGCGAGTCGAACTTCCACCGACCCGGTCGCTCGAACTGGCGAGGGGACGCGTCGGATTCCATCACGTAGTCTCGGGATCGATCGAGGTGCTCGGCGCGGCCGAACCGGTCACGCTGGGCACCGGTGCCCTTCTCCTCCTGCCCCGCGCAGGCGCCTACCGGATGCGGGCGCTCGAGCACTCGGTGGTCGCCACCGGTGAACTCGTGCTTTCCTCCCCGGCCGGGGATTCGCTGGTCGAGGCGCTGCCTGACGCGCTCGTGGCCTGCTGCTTCCTGGCACGGGAACCTCACCTGGCATCCCTCATGGAGGGTCTGGCCAGCGAATACAGCGGGATGCGCGCCGGAGCTTCGGTAATCGGCAGCCGTCTCGCGACAATCATCGCCTCCGCCGCGGTGCGGGCGTGGGTCGAGGACGGAAGCGCGCCAGACCACTGGCTGGTGGCCGTCGAAGATCCACACATCGCCCGCGCCATCGCGGCGATGAACGACGATCCCGGATCGCCATGGACGGTGGAGAGCCTCGCCCACATCGCGCGAGCATCCCGTTCCGCATTCGCCGAACGTTTCCACGAGGTCGTCGGCGACCCGCCTGCACGCTACCTGGCTCGGATCCGCATGGACCGCGCCAAGGAACTTCTTCGCCGCGAACAGCTCAGCGTTGCGGAGACCGCGCTGCGCCTCGGGTACGGATCGGAGGCCGCGTTCAGTCGCGCGTTCCGCCGGTACACGGGGGCCAGCCCTGCGCTGTGGCGCCGCACGGCGCTCCTCACGGCCGGGGCCTGACCCGTCAGCGGCGACGCGCGGCGCTCAGCAGCATCCCTCCGACCACGGCGGAGACACCACCGGAGACCAGAGCCACGGTGACACCGGCTCCGTCCACGAGCAGGCCGCCGACGACGGCGCCGAGCGCAATGGCTATCTGGAATGTCGAGACGACCAGTCCCCCAGCGCTCTCCAAGCGATCCGGTTCGGCGCGCGCTACCCACGTCTGCACGATCGTCGGGACGCCGCCGAACCCGACACCCCAGAGAGCTACGGCCACGAACGCCAGCGGGACGACCTGCGAGAACAGTGCGAAGCTCGCAACCGCCACCCCGAGCAGTGCGGGCATTGCGATGAGCGCCAGGCGCAGCCGTCGATCGGCCACGATTCCTGCGACGATGTTACCGACGAATCCGCCGACGCCATAGGTGGCCAGGAGGATGGCCAGTCCCCCGGCGGTGAGCCCGGGAATATTCACGGCGGCCGGCTGGATGTAGGTGAAACCGGCGAAGTGCCCACCGGCGAGCAACAGGATCCCGCCGAGGCCTACGATCATCACCGGCGACCGAAGCGCCCCAAGGAGGCTGCGGAACCCCGCCGTGCTCGAGGCCGCGACCGAGCGTAACCAGATGGCCTGAACGATGGCGGCGAGTACCGCGAGGCCGGCGACGAGAAGGAACACCGATCGCCAGCCCAGTAACGATCCGAGGTAGGAACCGAGCGGCACGGCGGCGACTATCGCGACGGAAACTCCGGTGTTGACGATCATCATCGCGCGGCCCAGGTGTTCCGAGGGCACGAGCTGTGCCGACACGGCGAGCGCCATCGACCAGAATCCGGCGATCGCGGCGCCAAGCAGTAGCCGAGCGATGAGGAGCAGCCAGAACGCGGGCGAGATCGCGACCAGCAGATTGGATGCCGCGGCCAGCAGCGTGAGCCCGATCATGAGTGTGCGGCGGTCGAGCCGGGGAAAGAGTATCCCGATCGTGGGTCCGGCGATCGCTCCCACCACCGCGGTGGCAGTGACGACCTGTCCCGCTGTCCCCTCACTGATCCCCAGGTCGGTCGCCATCAGCGAGAGAAGGCTCGCCGGTAGGAACTCGCTCGTCACCAGGGCGAAGACACCGAGCATGAGCGTGACGACCCCTGCCCAGGAGGCACGGGCGGCCGAAGCATCAGGTGCAGCGGGTACGGAGACAGAATCACGGATTGTCATGGTTTCAGCCTGGGCGCCGAGCGCGGAACGCACCTGACCATTCATCGCCCCGGGATGATCGAGCGTCCGCCTATCCCGTAATCCCGAGCAATTTCTTCACCTGCCTGCCGACCACCTTGCTCAGCCCGGAACTGAACGTCGCCGTCATGTGGTGAGAGTCGCGGTAGACGAGGGTGCTGCCGATGACCGCCGGGCAGGTCTTCTGGTCGCAGAAGTAGCCGATGAAGTCCAGGTATGTCGCCCCCGAAACCGCCTGCTCCACCTTGCGCACACGTCCGTTGATCGCTTCGTTCGCCGGTCGCGCGCATGCGGCGGCATCGTCGAGGTGCGACGACAGGCAGATCGCCGGGGGCGATCCCATATCCGGCGTATCGGAGAGGACCGCCACCGTGGACGGCGCGAGCGCATCGATGGTCTTCTGCAGACCCGTGCCCCACCGTGAAGCGAATTCGTTGTCACTGGCGTTCTTCAGCTCGGCGCGCCCGTAGTTGGCGAGTAACACCAGAGCCGGCTGCTCGGTTGCGAGCCTCTTGATCACTCCGGTCCTCCACTGCTCGCACTGGGTATAGGTAGATCCGTCGCGCAGCAGTTCGACCGAAACCGAGGGGCACGAGCTCTTCGTGTTCATGTCGAGCCTGATTTCACCGGCGTCGGCCAGCCCGATGAGCGCCGGATACCACTGGGCGGCATGTGAGTCGCCAAAGAGCGCGACGACCGGCGCCGACGGGTTCGAACCAACCTGGCATCCGCTCGCATCCGTGGAATTGAAATCACGGTGGCATCCGTTGGCGTAAACAACGGGGTTGTCGGTGACGGAGTCCTGCAGCGATGGCTTGAGGTTCGACGGCACATATGCCGTGCCTTGAGGGCCCAGTTCCGTGCCCGTCGACGCGGCGGCCTGATTGGTACTCAACGCGGTATTGGTGGTCAGCACGAGCGACCCGGCGCTGAGAGTGAGCACGGCGACGGATGCGGTGAGACCGATCACGAGGGTACGGCGCGGCCGTGCATTGTTCCAGAACTCGGCCGTACGGGCGGGGTTTTCGATGACGACATAGAGGAAGTGCGCGACGGGGATCGACACCAGAGCGAGGGCTAGCCTGAACCAGGGAAACATGGGCACGTTCAGCCCGATCGCGGCCTGCGCCAGCATGAGTATCGGCCAGTGCACGAGATAGAGCGAGTACGAGATCATCCCGAACCACTGCATCGGTGCGAGGCTCAGCATCCTGGTCGGACTCCACGCGTGCTCAGCGGTGCATCCGACGATAAGCGCTGTGGTAGCGGCGACGGGGAGCAGGGCGTTTACACCCGGGAACACTGTGGACCCGTTGTAGACGGCGGCGAGCGCTAGCAGGCCGCCAAGTCCGACCCAACCGAGGATCGCGACGGGTACACCCTGCACCCAGCGCGCACCCTTCGTGAGAGCGAAAGCGAGCAGACCGCCCGCCCCGAACTCCCAGGCTCGCGAGGGCAGCGAGAAGAACGCCCACGGCTGGGACTGCCCCAGTAGCCACACGCTGAACCCGAAGGAGGCGACGACCAGCAAGGCCATCAGCACAAACAGGCTTCGCCGCGAGCGACGCAAAAGCAGATAGCCGAGCCCGAGGATCGCAGGCCAGAAGAGATAGAACTGCTCCTCGACGCCGAGCGACCAGTAGTGCTGGAACATCGAAGGCGTTTCCGCAGCGAGGTAGTTTGTTCCCTGCATAGCGAAGAAGTAGTTCGGCACGTAGAGCGCGGTTGCCAGTGCGTCGCGCAGCACGGCTTCGCGTTGCAGCGGGGGCACAACGACCATTGCCGCGAGCACTGTCAGCGCGAGTACCGCCATCGACGCCGGAAGGATACGCCGCACCCGGCGGGCATAGAAGTCGACGAAGTTAATCCGCGCCTTGCGCTCGAGCTGACTGAGCAGATGCCCGGTGATCAGAAAGCCGGAGACGACGAAGAACACGTCAACCCCGATGTAACCGCCTGGAACGAATACGACGCCGGCGTGATACACCAGCACCAGCAGCACCGCAATCGCACGTATGCCCTGAATGTCCGGCCGGAAGGTGCGCGTAATACTCGTGGTCAAGGCTTCTCCCAAAGACATAGCTCGGCCCCGAGAGGCTCTGCGGTGCGGCGTGTCGGTTGGGTAAGCGGTCGACGTGCGAGTGTTTACACCCTTCCATACGGATGGCCCCCATCCGGGGGTTGTCGCCTTTGTTTAACCCGGTGTTAACCCACACCTGACCGGAATGGGTGACCGGGACGGCCGCGCGTCAGGCTCAGACCTCGGACAGAATTCCGTCGATCTGACCGAGCGCCAGTCCCATGCCCTCCTCCATGCCCAGGTTCACCATGCGTTCGAGCTGCTCTGGGCTGTCGAAGTACGACACCACGGTCATCCGCGTCCCGTCGCCGACCGGGTCGAGGGTCACCACTCCATGGGCGGAATCGATGGGCGTCACGGGATTGCCGTCTGCATCGGCAAACCCGTCGTCGAATTCGAATCTGCTCGGCTCGTCGATGGCGGTGATCGTCCACCATCCGTGGGCCCTGTCCCCCCCCGGCCCGGTCATGTAGTACCGGGCTTTCCCGTCCACGACGAAATCAAGTTCATCGAATGTCGCGGGCCAGGTTGGCGGGCCCCACCAGCGCTCCAGTTGGCGGGGATCCTTCCACAGCTGCCACACACGCTCGACTGTCGCGTCGAACTCGGCGACGAAAGTCAGGGTCAGGGCTTCGACGTCCCTGTCGGTGCTTATTACTGGCATGACTTCGTTCCTCTCTCAATCCTCGGTGAGAATGTCGTCCATACGATCGGCGCGGGTGCGCCAGATCTCCTCGTACGCTTCGAGCAGCCGAGCGGCCTTGCGGAGCGTGTTCAGATCTCCATGCACGATCTGCTCCCTCCCCCGCCGGTCCTTCGTGATTAACATCGCCCGCTCGAGCACTGCCACATGTTTCTGTACCGCGGCAAAGCTCATGGCGTAGGCGCCTGCCAGGTCGGAGACCGACTGCTCGCGCGCCATCACCCGCGTCACGATGTCACGACGGGTCGTATCCGCCAGCGCGTGGAAGATACTGTCGACATCGGAATCGCTCATATTTTGTACAACCATTTGGTTGTACGTTACCGCAACAGAGATGGCATCGCAACCAAGCGCGTGATAGCGAGCAACGCACGTCCTCGCGGAGCTACGTTGCCAATGCGCCCAGAGCACTTTGAGCACGCTTCATCGAGGAACCGAGCCCCCAATCGACGGACAGCCGATCCAGTTCGGCTGTCCGTTCGTCGCTGCACGCACGAATGCGAGCGTCAAATTCTGGCAACTCGAGGTCGCGCACAACTTTCACGACCGTCGGGGCCACCGCGAGGTAGTCACCTGCACGGATGACTGCGACCTGCGGGGTAAGCAGGTCGGGAACATCCTCGATCGAAGAACTCGCACCTGCCACTTCGGCGACGCGGTGAGCCTTGTAGGTCGGGATGAGATCCACGCGCCACTGAGGTCGCCAGCTGTCGTCCCAGCACGCCACAATTTCTGTGGGCTGGAACTCGGAGACGAGCCGCGCGATGATGTCGAGCAGCCCGCGAATCGCATTCACTGGCATCCCGTTCGGCCCGTGCACCGTATCGGGCACACCGTAAAATGCCCGGAAATACAGCGCAGCCGTGTCGAGGAGCATCCGGCGTTCGCGTTGATTGGCCACGGCGGCATCCTCCCACATCGACGAGAGGCCTCGGTCTCACGACCGAGGCCTCTCAGTGAAACGACTCGAGAATCAGGCTTCGCTCATCGCCGTTTTCTCGGCCTGACCCTTGGCGGCGTAGTAGGCAGCACGCGCCGCGATGCGACGGCTCTGTTCTGCCTGGCCGGTATCCAGAACGTCCTGCGGTACCTCGACGTTGGGCACGCGGCTCATACCGTTGTACTTCTCGATGTAGGCATCGAGTTCTGGGCCCGACTCCCAGGAGGTGATCAGGCTGTAGCGTGCCTCGCTACCGTTGTGTGACGTGGCGTGCCAGAGCCGCTGGGTGTCGACGATGAGCTGGGCACCCGCCGGTAGCGCGATGCGGTACTCGACGCTCGGGTCGGTGCGGTTGTCACGCAGCACGAAGTAGCTGTCTGGATCGTCGGTGAGGTTGAAGAAACCGCGCACGACCCAGCCGGTGCCGTCGGGGTTGAGTCGGTTGTTGTCGTCCTGGTGAAGGTTGTAGAGGGCGTCCGCATAGGTGTTCGGCTGCAGTTCGATCACACGGCAGCGGCCGACGTTAGCGCCCGGCTCCTGTGCGCGACGGGTGAGGTCAGGCGCCTTCTCGACCTGCGACGGTATCCAGACCCCATCTTTGTCGGTACGCGGCGGCTTGTGGTTCCAGAAGCCGTTGACCTCGATCTCGCCCTTCGCACTGGCGAGTGGTGCGAACTGGGTCTCGCCCGACGACTTCCAGTCGACGTATTCGATGTCGGCCCACTCCCGGGGGTCGGCCACCTGGTTGTAGCGGTCGAGCACAACATAACCGGTCTCTTCGAGAGCGGCTGATTTGAGATAACCCATGGTCTGGATCATGTCCTTTCGTCACAGGGCCAGCACGTTTTTACAGGCCCAACTTAGGTAAGCCTAACATCGAGGTATTCGTGTGAGGCGAGCAGCCTCATCGGTTCGTCCTCGCGGTGAGTGTGTCTGAGAGGGATGCCCAGTGGCAGCCGAATACACTGGCTGGGGCGTTCCGAAGGGCGAAGCAACACTATGGTCACTGCCACGAATATCGATGCGACCGCGGTCAACACGATCCGCTGGCTTTCCGCCGCAGAAACGACCATTGTCGTGCCCGTCTACCAGCGCCAGTACCGCTGGGACATCGACGGATGCGAGCAGTTACTCGCTGACATCCGTGCCGTCGCCGACTCAGATACCAGACACACACACTTCATCGGCTCGATTCTCTCCACAAACAGCACTGAGGCGGCCGAGCTCGTTCTCATCGACGGGCAGCAGCGCATCACGACGCTGATGCTGCTGATCGCCGCTCTCTATCACGCTGTGAGAGACGACGATTCCACACTCGCCGCCCAGCTCGAGATAGTGCTGGTGCGCGCTGACGACTCGGATCACACGAAGCTGCGTCCGCACCGGGCATGGGCGGAGGTCTTCGAGAGCGTGGTGCTCGACCGACGACTCGCGGGCGATGAGCAGCGAGACTCCCGGTTCGACGACAACTACGCCTTCTTCCGCAGCCAGGTTCCTGTCGAGGAGGTTCCTCGAATCTGGAAAGGACTACAGCGACTCGAACACGTCGCCATCACCCTCAGCGCGGATGCCAATGCCCAGCAGATCTTCGAGAGCCTCAACTCCACAGGCGAGCCGCTGCGCGACCACGAACTGATCCATAACTATGTGCTGATGGGGCTGTCCCATGCGGAGCAGAGCGAGATCGAGGATTCTTACTGGCTGCCGATCGAGCAAAACACCGGGGAATCCATCGCCAGTTTCTGGCGCCACTACCTGATCATGACGACCGGTCGCGAGATCGACGTGCAGGGCGGACGAGGGGTGTACGACGCTTTCCGGCACGAGTTTCCCCGACTCAGTCTCGACACGCTGCGCACCCTTGCCACCGAGTGGAGAGAGTATTCGGCGGTCTACCGCATCCTCACCGAGCCTGCGCTCGCCGACGATGCAGAAGTCGCGCGCCAACTCGACTACGTCAACACCTTCGGGCGCGGGATGTACCCGCTCGTGATGCACGCCTACCGCGACTATTCGCGTGTGGCCATCACCAGGGATGCCCTGATCGAGACTCTCGAACACGTGCAGGCGCTGCTCATCCGCAGAACTGTGGTCGGGCTGTCCAACGATCGGCTGGTGGCTCGACTCTGCCGCTCCCGGGACACCGGATCCGACAGCCTGGCTGGCGCGATCGCCCGCATCACCCCATCGGACGAGCGAGTACGCATCGCACTGAAGTACAGTGCGCTCCCCCACGCCGCCTACGTACTCGGGCGCCTCGCGGATGTCGACAGTCTGGCTGAATTGGACGTGGAGCATATCTTTCCGCTGGCACCTGGTGACGCCTGGAGCGGCGATGGAGAGCGGGAATGGGCCGACTACAGCGAAGACGAACAGAACAGCCACCGAGCTCTCGCCCCGTCGCTCGGCAACCTCACCCTTCTCGAGCGACCGCTGGCCGAGCGGGCTGCCGACGTATCGTTCCCGGAAAAACGGTCGGCTGTTTACACGAGAAGTGCGGTCCCTGCCACGAGCGACCTCGTCGGCACTCCCGCATGGGGAACCGCCGCGATTGCGGAGCGCACCGCTCGGCTCACCACCGACTTCCTGCGGATCTGGGCACGTTCGGCGACTGTCGACATCGATGACGACGGACTCACCCCGATCCTCGACGCCCAGCGAAGGCGCGGCTGGCCCGCCGGCTGGCAGCGAGAGTTCGACTACGTCGAATACCGCGGCGAGCACTGGGAAGTCCCCGACGTCAGATACCTCTTCAATCGGATCTTCAAGCGGCTCTGGGCGGATTCCCGCGAGAGCGTCATCGGCTTCAGCACCCGACGCGGCGGCCCAATCTTCGAGGCGCAGGCCTGGAACGGGCACTGGGATGCCTTCGACGACGCGCATTTCCTCTACATGGGCTGGGACTCGAAGTACATGCTCACCGCGGTGCAGGGTGTTCTCGAAGAGGCGGGCATCGCATCCGAGGTGTTCGTGATTTACTCATACATCGGGAACGCAATGTAGTTTTGCGGTCGCGACCCGGTGCCCGGTGCCAGCCTGCGAGCTGTGGCCTCGAGAACCTGCACAAATGGGCTGCGGCTTGGCCATGATCATCCTTCGGTTGTCTCGTGCGGCGGCGAGTGACGGGATGAGGTGAGGTAGAGCCGATGTGCGGTGATGATGATCGCGAGCCAAGCGCCTCCCAGCGTCCAGCCGGCGACCACATCGGTGAACCAGTGGTGTCCGAGGAATACCCGGCTCAGTCCGATGGTGAGCGCGAAGAGAACTGCGACGGAGACGGTGAGAATTCGGGCGTGGGTCGAACGCCGTCGCAATATCACCAGGTAGGCGATGATTCCGGCGACCACGATCGCGTTCAGCGTGTGGCCGCTCGGAAAGGACGGAGAGTACTCGTAGGGCGGAACAGCATCGATCAGCGGTGGACGCTCGCGGTCGATGACGTCTTTGCCCGCGATGGTCATAAGGAGCGAGCCGAGCCCTGCCGCGACGATGAGAATGGCAGGAGTCCACGACTTGCGACGGAGCGAGAGGATGAGCAACGCCACGACGGCGAGGATGGGCATTCCGATGGGACCCGCGATGTCGGTGTAGCCCGTGACGATAGCGTCGAGCACCGGCGACCTGGCTCTCATCGCAGCCTGCAGCAGCGGACGGTCCAACCCCGCCACGCCATCGGACTCCGTGATGGCGTCGTAGATGCGGGAGCTGATGAAACTGAGCAGAAGGGCGATCCCGGCCCCGATCACGAGGGTGAGCAGCAGGGCAGCCCGCGAACCGATCGCGGCGCTCAACCGCTGGATGACCGAAGCGAGAACGCGTCCGAGCGGCGTGTACCAGTGCGTGAGATCGACAGAGCCGACGGTTCTGTCAATCCGAAGCTCTTCTTCGTCGCCCTCCCGTTGTGACTCTCGGAATGACCGCACCGCTCGGGGCTCGTGACCGTCGGTCATGCTGCTGCCGGAACTTTGATGGTGATTCCGCCCTGGTCGACCCAGGTGCGGAATCCGGTCGTAATTCCGAATTCGTCCCCGTCGAGTTCGATTTCTTCCGGTCGCTCCAGCGTGACTGTGAGCTCGGTGGCTTCGACGTAACGCAGCGCACTGACCTCCTGTGTCATAAGCGCCCGGCCCGCTTTCGTCCGACGCAGAACCCCGTTTTCCCAGAGCACTTTGACGAAAATCTGGATCCAGCCCACGAGTCCTTCAGGCCGAAGGAGCACAATGTCGAACTGGCCGTCATCCACTGCCGCATCGGGGAGAAGCATGATGTTCGCCGGGAGGGCGCCGCAATTGCCCACGATGATCGTGTGGGCCCGAATCGCGCGAGTCGGGCCTTTATCGAGGCTGTAGGTGAAGCGAAGCTCGTTCTTGTCCCGCAGCGTGGTAGCGAGCGCTTTCACATAGGCGAGCCAGCCCGCCTTCTTCTTGAGGTCCTCGTCGGTGTTGACGAGCATTTTCGCGTCAAGTCCGAGTCCAGCCATGACGACGAAGACATGAGTGGAATCCGCGCTGTCCTGACGCACGAGATCGATGATCCCCACATCGATCTCGCGGTCGTCGCCCGTGAACGCCGTGTGGATGGAGTGCTCGAGATCGTCGAGCGTGAGGTCGAGATTGCGCGCGAGCAGATTTCCCGTGCCCGACGGAAGTAGTGCCATCGGCGTCGAAACGCCACGCAAGCCTTCGGCGACGGCTCGGACAGTGCCATCCCCTCCGGCGGCGATGACCAGGGAAGCGCCGGCGGAGACAGCCTCGCGACACGGGCCCTGACCCGGATCATCCTCGCTCGTGGGAAACCACATGGTCTCGCCCCATCCGTTCGCTTGCTCTTCGTGTCCGACGACGGAACGGATGGCCTCGAGGTCGACCTTGATCGGGTTGTAGACGACCGCCGCGCGCTTCTGTGTCTGTGCGGGAGGTGTGTTCATGCCGTTCAATTGGCCCTTTCACGATTTTCGGCCATGTAACTCAACCTTCGGAGGGTTTCGACGTTGCGGATGTGGAGAGCGATGTTGAGAAGTCTAGGAGGGATGAGTCTGGCTGGTCCGGTCACCGGCTCTTCCTGGATGCGCACAATGCATCCTCGGCGATGTGGACGAATGTCGATGGTCACCAGAGCCTCACCGATCGGCCAGCCTTTCGGCTGTATGACCATGTGATGCGGGGGCGAATACTCCAACACGGTCGTCGCATCGTTGATGACGAGAGGCCAGACCCCGAAGGAGTGGTGGAGTTGAGAGCCCACGGCCGGCCCGGTGTCTTCGACATCTCTCATGCGTGAAGCACCGACGACCCAGCCGACGAAGAGCCATCCATCGTCGAGCACTCGGAAAACGTCGTCGGGCGAACACCGCATCACGCGGACATTGATCGACATGGAAGCCTTTCTGGTGGTCATGTTCATCTTGCGGGGTCGCTTCCGCTTTGCACAGGGGGTTGCATATCCGCCGATGCGCTATGGGCGGGCCCCAAGATGAGGTGCGCCGTGTGTTCGATGTCGTTCTTTCATGTCGGCCAACTGCCCGAGCGCGAACTCCCAGCCGATGCGTTCCTGTTCGAGCCGAGGCAGGAGGTCATCGCTCGGCGGCTGCGGGCACGCTACCCCGAGAGCCCGGGCAGTACGCCGAGACCCGATTGTTTCCTGTGAGCCGCGTCATTCGCCGGGGCGGCTATCGATAATGAAGCGCATCAGGTTGGTGGCATCGTGGTCGACGAAGAGTTCGCCCAGATGGGTGTTGAATTCGAGGCGGCGGTTAGCGGACACACTGATTGCGTCGTAGCCGGCGCTCATGAGGGTGCCGGTCATCAGGATTCTGGCGGTTCGCTTGTTGCCGTCGAAGTAGAACTGTCGGTGGGTTGCGGCGGCGAAGTAGGCGATGGCCCGCTCGCGCGGGTCCTCGACGGTGTCGAGGTAGTCGATGAGGTCGCCGAACTCTTCGATGAGGGTTTCTCCGCGTTCTCCGGGGTCGGATGCGACGTAGGCACCACGCTCGCCGATGCTGACGTGTCCGCCGCCACCAACTTGACCTTCGCCACGGAAGTGTCCGGATTCGATGGCTTCGTGCACGGCGACGAGGCCGTGGATTTCATCGCTGGTCGACTTGTCGAGGGAGAACGCGCCGGTTTCTACGAGCGTATCGACATGGTTGTAACCCTCGTTCAGGGCAAGAATTTGGTTCTGGTCTTCGAGCTTGTGCCCGGTGACGGTGATGCCCGCGAGGAGGGTCTGCACTTCTGGCAGCGTGTAGGGGTTGCCTTCGAGGGCGGCGGCGTCCCAAATGAATTCCGGCAACTGGGCGCGAAACCGCGAACGGACCCGTTGCGGCGTGGGTTCCTGAATCAGGTCGAAATCGAGCGCGGTGGGGTCCCAGGTGATGCCGGTGAGTGCCAGCTGGTCAGCGGCGTGTCCGCTCGCGCCGAGAGCGATCGAGTGCGTACTCGGGAGTCCGAGCCCCGCGCTGGGTTTGATGCGCTTCTGGTAGTGGTTGGAGCCTCTGTCCCAGCCTCGATTGGCAGTCATCGTTCACCACTTCCTGGCAATGGCAAATGCGGTTTCGGCCGTCGTCCCACCGACACCAATACCGTCGATAATCGCCTGGATTGGCGATACGAAATGGAGGGGCCCTTCCTGCCAGCTGTCGATGTCGACGGACTCGGTGAGCGGGAGGATGACGACGTTCGCAGTGGACGGACGCGTTGGTCGAAGGTGCACGAGGTGCCGCGCGACCGCGGGGGGGTCGGCGGAATAGAGGATGCCCACTCCTCCGGTCGGCAATGACTCGTCGGTGAGGGCGGTGAGGGCGCTCATGCCAGACAGGAGCCACTGTGCTCGGCTGGCCATACCGGCGTCGGCGAGTTTCAGGTCACTCCACTCGCCTCGGAACAGAAGTGCGCCGTATCGGTTCAGCGGCGCGGCCGCGCGGCCTGCTTCGGTGATGATTTCGAGCGGGTTGTTCGTCTGGTGAAGTGGGTCCGCGGTAAGCCGGAGGAGGCGTTCCGACCAGGCTGCTGCGGCAGGGCTGATGGTCTCCGTGTCGACGGTGTCGTCGAGGAGCGCTCGGGCGCCAGTGGCGGCTTCCGGGTCGGACAATGGCACGAGATCAAGGGCGATATCGAGGCCTGCGGCGATCGCGAGCTCGCGAAGGGTGCCGAGGGTGACGTCGGACTCCCCCGTGTCGATGCGGCGCTGGGTCGCGCGGGAGACACCCGACCGGGTGCGGAGCAGCGTCGGTGACATTCCGCTGCGCTCGCGTAGTTCAATGACAAGCCCGCGCGCGTCTTTTCTGGCCATGGTCGGTTCCTCCCTCACGTTTATCGAGTCCGCTTCGTACCGGATGCGGTACGACTGCACCCAGGGTACCAGATACGGTACATATGAAATATTGTACCGGATAGGGTACGAAGTATCTAGATGTACCTTATGCGGTACCGCGCACGGCACCCTATCGCAACCGTGTCGAGAGTAGGTTGACACCATGAACAGCAAAGTCGGGCGCATCGCCCTCATCATCGTCGGCGTGATCGCTCTGCTTGTCGGAGCGGTGTTCGCCGGGCAGGGCGCGAATCTGATCCCGGGAAGTGTCATGACCGGCGATCGGACGTGGCTCTATGTCGGCGTTGTCCTCCTGATCGTCGGGGTCATCCTGTTGGTGGTTGGGATTCGCCGACCAGGTAGCGGTCGCTCGCACAAATAGCACCGTCAAGCAGACCACCACTCCGCAGAACGGCTTTTCTGTGTGAGCCGGGCGGCCGGCCCCACTGGCTCGGATGCCACGGTGCCCGGTTAGGCCCCACGCTCGGTGAGACGGAAGCGCACCACGTCGTAAGGCCAGCGGCCACCCCGCTTGACAATCGCAGGTTGCAAAAAAGAAGAGGCCGCCCTTGCGGGCAGGCCTCTTCTTTTGTTGCAACCGTGGGCTGTTCCAAGAACTCAATCTGGCACGCGGATCCAGGCCCAAAATTAGGGGAGGCAACACATTTTCCTCCGTACCAAAACGGATCTTCCTCTATTTGAGTGCTCGCTGGTCGCGCGCCTCCTGAGGGTTTCGATAGCTAAACCACAGGAAACGTTTAGAAGTCACCTATTCGGATCGGCGGGTTCAAGGGGTCAGCGCACCGAGGGCCGCGAACCTCAGCACGCAGCTTTCGCACCTCCATGGATTCCTCCGCCGCAACAACCGCTTTCGGATTCCCGGCCGCCTCCGCCGCTCGCACCCAATGTCGGATCGTCTCAGCCGAGCCGACCCCTAACTTCGACGCGACCGAGGTTATCGTCTCCCACTCCGAACTGTGATCAGGCCGCGACTCCGCGACCATCCGCACCGCCCGCTCACGCAACTCCTGCAGATACCACCGCGACGTATTCGACGACACAACTCCATCCTTCCCAAGGATCACAGTCCCCGGACACACCGAGGCGATTCATCGAGGTCTTGGCACAGCTTCAACAGGAAGGAGTCATCCGGCACCTGGGCCTCAGTAACAGCGACCGCGCTCATCTGGACGAGGCGCCGCCATCGCCTCTGTGCCGTTCGCACCTCTCGCCACGGGTGACGCCCACGAGGGTCTCGCTCGGATAGCAGCCGGCCACGGCGCAACCGTGCACCAGGTTGCCATTGGGTGGGGCCTCGCGCTGTCACCCACCACCCTTGCAATCCCCGGCAGGGGGTCGATTTCCTACCTCGAACAGAACGTTGCCGCCCAGTCGATCGCGCTAACTCGAGCCGATCTTGATGAACTCGATTCAGATTGGTGAAATCCGCTGAGAGCGTCGACGGCACACCGGGCACCCTCGTGTGATTGCGGGATCGCCGGGGCATCAGGGCATGGTAATAGAGAGATTTACTCAGTAAAATTCTAACTGAACACACATTGCTCGGGGACGTAGCGAGTCTCAGGGTCGCCGCATCCGAGTTGCGGAAGTACTGGATCAACCGTAGAGTTTTGTTGCGCATATGTCCTTACAATGTATGCCCCGCATCTCTCGAGTCCACACTTTCAGGAAGCTGCACAACGAAGTATGACCGTTCACAATCCCTACCGCTACGACGTGGTCACTATCGGACGAGTCGGCGTCGACATCTATCCGCTGCAGAACGGCCATCTCGAGGACGTCTCTACCTTCGGCAAGTATCTGGGGGGCACTGCGACCAACGTCGCAGTCGCCGTGGCGCGACACGGCCTGAAGTCGGCGGTCATCACCCGGACAGGCGATGACCCGTTCGGCAACTACATCCACCGGGAACTCCTCCGCCTCGGCGTGAGTGACGAATTCGTGTCGGGCGTCGAAGGCCTGCAGACGCCGGTCGTGTTCTGTGAACTGTTTCCGCCCGACGAATTCCCGCTCTATTTCTACCGCCAGCCGAAAGCTCCCGATCTGGTGATTAATCCTTCTGAGCTCGACCTCGACGCCATTACGAACGCCGGAATCTACTGGTCGACGGTGACCGGTCTCTCGGAGGAGCCGAGCCGAAGCGCGCACCTTGCCGCCTGGGACGCCCGCGGTCGAGCGCCGCTCACCATTCTCGATTTGGACTACCGCCCTATGTTCTGGGAATCGGTGCACGCTGCGACCGCCGAAATCGCCGTTGCGCTCGCTCACGTCAGCGTCGCAGTGGGCAATCGCGAGGAGTGCGCGGTGGCAGTGGGAGAGACCGACCCGCAGCGAGCGGCGGACGCGCTGCTCGAGCGGGGTGTAGAACTCGCGATAGTCAAACAGGGACCGAAGGGCGTTCTGGCCAAGACCCGCCACCAGACCGTCGAGGTGCCGCCGTACGTCATCGAGGTCGTCAACGGCCTCGGTGCGGGCGACAGCTTCGGAGGCGCCCTGTGCTTCGGCCTCCTCCAGGGTTGGGAGCTCGAGCGAATCCTGCGCTTCGCCAACATTGCCGGCGCGATCGTGGCAGGACGTCGCGAGTGCTCGACCGCGATGCCCACGACGGCCGAGGTCGAGCAGATCCTCGAGAGGATCGCAGCATGACCACTCTCGATTTCGCCGCACTGCGCGAGACCCGCGCGGCCCACCCCGAGCGGCTCGCCGAGATTTTCGCTGCCCGCGTGCGTCGACCGCTGATCAAGGATGACGGCAAGCTGTTCATCGTCGCTGCAGACCATCCGGCCCGCGGCGCACTCGGGGTCGGCTCGAACGAGCACGCAATGGCCGATCGCTACCTGCTGCTCGAGCGTCTCGCCCTCGCGCTCGCTCGCCCCGGTGTCGACGGCGTGCTCGGCACGCCCGACATCATCGCGGACCTGGCCCTGCTCGGTCTGCTCGACGACAAGATCGTCGTCGGGTCGATGAACCGCGGCGGACTCAAGGGCGCGTCGTTCGAGATGGACGACCGTTACACGGCCTACGACATCCACGGCATCGTGCGTGACGAGCTGGATTTCGCCAAAACCCTCGTGCGCGTCAACCTCACCGACCCGGGCACCACGCTCACCCTAGAGTCCACCGCGGCCGCGGTCAGCGAGGCGGCCGACGCCGGCGTTCCGATCATGCTCGAGCCATTCATGAGCGAATGGGTTGACGGTGCCATCCGCAACAATCTGTCGACGGATGCCGTGATCCTCTCGATCGCCATAGCATCCGGCCTCGGCAACTCGAGCTCGCACGCCTGGCTCAAGCTGCCTGTCGTGCGGGACATGGATCGCGTGATGGCATCGACGACCCTCCCGACCTTGCTTCTCGGCGGAGACCCGACCGGGCACCAGTCCGACACCTTTGCTGCCTGGGATTCGTCACTTCAGCTGCCCGGCGTGCGTGGCCTCGTCGTCGGGCGCAGCATCCTCTATCCGCGGGAGGGCGACGTCGCCGCTGCGATCGACATCGCGGCCTCCCTCGTGCACGGCGCGTGAGTCGCACCACCCCAGAGAATTCAGAAGAAAGCAGAACACAATGACGCTTCCCGTTCTCCCGCACTGGATCGGCGGCGTCCAGCGCCCGGGCACGTCCGGCCGCACTGCACCCGTCTTCGATCCCGCCTTCGGCGTCCCGACGAGACTCGTCGCCCTCGCCGACGAGGCAGAGCTCAATGAGGCGGTGGCATCGGCCAAGGCCGCCTTCCCGATCTGGCGCAATCTCTCGATCACCAAGCGCCAGCAGATCATGTTCCGCTTCAGGGAGCTTCTCAACGAGCGCAAGAGCGAGCTCGCTCTCATCCTCACCTCCGAGCACGGGAAGGTCGTCTCCGACGCGCTCGGCGAGATCACCCGCGGTCTCGAGGTGGTGGAACTCGCGACCGGCTTCCCTCACCTCATCAAGGGCGAGTTCTCTGAGAACGTCTCTACCGACGTCGACGTGTACTCCACGAAGGGCCCGCTCGGGGTCGTCGGCATCATCAGCCCGTTCAACTTTCCCGCGATGGTACCAATGTGGTTCTTCCCGATCGCTGTCGCGGCGGGCAACACCGTGGTGCTCAAGCCTTCGGAAAAGGACCCGTCTGCCGCAAATTGGCTCGCCGCGCTCTTCACCGAGGCCGGCCTGCCTGACGGTGTCTTCAACGTGCTGCACGGTGACAAAATCGCCGTCGACGGGCTGCTCGAGCATCCAGACGTCAAGTCGATCTCGTTCGTGGGTTCCACCCCGATCGCGAAATACGTCTACGAGACGGCGTCCAGGAACGGCAAGCGAGTGCAGGCGCTTGGCGGAGCGAAGAATCACATGCTGGTGCTCCCCGACGCAGACCTGGAGCTTACGGCCGATGCCGCTATCAACGCGGGATTCGGCTCAGCCGGCGAGCGCTGTATGGCGATCTCTGTGGTGGTCGCCGTCGAACCCGTCGCCGACGCGCTGATCGAGAAGATCGCGACACGCATCGCGGCACTCACGATCGGAGACGGTCGACGCTCCTGCGACATGGGGCCGCTGGTCACCGAGGTGCATCGCGACAAAGTCGCCTCCTACATCGACATCGCAGCGGAGGACGGCGCGACGGTGGTCGTCGACGGCCGCGGGATCGAGGTCGACGGCGACCCGAACGGATTCTGGCTCGGTCCGACTCTCATCGACAATGTACCGACGACCTCCCGCGTCTACACAGACGAGATCTTCGGCCCGTTGCTCTCTGTGGTGCGGGTGAAGACCTACGAGGAGGGCGTCGCCCTCATCAATGCGAGCCAGTACGGCAACGGCACTGCGATCTTCACGAACGACGGCAGGGCCGCCCGCCGTTTCCAGAACGAGATCGAAGTGGGCATGATCGGCATCAACGTGCCGATCCCGGTGCCGGTGGCATACTACTCGTTCGGCGGGTTCAAGGACTCGGCATTCGGCGACTCGAAGGCCTACGGGCTGCAGGGTTTCCACTTCTTCACGAGGGAGAAGGCAATCACGAGTCGCTGGCCAGACCCCAGCCAGGGCGGAATCAACCTGGGATTTCCCCAGGCCTAGAGCCGCCGGAGCCCGCCAACAAATCACATACGACACGAAGGGCTCAAGGTGCCTAACACCGCAGACGGTCACTGGTTCTTCAGTCGCGGGCAGTTGGCTCGTGACGGGTGGGAGTCTGTGGTCGACTCGTCGATCGACTCGTGGAGGTATACCGGTATCCGGGTCACCGCGCTAGACCACGCCGAGGCCGTGCTCGAGGCTGACGCCGTCGAACGCGTGATCGTGCCACTCAGCGGTTCGTTCAGCGTGAGCTACCGAACGGACGCGTCGGCCGCCGTGGCCGTTCAGGCGCTCGCAGGTCGCGCCTCCGTCTTCGACGGGCCGACCGATGTGCTCTATCTTTCGATCGGCACGAGCGCGGTGATAACGGGCAGTGGGCGCGTCGCCGTGGCGGAGGCGCCGGCGGCAGTCGCGCATCCCGTGGCCTACATTCCGGCATCGGAGGTGCCCGTGGAGTTGCGCGGCGCCGGACGCTCGAGTCGGCAGGTGCACAACTTCGGCACACCTGACTCGCTCACGGCCGACAGCCTGATCGTCTGCGAAGTCATCACCCCCGCGGAGAACTGGTCGAGCTATCCGCCGCACAAGCACGACGAGTCGATCGCTGGCCGCGAATCACGCCTCGAGGAGGTCTACTACTTCGAGACGGCAGTGACCCGTGGGGCGATCGCGCCCCCTGAGGCCGCGCCCTTCGGCTATATGCGCACGTCCGCCTCTTCGGCCGGCCCGATCGATACGCTCGCCGAGGTGCACACCGGAGACATCGCGCTCGTTCCGTACGGCTGGCACGGGCCGTGTGTCGCGGCTCCCGGTTACGACCTCTACTACCTCAACGTGATGGCGGGTCCGGACGCCGAACGCAGCTGGCTGATCACCGACTCGCCTGAGCACGCCTGGATTCGCCGCACCTGGGTGGGTCAGGATGTCGATGGCCGGCTTCCCTACACCGCAGCATCCGTCGCAGCACCACAGACAGGCACACTCCCATGACTACTCGCAGAATGACTGTCAGCCAGGCGCTCATCGAATTCCTCGCTCACCAGTGGACAGTGGATGGCGACCATCGGGAACGAACGATCGCGGGCACGTTCGGCATCTTCGGCCACGGCAATGTCTCGGGTATCGGTCAGGCACTCGGGCAGCTCGCGCATGACGAGCCCGGCCTGATGCCCTATCACCAGGCACGCAACGAGCAGGCGATGGTGCACGAATCAGTGGGCTACTCACGCATGACCCGGCGTCGCTCTACCTTCGCGTGTGCATCCTCCGTCGGTCCGGGCGCCACCAACATGCTCACCGGTGCAGCGCTCGCCACAGTCAACCGCCTCCCGGTTCTCCTGTTGCCCTCGGACACGTTCGCCACCCGAGTCTCCGACCCCGTGCTCCAGCAACTCGAACTCCCTCAGGATGCGAGCATCAGCGTCAACGACGCGTTCAAGCCACTGTCGCGGTTCTTCGACCGGGTGCAGCGACCCGAGCAGTTGTTCTCGGCGGCGCTCGGCGCGATGCGCGTGCTTACCGATCCCGTCGAGACCGGCGCAGTCACGATTGCCCTTCCCGAGGACGTTCAGGCCGAGGTCGTCGATGTGCCGGCGGAGTTCCTCGCCGATCGCGAGTGGCGACTGCGTCGTCCTCGGCCCGACGCCGGGGTCATAGCGGAGGTCGTGCGCGCGATCCGCGGTTCGTCGCGACCCCTTATTGTCGCCGGCGGGGGCGTGATCTACTCGGATGCCGCGGCAGCCCTTCGCACGCTCGTCGAGTCAACGGGCATCCCTGTTGGCGTCTCGCAGGCCGGCGTCGGCACACTGCCGTGGGACCACCCGCAATATCTCGGGTCTGTCGGCGCCACGGGGACCGTTGCAGCGAACCGCGCCGCAGCGGAAGCAGACCTCGTTATCGGCATTGGCACACGCTACGGCGACTTCACCACCGCCAGTCGAAGTGCGTTCCAGAACCCCGGTGTGCGTTTCGTCAATATCAATGTCGCCTCATTCGACGCGGCCAAGCATGGCAGCGCCATCCCCGTGGTGGCCGACGCCCGCGAAGCGATCATCCAGCTTAATCTGGGCCTCGCCGGGCACCGCGTCAACGCGGGCTTCGTCGCCGAGTATTCGCACCAGAAGAGGCTGTGGAACGACGTCGTCGATGCAGCACTCGCACCGAGCGGCCGGGATCTGCCGAGCCAGTCCGAAATCATTGGCGCCGTCCAGGCAGCCTCGGATCCCCGTGATGTGGTGGTCGCCGCGGCGGGATCCCTGCCGGGCGACCTGCATAAGCTCTGGCGGGCTCGGGACGACCTCGGCTACCACGTCGAATACGGCTACTCCTGCATGGGCTATGAGATTGCTGGGGGAATTGGCGTTGCGCGGGCTGACAGTACGCGCGATGCGATTGTGATGGTCGGCGACGGCTCGTACCTGATGATGCACACGGAGATCGTTTCAGCGGTCGCCGAGCGCATCAAGCTCATCATCGTTCTTGTCCAGAACCACGGCTATGCGTCGATTGGGCACCTGAGTGAGACCCTCGGCTCGCAGCGTTTCGGCACCCAGTACCGCTATCGCGACGCGCACGGCGCCGTCGGGTCGGGCGACATCCTGCCGATCGACCTCGCGACGAACGCAGAGAGCCTGGGAATCCGAGTGATCAGGGTCGAGCCTGGGCCCGGCGCCATCGTTGATCTCGCCGAGGCCGTCGCAGACGCGAAGGCCTCCGACCGCGCGACGCTGATCCACATCAACAGCGATCCCCTGCTCTACTCGCCCGACGGCCAGGGGTGGTGGGACGTTCCCGTTGCGGAAGTTTCTACACTCGACAGCACGCGCAACGCTCGCGCCGAGTACGTGGAGCAACGCAAGAGCCAGAGGGCGTATTTCGGTCCTTCCTAAGCCACGATGTCAATCGCGGTGTCTCGCAACCAGGCTGCGCGACACCGGTTGCGTGACGCTCGTCTTGGTTGCGCGAACCAATACCAGGCGATCGGGATGCAGCGGGGGCAGATCTAGCCCGACGTCTTCGAGAGCGCGGCCGCTGAGCTCCACACCCTCGAGGCGCATCCAACCGGGTCGGCTCGTGAGTTGGGGATATCCATCGCCGGGCGCCTGCACGCTGAAGTGATAGATGGAATCAGTGTCGAGCCCCGGCAGTGGAACTCGGCCGTATGGCTGGGAGAGTGGACGCCCGGGCGCGGCAAGCATGAAAAGGAAATCACCGGGCGCGCAGCTGTCATCAAGTCTCATCCTTGGAATCGTGGGTCGGGCTGAGGTACTTATCGACAAGGGTGATCTCGAACGAATACAGGTCGGGGCGGTAAGCGTGGTGGCCGAATTCGACCGCCTGACCCGCGTTGTCGTATGCCGCGCGATCCATGGTCAGCACAGGCCCGTGCTTGTCCACCTGGAGCAGCTGGCTTTCCGAAGAACTCGCGCGCCTCGCACCGATGTTTTGACGAGCAACGCGGATGGAGACCCCGCGGTCTCTGAGCACCTGATAGAGGCCGTGCTGCTGGAGAACCGCTTCACTTATGTCGGTGAACTCTTCCGGAAGGAAGTTCTCCAGCAGGGCGAGCGGCACCCCGTCTGCCCGTCGAAGCCGTTTTATGCGGAGCACGGGCGAATCGAGCTCAACGCCGAGTCGCTCCACCGCGCGGGCATCCGCCGCGATCACCTCATGCAAGAGCAAATCCGTAGTGGGAGCGCGATTGTCGCGGGCGAGGTCTTCGTAAAGACTTGTGAGCTCGACCTTGCGGGTGACCTGCCCGTGCACGACCTGGGTGCCAATCCCGCGACGACGCACAAGGAGACCTTTATCCACCAGGTCCTGGATTGCCTGTCGAATAGTCGGACGGGACAACCCGAGTCGTTCGCCGAGGGCTACCTCGTTCTCAAGCCGAGATCCGGGAGGAATACGCCCGTCGAGGATGGCGCTCTCGATACGGGTCGCGATCTGGAAGTAAAGCGGAACTGGCCCCGACCGGTCCAGATCCGTGAGGAGACTGCTCGGGAGCATGTGTGCTTGCCGCGGCACTGCGGGCTTCAGGTCAGAGATTTCAGCGACTTCTTTCCGGTCGATATGTACGAACATATTATCGAAGAGCTAACCCGGGCGGGAAGGTCAGGCGGCGACACGTGGCGCACGGAAACGCAGAGCCAGCAGCTCGAACGGACGGAGGGAGAGCTCGATCCGACGCGTGGCGACGTCCTTAATCGCTGTCCCCTGCATCGCACGCTCCAACAGGTCGGTCGCAGACACGTGGCCCTAGTCGATCGAGGTGTCAGGGGCGCCGCGGAACGGTTACCGTGCGCATCATAGAGGCGGACCACGAGATCGCCACTGCCATCGGCCCCGAGGGCAGACTTTGCCGATACCCGTCAGCGATGGCCTCCGGAATTCCGCCCGGGCGCAGGCTCACAGTGAACTCATACTCTCCCCGGTCTGCGCCCGGGTCCGGGTATCGCGGCGCTCGCGAGAGCGATAGCCTCGCCACGGCCTTCGGGCGACCGGACGGCGCGGTGGCCGTGCGGATGTCATGTCCGTAGACGACATTGTTGGCGATAGCCACGCCCCATGACGGCTCGCCGATCTGTATCCATCGATGCGCGATGATCTCGAACCGGGCTGCGTCCCACGAAGTATTGTGGTGAATCGGGCGGTCCAGGTGACCGAACTGGATCTCCGACGCCGCGCGATCTACGCGAACGTCGACGGGGAAGGCGAGTTTCAGCAACTTCTGCGATTCGTGCCAGTCGATGGCGTACGCCAGATCGACTCGTCCGTCAACGACCCTGATACGCACTTCTGCGACAGCGGCGCCGAACTCGTGGCGAATCGCCACCGTATCGTCGTCCATCAGCACGGAAACAGGGTCGAGCAGCTCGCGCCCCGAGCGCTGGTCTTCCTCGTTGATGTCCCATCCTTCCCACTCCCGCGGGGTGTCGCGCAGCAACTGCAGCACTCCCCCGCCAGCGCCTCAAGCGACGCGTCGATGACGTCACCGAGCGACGCCGCGACCCGCGCGTACCCCGCCTCGGCATCCTGATGAATCCACGCGATCGAGGTGCCGGGCGGGATGTCGTGGAACTGCAGGAGCAATACCGTACGCCAGGCGTCCCTCAACTGGTCCGCGGGATACGGCGTACCTCGCAGGATGGCGGCCGTCGACGCCCGCACCTCGGCCTGCCGCAAGAGTGCCTCGCTGCGGCGGTTGCCCTGTTTCGTCTTGTGCTGGGATACAAGCGTGCAGCTCGCCGACCCACACCGCAGGGTGGGTCAGTTCGGCTTCCGCGGCCCGAAAGAAGGAATGCGAGTCGGATAATTCGACTCGGGGCGAGCCCTCGAGGTCACGTTTACGCGCGGCCTGCGCAAGCATCTCGCGCGTGCCACCGCCGCCATCGCCCCCGCGCCGCATTCCCTCGCAGGGCAGAACGTCTACTAACCCGTCGAGAGTGGCGACATCCTGAAGCAGTTCCCCGACGACAAGATCGCGACGGGCAAGTTCCAGTCGTTCTAGACGGTAGTGCGGTTCACCGCCGGAGGTGGCCCTGTCACCAAGAAGCGTCGGCTCGTACCCGTACGGGACCTGCAGCATCGGGTTTGCCGCCGCCTCCACCAGGAACCGGAACGAACCCGGCTCCGATACCGGCACCCAGGAGTTGAGCGGCTCGATTGCTTTCACAATCGACCCGTCGATGCGGTAGACCGTCGCCTCGGCTTGAAATCCCGGCTGAGTGCCGGTGAACCCGAGGTCAACGACAAGCTCCGCCTCACCTGCCGCCCATTCTGTGGGCACTTTGCCTCTGACATCGAACCACACAGTGTCCCACGGCCGGTCCCAACGTGAGCCGACCGCCCAAGCGCGCACGTCCACCGCCCGCGTCTCCCGGTACGCGGCCGGATTGATGCGGAACCGGGCGAACGGGCGAATGCGGAGCATGGTGAGCGCAGTCGCATCCCGCAGCAGCTGTCCTCCCTCGGCGGATCCCTCTGTCACGCTCAGCTATTCCGCGGCGCGATGGGCTCGCGAGTGTAGTAGTCGATGAGTTGTCCGCCCGGCGCGGGCAGCACGGGCCGGTCGAATTCACCCGTCAGGTACATAGGAGTAACGACATAGGGTTCGCGAGCTTTCTCGGGACGCGCCCACTGCACGCCGTTCGCGATGACTCGCTGCACATCCGGGTGGTGATACACCGGATAAATCTCGTCGCCAGGGCTGAAGTAGAAGACGCGCCCGTACCCTCGCCGGTAGGTCACACCGCTCCGGAACACCTCACCGCCCGAAAAGCTGCTGATAAACACGAGCTCGTCGGGTTCCGGGATGTCGAAGTACTCGCCGTACATTTCCTGCCCGGGAATGACGATCGGCTGGGGCACGCCCTCGGTAATCGGATGCCGCGGCGCAATGGTCCAGACCAGCTCGCTGTCGCCGTCATTGCGCCAACGCAGACTGCACGTGGTGCCCATAAGCCGACGGAAGATCTTGGAGTGGTGCCCCGAATGCAACACGATGATCCCCATGCCCTCGAGCACGTGACGATGGATGCGTTCGACCACCTCATCCTCGACCTCCTCGTGAGCGGTGTGGCCCCACCAGAGAAGCACATCGGTGGCAGCGAGAGTCTCCTCGGTCATGCCGTGCTCGGGCTCGTCGAGAACCCGCGTCGACACGACGACATTGTCACCGAGCATGCTTCGAATGCCTTCCGCGATCGTGCTGTGCATGCCATCGGGGTAGATTCCGAGCACGACAGGGTTGATCTGCTCGTGTCGGTTCTCGCCCCAGACGACTACTCGGATCGGTTCGGTATTGGTCACAGAGCGCCTCCTGACGCGATATCGGCAGGAACGGATCCCCATGCCGGGCTGGTGATGGCCTCAGCGGCGCTGGACCAGGAGCGAAGTAGCTCGGCCACATCATCGCGCTGCTCGTCGACTATGGCCTGGGCGAGCGACTCTTCGAGCAGGTCGTCTAGGACAACGCGGTCGCCTCCGCGCTCGCTGCTACGGATGGCCCCCTCCACCATCGCGAGACTGAGCAGGTTGGCGCGTACCTCGTTCTGCGGTGTGGTGCCCGCACGCAGGGATACCACGAACTCCTCGAGCGAACCCTCGATGCCCTCTCGCCGATCGGGCACGTTGAACGGGATGTCTTCCGCGTCGACACGCACGACGGTGTCGCCGTCCCACGCCGCAGCACCGCGCTCGGCGTAGACGTGCCAATCCGCGTTCCAGGAGGTCTGCAGACCTGGAGTGGCCCGGCTTCCCGCATAGACAAATCGCGCCCCCGAGGCCAGTTCGAACTCGGCAGTGGCAGCAGCGTGGCCGGCGAACCAGCTCCACGGTGGATTCCACGAACTGCATCGCACCGCTATTGGCTCATCGTTGACGAGGTAGCGGAGCTGGTCGAAATGGTGGATGGACATGTCCACGAGGAGCGGATGATCCATTTGCTCGCGGAAGCCCGGCTCGTGGTCGGCGTGAAAGAATTCGGCGTGGATCGCGCCAAGCGACCCGAGGGCGCCGACGGCCTCGCGATACGCGGCAAGGTGATTGAAATATCGACGCGACTGGCTCACCATGAGCAAACTGCCGGTGAGGTCCGCGAGCGCCACCTGGCGCAGCGCCTCGGCCACTGTGGGCGCCAATGGTTTCTCGCACAACACAGGAAGTCCCGCGCGCAACGCCTGCTCGTTGACGATTCGGTGGGCCTGCGGGATTGTCACGTTCACCACTGCCTGGGCGCCTGCCCGCTCGGCGACCTCAACAACCGAGGCACCCACCACGATGTCGAGTCCCAGGGAAGCGACGGCAGCGGCCGCGAGGTCAAGATCCAGGTCCACAACGCCGACGGGCGCCGCGCTGTGCGACTTCACCAGCATGCGCAACCACTCTTTACCCATGGCACCGGCGCCCACCACGACCACCGGCAAACGATCGTCCAGCGAGCTCGAGTCGTTCGCGGGATCGTTCACAGTGGTCATCCTTTCACCGCCCCGCCGAGGCTGGAGCGGAGCAGGTTCTTGCGTACGAAAATGTAGAGCACGGCCGGCGGAATGACGTAAACGATCGCGCTCGCGGCGAGGAGGCCCCAATCGACCTGATTGTGCTCGCTGAAGGCGCGGAACAGACCGATCGACAGGGGGTAGAGGTCCTGGTTCTGCAGCATCACGAGCGGGGTGAGGAAGTCTCCCCACACGCCCATGAAGGTGAGCATCGCAGCGGCACCGAGACCTGGCCCGGCAAGCGGTAAGACGATCCGTCGGATCGCCTGGAAGCGCGTATTCCCGTCGACCCAGGCGGCCTCCTCCAGTTCGATGGGTACGGCCGAGATCGTGCCTTTGAGCAGCCACAGCGTCACCGGAAGCTGCAGTACGGCCTCGACCAGGATGAGCCCATACAGAGTGTCTGTGAGGTTCAGGTTCACCATGATCAGGTAGAGAGCCACGATCGTGGCCGGTGCCGGGATCACCCTGATCAGCAGGATGCCGAACATGAACGCGCGTCGCCCGGGAAACTGGAAACGGGCCAGGGCGTACCCACCCGCGAGTCCCAGGACGAGGTTGAGCGCGGTCGCGCCGATCCCGATAATGAGGCTATTGACCAGCAGCCGCGGAGTTCCGGAGTTCGTAAAGAAGCCCACGAAATTCTCGAAAGACCATGCCGGCCATTGCACATTCGGCCCGGCGTTCCCATCCACAGAACTCAGCACCACCCACGCGAACGGCACTACGCAGAAGAGCACTAGCAGCGCGATGAGAACATAGCCCAAAACCCTTTGCACGACGGTGACGGGCCGCAGCGGACGCCGCCGGTAGCGCCGCACAGGAGCCACGTCTTGTTTGGCCCGACGAGTGGCGATAGATGTCATTTCATACCTCCACTTTCGAGAGCCGTACGTAGGACAGACCGAGCACCAGCACGATGATCAGCAGGATTATCGAGGCCGCGCTACCGATCCCGATCTGGGAGAACTGCAGTGCGCGTTCGTAGATGTAGATGGCCGCGATTCGCGTCTGGCCGCCCGGGCCGCCCTGGGTGAGGAAGTAGACGAGTCCGAAAACGCCGACGGTGCTGATCGTCGTCAAAAGGAGGTAGAGGAATACCGGTCCGCGGATGAGCGGGAGTGTCACGTAGCGGAAGACCTGCAGTGCCTTGGCACCGTCTATGCGTGCAGCCTCGATGAGTTCGGCTGGCACTTCTTCGAGAGCTGCCTGGAACATGATCATGGCGAACGCGACCCCGCGCCAGATGTTGACGATGATGACCGAGGCAAGCGGCACCACCTGGAGCCAGTCGGTCGGAGCGCCCCCGAAGAGTGAGGTCAGCTGGTTCAACGTGCCGGACGAGTTGTTCGACAGCACGCTCGCCCAGGTGAGCGAGGCCACCACCTCCGGCACCACCATGGGCATGAGCACGGCGGCGCCGAAGATGCCTTTGCCGCGTAGCCATGGCCGGCTGAGCAGGATCGCCGCGACCATGCCGAGCACGGTCTGGCCGATGATGGCCGAATAGAGCACGAACTGGCCGGTCTGGCCGAGCGAGCTGAGGAAGTCAGCGTTCGTCAGCAGGTAGACGTAGTTCTGGAAACCGACGAACTTCGGGTCTCGCGCAGCGAATCCCGTCAGCTGCGTGTTGGTGAAGCTGAGGTAGAAACTGTAAATCGCGGGCGCCACGATGAATAGTGCGATGAGCGCTGCGGCCGGGCCGAGCAGAATGAGCACGAAGGGCCATGTGCGCTGCTTGCCGCGCCGCTTTGGCGACGCCGGCCGAGTGGCCGTCGCCGCCGAAGCGGGTGGGTTGATAATCGAGGTCACTACTTGACCAAATCTGGACCGAGCAGGTCCGTCGCATTCTTCACGAAGGACTTGTATGCTTCGGCACCGGACGCTTTGCCAGAGAGAATCAGTTCGGTCGCGCTGGCGACAGCCTGCGAAATCTGATCTGAACCGTCTCCTGTCGCCACGTAGACGCTCGTTTTGAGGTCCTTCGTGGCCTGCAGCAGCTTGGGCTCCTCAGAGAAGGGCTTCACGTTCGTGAGGTCGTCTCGCGGCGACGCGGCTCCGGCGGACTGGAGCTGCTCGGCGAGGGGCACCCCGGTGGTGAGGTATTCCGCAAACAGCATGGCGGCGTCCTTGCGCTGAGACTTCTCCGGGATCGTGTAGCCGAACCCGAGGCTGCTCCAGCCGTAGGGCTTGTCTCCGCTCTTGAGAGCCGGGTACTGCCAGGTGTCGACCTTCTGGTAGAGGTCGGCGATCGGCGACTGGCCCTGGGGGCCCCAGTCGTACTTCCAGCCCCACGTCCCCTGAGCGGAGACCTGGAGTTTACCGGCCGGGAACTTGTCGTACTTCGTGGGCTCCCACGGGTTCGGGTTTTCGAGGTCTTGCACGGGGAGGAGGCCCTTGGTCACGAGCTCGCTGTAAAGGTTGAACGTCGCGAGCCATCCGGGGCTCTTGAGGTCCCACTTGCCCGACTTGACGTTGTAGTATTTCGGATCGGTGCCACTGAGGATCGGCTGGAAGCCTTCGGTCCACGTGCCTCCACCCCATGCGCTGCCTGCCGGGACGACGAGCGGCGGTTCACCCGTCTTGTCCTTGATCTCGACGAGACGGGCGATCAGATCCTTCCACGTCGCCGGCTGGGCGGTGGAAATACCAGATTGCGTGAGGATATCTTTGCGGTAGAAGAAGTTCGAGACGCCGGTGTCGTGCATGAGGCTGTAGATCTTGCCGTCCTGGCGGACCATCGCCTTACGGAACTGCGGGAGGTAGTGATCCCAGCCGCTCCACTTGTCGAGGTAGCTGCCAAGCGGGGCGAGATAGCCCGCCGCCGCGAATCCGGGGATCATGTTCTCGCCCATATCGACGATGTCGGGAGCTTGGCCGGAGATGAACTGCTGGGTGATCTTGGTCTTGAACTGGTCATCGGTCAGCACGTCTTCAATGAGCTTGACTTTGATGCTCTTCCCCTGCTTCTTCATCGCCGACTCGAAGCCAGGAATCAGTTTCTTGAGGTCATCGATTCGGGTCTGCTTCTGCTCGAGGATGGTGATTGTCACAGGGCCATTGCTACCGTCGGTGCTGCTGCTGCCGCTGCTCGCGGAGCAGGCAGTGAGCCCGCCCGCGACGACCAGGGTAGCAACGACGGCCGCGATCACGCGAGTGCGCTTCATTGCGGTACCTCTCTCCGCTTTCTCCCTTTGGCTACTTTGCCTATTCGATGGGATAAAGCGTGGATTTCATGTTAGGACAAAGTTTGGGTGTGGTCAAGATGACTGCAATTAGTGACATTCTTTGTCTAAGAGAATCCTTGAGCCGGAATAACGTTCACCTGTCTTAAATCGATTCGATAGGGTTGTGAATGCGGGACGGCGCGGTCGGCACAGCGGGTCCGCAGGGCGCACGGTCAACGCATTGCGGGAGGCACGATGTTCAGGGGCAGCAATCTCCCTCGTCTTGCTGACTACAACCAGGCCGTGGTTCTCGACCTGATTCGTCGTGACCCCGGGCAGAGCCGGGCCGACCTGCAACGAACCTCGGGCCTGGCCTCTCAGACCGTCTCGAACATCACGCGTCGACTCATCGATGCTGAACTGGTCAGCGAGGGCGAGCGAAGCGACCCCGCTCGGGGGCGACCCAGCATCCCGCTCGTCGTCAACGGCGGCGGTGCCTTCGCTGTTGGTGTGCATATGGACCCCGCGCGGCTCACTGTTCTGCTCCTCGACGTCGCAGGCGAGGTACGTCAGCTGCGTCAGCTTCGAACTCCCCAGGCCGCCGGGCCGAGCGAGATGACGGCACTTCTGGCCGTGACCACAGGTCGCCTCATCCGCGAAGCCGGCGTGGACCGCGATCGTGTGCTGGGGCTCGGGATCGCCGTGCCCGGACCACTCGACGTGCGCACCGGCGTCGTTCTGGACCCGCCTCAGTTGCCCAAGTGGCGTGACGTGCGGTTGCGCGCCGACCTCCACGACGCGACCGGCATGCCCGTGCTCCTCGACAAGGATGTCACTGCGGCGGCGGTCGCGGAGTTGCGCACGTCCGCCTTTGCTGACTTCCTGTTCGTGTACCTCGGATCCGGGGTCGGCGCCTCGGTGGTCACGCAGGGCCAGGTGCTTCGTGGCGCGAGCAACAACATCGGCGAGATCGGCGACATCCTCGTCGACGCCGCAGCGGAAGATCTGGGCTGGAGCGGCCGGCGCGGAGGGCTCGCCGCCGCCTGCGTGCCAGAGGCGCTGGTCATACAGGCCGCTGAGGCGCGCCTTCTGCCGCTTCCCAACCTGACCGACTACCTCGCTATCGATGACGCGTGCACCGCACTCTGCGAATTGGCCGCAGCCGGCGAGGTCGCGGCGTCCGCCATCCTGTGTCGCGCCGCGAGGCGGGTCGCAGTGGGGATCGGTGTGCTCGTCAACTTCCTCGACGTGCCGCGGGTCGTGCTCGGGGGGCCCACCTGGAATCGCCTCAGCGCCACCTTCCTCCCCGTGCTCGAAGAAGCTGTGCGCAGCGAACTCGTGGTCTCCCGCGAGGCGCTCCGCGTGGTGGGTTCGTCCGTCGGCGAACACACTGCCGCTCAGGGCGCCGCCGAACTGGTGCTCGATCACTTCCTCGCCCCCAGGGCGAGCGTTCTGGTCATGGGCTGACGCCGCTGCTCATTCCACGCTGACAGCATCAGTGGAGCATCCTATAGCGACCTTCGACGAGACGTCGGATGACGTCGATCGCGAGTTTCGGTTTGCGATTCTCCTCGCGGAACATAGATCCCGGACACGGGCTACGAGACACAACACGCCGTTTTTGAGCCGCGTTGCGGGAGTGTCCTGCGGACGGTCATTGACGGACGCAACCGTATGGCGGGAAGGGATCGCGGTGTGGGCGCTGCGACTTCCCTACTCGCGGATGTCAGTCGTTTCCAGGGATGTCGGACGATACTTCGAATGCCCGTAACGCGGTTGGCTGCCATTTTTCCCAAGTCTGAACCCGGTTCGCATAGATGGCGGCGATCGACCCAAATGATTTGCCCAGTAGCAGCCGGTGGGGAGGCTCTACCGAGTCGACCAGCTCAAGTATTGCCTGCGCAGTCGCCTTCGGGTCCCCTACCTCCCACTCGTGTTCGGAGGCCTCCCGGATAGAGTCGTAGGCCGGGTTCGGTGCACTGGAAACGGAGCCGCGCCCTAACCAGTTGGTGGCATACGGCCCCGGCTCAACATTCGTTATGCGGATACCGAACGGTTCCACCTCCTGCCACAGGGCTTCGGACAGTCCCTCGAGCGCCCACTTCGAGGCGTGGTACGCACCAATTCCGGGGAACGCCCGAATGCCGCCTTCACTGGTGATCTGGAGAATATGGCCGTGTCCCTGCTCGCGCATGATGGGCAGGGCAGCCTGCGTTACCCACACCGCGCCGAAGAGGTTCGTCTCGAGCTGGTTGCGTAGCTCCTGCTCGGTAACCTCTTCCACCATCCCGAAGTGACCGTAGCCAGCATTGTTGATCACAACATCGAGCGAGCCGAAGTGTTCGGCGGTGCGCTGCACGGCGGCGAAAACTTGCGCGCGGTCGGTGACATCGAGTTCGAGGGTCAGCACGCGGTCTCCGTACTGTTCCGCCAGGTCCTGGATCGACCGGAGAGAGCGGGCCGTCGCTGCCACGCGATCGCCCCGGTTGAGGGCCGCTTCCGCCCAAATCCGTCCGAATCCGCTCGAACTCCCGGTAATGAACCACGTCTTGGTCATCGGGGTATCCTTTCAATCGACCATCCAAGACTCTGGGAAAGTACGATATTCCACCAGCGACAACCTCGAATAGCGGACATTCCATAACGGACTGCGAGATCCTGAGTACATGCCAGATCCCAGCATCACCGGACTTCGTGTTCTCCGTGCGGTAACCGACACCGGCTCGTTCACCGCGGCCGCCGAAACCCTCGGATACACCCAATCCGCCGTCTCCAAGCAGATGCACACCCTGGAGCTCGCTACTGGTACCGTCCTCTTCCGGCGCACACCCCGCGGCGTCGAGCTCACGGTCGCCGGGCAGGTGCTGGCCTCACGCTCCGCAACAGTTCTTAACGAGTTGGATGCGGCGAGCCGCGAGCTTTCGGGACTCTCCAACGAGATCTCAGGCAAGGTAGCGCTCGGCGCCTTCCCGACAGCGGCAATGCGTCTCGTTCCGCTGGTCATCAAGCAGCTCCGCCTCGACCACCCGGATCTGACCCTGGAATTCCAGGAGGCGTCATCTCCCACTCAACTCGGCCGCCTGCGCGCCGGCAGCCTCGACGTGGCCATCGTCGCGGTTGGCACCGGATTGGCTGACTACGATTTCGCTGGCCTTCGCACTGACGAGATAGCCGGCGGGCCACTCATGATCGCCGTCCCCGAGGACCATCCGTTCGCGCGGGCCCGGTGGGTGCCGGTTGCCGATCTCGAGGACCAACCTTGGATAGTCGGTGGCGGCGCGCGGGACGACCCTCAGTTTGGGGCGTGGCCAACACTGGTTTCGCCTCACATCGCCTTCACCGTTCGGGATTGGCCAACCCGATTCGGCTTCGTCGAAGCGAGGCTGGGCATAACAACAATCCCCGCCATCGCCAGTACCAGCGTGCCCCGAGGCATCCGCACGGTTCGCGTCGATGATCCGTCTTGGAAGGGTCGGCACTCGGTCGTCGCGACCCGGGACGACCGCTCTGATGCGACCGCTCTCGTCGCAAACGCCGTAGCCCTCACAGCAGCCCAACTCCACGCGAGCGACTAATCAGGATTGGCCCGTGTCCAACCCCAACGACCGTTCCCGGCGTGTTCTAGGTCCGGCCACTTATCAATGCGAAAACTAAGCCACCCAGCCCTGCGACTCACACCTTCAGCTCGTCCGTAGGAGGCGCGATCATCCCGCTTTACGTCGAGCGGGTCAAACGCATGACCACACGTTCGCGGCCGTATCGCTAACAATGGTGGCGTGGGAGTGCTCGCAGGCCCTAAGTCCGACTACCGGGCGCTGAACTGGTCGATGAGGCGGCTGATGCGTTCATTGAATTTATCTGGCCGGATCCTTCCGTTACGGCCAAGCATAATCAGCCCGTGTAACGCGGCCCAAAGAACTTCGGTGAGAATATCGATGTCCCGCTCCACCGCGATCATGGCCACGGCCGCCCGCAGCTCGCCGTAAGCGGCCGGCAGTGGCGGGGGTGCGTCATCACCGCCGAAGCTCAGACGGGTGACCCTAGTGAACATCACATCGTAGAGGGCCGGGTTCTCGATGGCGTAGGAGGTGTAAGCGCGGGCAACTGCTCCGACGGCGTCCTCCGGGGAGGCATCGCGTCGTGCATGGGTAAGGGCATCGGTGAGCTCGTCGAAGCCTTCGAGGGCGACCGCTTCGGCGAGATCCTCGAGCGACGCGAAGTGCTTGTAGATGACGGGCTGGCTGTACTCGATCTCTGCCGACAATCGGCGTGTCGTGACGACATCCCAACTCTCCTTCTCCGCCAATGCCCGGGCGGTCGACGTGATGAGACGGCGCTGCGCAGTTCGCTCGCGGAGGCGACGATCGTCGATGGTCATATGTAATAGTAGCAGCGCTAGTCGTGAGAGCGTCGCTATTGACACTGCCTTTGTGAATGGTTAGCGTTGCTAGTGGTTAGCGGCGCTAGCCATCTATCGAGAGGGAGCAGAACATGGCGATGAACGAAGAGGCACTAGCCCGGACCTACCTCAAAATGCTCAATACACACGAGCCCGACTTGGTCGACGAGTTCGTCGCCGAGGACTACATCAACCACAACCCGACCGTTGCCGACGGACGTGAAGCCAACAGGGAGTTCTGGACCGCGTTCTTCGCCGGCCTCTCAGATCTGACCGCAACGATGGAGGACCTCATCATCTCCGGCGACCGTGTCGTTGGTCGCTTCATCTACCGCGGGACCCATGCGGCTGAGCTTCTCGGCATCCCAGCCAGCGGCAACAAGGTGGAGATGCGCAGCATCGACATCTGGCGCGTCAAGGACGGCTTGTTCGTTGAGCACTGGGACGAACTGAACCTCCTAGAGGTTTTCCAACAGGTGGGGGTCATCCCCCAAGATCCTGGAAGCCCTCGCCCACGGTTACGGGCTTGATCCGACCGGGACCACGTATCTGCTCTCTCTCAGCGAGCCATCAGCGGAACGATCGCGGAGGCGGCCGAGACGCGAAACGGTCCCTAAGGGCATCAGCAAACTTCTCTCATCCCTGCATTTGCCCGCGTTTATTGAGGGACGGTACGTCGATGGTCTCGCCGCAAACCCACTCGCCACCGCCTTATCACCACGTCTGGTGATGGGCGATAACGGGTCTGCTGTCGGTTGGGACTGCTGTCGAACGCGTTGACCTTGAAACGCGCCAGCCAGCGACCCGGAGCTCCATTCCGCCAGCGTACGTAGAGGGGCCCTCCGCGCGCGTGCATCTTGAGCCCGTCTGACCGCTCGAAGTCGGTGGCGCTATCCCTCGGCCTGCCGGCAATACCCGCAGATGGCCGCGATGGTCGCGATCATGTCCCTCTGCGTCGGACTACTCGCGACACCGTGTCTGTTGGTGCCTGTTCCGGTCATAGAGCCAGTGCCACCGTTTGAAATGGGACGACCGCACCCGGGTCACGGAGGTACTGGGATTAATGCTGAGGGCAGACGTAGTCCGCGGTCGGGTTAGCTGACGATGAGGCTGATTCCGAGCGCGAGGACCGCCGCGCCTTGCAACATCGCACGGAGCACGATGATGCGATCCCAGCCAGCTTGAAGAGCCCGGGTGTTGGCCGGGGTCTCGTGCGCATCGGCGGACGCAGTCAGAACGCGGTTGATGGGCGCGCTGATGCGTGGGTAGAGCACGGTCCACACGAGCAGTAGAACGAGAGCGATTCCTGCAGCGAGGGCTTGGGGAAGGTTCCCGCCGATCGCGGCGAGCACACCTGCTGCTGCGCTGGCGGCGAGGTCGATCACTCTCACCACTACGTCATTCGTAGCGGAGCGCCTCGATGGGGTTCTGCCTGGATGCGCGCCGGGCGGGGAGTGTTCCTGCGAGGAACGCGATCAGCATGACGACGATGATGATGGTTGCGATTGAGGTGGGTGCGAACTGTAGGAGGTGCAGTCCGGGTAGGCCGGAGAGGAGTCCACCGGCGAGAGCTCCGCTGATAAGAGTTCCGATTCCGATCGCCACTCCCGCCCCGATGGCGCTTCCGAGGAAGCCGATGAAGACAGCTTCGAGGCTGAAGAGGGTGAATATTCTGCCTCCGCCCATTCCCATGGCTTTCATGAGTCCGATTTCGCGGGTGCGTTCTTGCACGCTCATCAGCAGCGTGTTGATGATGCCAAACCCAGCCGCGATCAGGGCGATGATCGCGAATGCGTCGAGGACTCCGACAATGCCGTTGATGACCGTTTCAAAGGACCCGAGTTGGTCCGCCACAGTTTGCGCAGAGTAGCTTTTGTCAGCAAGTGCCTTCTTCAGCGCGGTGATCTGCGCCGGACTGGAGGAGGAGTCGAAGGTAATCGTGGCTGATGCGTAGCTGGACGTGACGGTCGCCGGTTTGCCCGTAGCTTGAACGTTCTCCAATTTGTTGGTCAATGCGGTGTTGGCTGAGACGCCGCCGCCGAATAGTGTGGCGTTTTGCACCCCAACCACCGTCGCGTTCACAACATGCTGCGCACCGGCATAGTCGGTGATTCCCACGGTAACCGATTGTCCGATCGCCTCTTTTGCGCTGGTGAAACCGACATTGTGCAGGTAGGTGGTGGGGAGGAGCACTTCGGACGCGGATGTGCTGTTGTCCAGTTGACGGCCGCTGGCCAGGTCGGCTTTGGTGAGTGCTGCGTTGTCGTTGAGGCTCATGACATATTTCCCGTGTCCGGGGGCTTGGATGTAGTCCGGGCTCACCTGGACTGATGGCGCGACGGTAAGCACTCCGCTAATCGGTTTGATTTTCGTGATGTCGCTAGCGGTAAGCACGTTTGTATCGGTAGGGGGGCCTTGGACTCTGCCTTGAGTTGTTGCGCCGCTGGTCTTAGGGTCGTATTTTTTCGGGCCGGTGTTCGTTGAACTGGATGCGTCGGCGGCTTTTGTCACGGTCATGACATTGGTTGCGCCGATCGAGGACACCTGAGTGTTGATGTAGTCCGAGACGCCGGTACCGATCGCGGAGGTGATGGTGAGGGTGAAGGCGCCGATGAAGATGGCAACAACAGTGAGGGTGGTGCGAAGTTTGCTGCGGAAAGTGCTGGCGATAGCTGTAGTGAGGATGTCTTGGAATTTCATGCGGAAAGCTCCTGCTCGAGAATGAGGCCGTCTTTGACAAATATGCTGCGATCGCAGCGCGCCGCGAGGTCCGCGTCGTGGGTGACGAGAACCAATGTGATGCCGCGGTCTTTTTTCAGGTCGAGAAGGATGTCCTCGACGACGGCTCCGGTAGCGGAGTCAAGGTTGCCGGTGGGCTCATCGGCGAAGATGACGCTCGGTTCATTGACCAGCGCACGAGCGATGACGACTCGCTGCTTCTGTCCGCCGGACAGATCGGTTGCATTGCTTTTGGCTTTGTCGGACATGTCCAGCGCATCCAGCGCCTCCATGGCTTGTATTTTGCGGGCTCGTGACCCGATGCCGGCGATCTTCAACGGCAACATGACGTTGTCGAGGACGCTGGTGTTGGGGACGAGGAAGAATTGTTGGAAAACAAAACCGAAGGTGTGGTTTCGCGTCGTGTTCAAGATGCGCCCTTTGAGCCGTGCAGCATCATCCCCGTTCAGGAGGATTTCTCCGGATGTCGGCCGGTCGAGAAGCGCGAGTAGGTGCATGAGGGTGGATTTACCGGATCCGCTTTTGCCGACGATGGCTAGGCTCTCCCCCCGCCCAATGGACAAGGTGACGCCTTTGAGCGCATCGAAACGGTTGGACCCCTTTCCGTATGACTTGTGAAGATCCTTAGTTTCCAAAACCGCTTCAGACATGTGCCTCTCCGGAAGTGCTCAGTGGTGTGCACCGATCCCGGTGCTCTACTTAGAGTGCCCGCTGCCCGCGGGTTCGGCATCCGCCCGGCGGAGACACGTGCCTACCACCATTGGAGTATTTCGGCCTACCGGTCTGCTGCGGCAATCTGCGGCAGCGCTCCGCTGTATCCGGACGAGTCAGGAATCCACACTTCCGTCGGCTCGATGCCGAACTCTTCGAGGAAGAACTGCTTACCCTGGAGGAACTGCCTTGCCAAAGATTCGCCACTCGGCAGATTTGAATCCGGCTCTACCCACTGCCCACCGACCGGCACGAAGCGGCCCTCCGCCAGACGTTGCTTCACTCGGGCAAACAGTGCGGGATGGTCCTGCTTGAGCCAGGCATACTGCTGGGCGGAGCTCGCCGAAAAGGTGAAGTCGCCGTTTTCCTCGAGCAATCTCAGCACGTTGCTAAAGGTGCGGGCAACCTTGCGGCGCGTCTCCCAGATCGGCCACAACCAGGCGCTGTCGATGTGCGCGTGGCCGACCGCATGGATGCGGTGGGCCGATGCGTGAGCCGGGTGGGCAAGCGCCTCCAACAGAGGGGCGCGAGCACTCCCGACGGTACCCACCACATCCTGCGGATCAATCAGATCGAGCGCCGCATCTATTGCATACAAAATCTTGGCTCGGCGAGGAAGGGAGTCCGGCAGTTGCTCGGCGAGACCTGCGAGCACAGCGAGATCCTGAAGGAATTCCCACACCTGGCGATTCCAGTGCGCGATTGCGAGACGGCGCAGGCGGTAAAGCGGCTCACCCGGGATGACGGGCCGCTCGGCGAACGGTGTTTGTTCGAAGGAGAAGCCCCGTCCGATATCCGGGTTGCTGGCCGCCTCGATGTATAGCTCAACGCTCTGCCCCGGTTCTGCGCCAAGTGTGACCGCCCGATTGAGCGGCTCGATGGCCGAGATGATGTCACCGTCGGCACTCCAGATAAGTGCCTCCGCCTGAAAGCCTGGAATTCCGTCAATGAATCCGAGGTCGACAACAAGCTCCACCCGGTCGCTCGACGGGATGTCCCATTGCGTCGGTACCGTGCCGGTGACGTGAAACCAGGTCATACCCCATGGCGCGCCGATGGTGAACTCTTCGAATTGCTGCAGGACCGCCTCTGAGAACGGCACCGGCTCCCCCGGTGCTTCCCAGGCCTCGATATGCACTTTAACCTCAGCACCGTGTACGGCAAGGGCGCTCGATCACGCAGGAAGCGAACCAGCCGAGGCAGGATGAGATTCGAACGGTCATGCATGGGCTCTCCAGTATCGCAACGAGTGAATCGTCATTTCTCTGCCCCTGCCACCATTCCCTTGAGGAAGTAGCGCTGCAGCACGAGGTAGGCAAGTAAGACCGGAACTACCGAAATGAGAGCCGCTGCTGCTGCAGCGCCGAGATTGCTGCCCTGACTTGCGACGAAGGTGCTGATGGTCGGGGCAATTGTTCGCACATCGGGACTGCGGAGCACGAAGACACTCAACGCATACTCGTTCCAGATAGACACACTGGTAAGAATGATGACTGTTGCCGTCACCGGCTTGAGCATCGGAAAAACCACCTGGAACAGCGTCTGGGTCGTGCTTGCCCCATCGACGGTGGCAGCCTCTTCGATGGCGATGGGCAAGCCCCTCATGAACGCCGCATAGAGGAAGACGCTCAGCGGCAATTGGGTAACCACCATAATGACGATTGCACCCCAGTACGTGTTGATTCCTCCAAGCTGGTTAAGCAGGCCAAGAGCGGCACCAGGATGCTGAGCGGCGGGATCATGATGAGTCCGACGATTGCGCTGAAGACCACTCGGTTGCCGAGCGTGGTGCGTCTGGCCAACGGATACGCGGTGAGTGCACCCAGCAGACAGATGATGGCCGTGCTGACAGCCTCTCCGTCAGCTGATCATCGCCATGCTCCTACCCCCTCGAGGACGGCGTCAATGAGGACGCTGTCGACGGCACGACGTTCGATGGTGCTCCTGTAATAGAGAGGACCGATCAGCAGAGCTGCAGCAGCCTCCGTCGGAACGGGCAAGACGACCTCACCCCGGGCTTGCGCTGTGGCGAGAGCGGCGGCGAGACGCTGGGCCAGGGTCGCCGCAAACTGCTGTCTTCGTGCATCAATTTTCGCATCCCACAGCGCAGCGTTGGCAAGCGTGGTGGTGACTGCCCGCACGTCGTCTTGCTCGAGCTGTCGGGCTAGTGACATCAGCTCGTTTCGAAACCAGCTCCGGTCGGGCGTGGCGGCGCTGGCGAAAAAGGGCATCGGGACCGTGGTCATCGCTTCCGCGAGAAGCTGATCGGCGCGCGGCCAGTGCCGGTAGACCGTCGCACGGCCGATGCCCGCACGTGCGGCAACCTGCGCATGCGTCACGGCGGCGGGTCCTCCGCTGCGCAAAAGCTCCGTCGCCGCGCTCAACATCGCCTCCCTACTGCGAAGGAATCTCGGATCAGTCTGAACGCTCACACGGCGAGCTTACGAGACAACTTGACTCGTAGCGATAGAAGTGACACGATCGACGCTATGAGACAGAAAGTATCGCAAGCGTTGAGAATCGCCGTCCTCGGAGCGACCGGCGGCACGGGCCGTCACGTGGTCACACAGGCGCTTGAACGCGGGCACAATGTTGTGGCGGTTGTTCGCCGGCCGGGATCGTTTGAGCGCACCGACCGTTTATCCGAAGCGGTATGGTCGGCACCGACTCATGTCGCCGGCCTGGCGTCGGCATTGGCCGGCGTCGATGTGGTCATCAGCGCGCTCGGGGGTGCAGCGAAAGGCCCGACCACGGTGTGCACCGACGGGATCAGGGCCGCCCTCGCTGCAATGGGTCAGGACAGCATGTCGCGGTTGATCGTGGTCAGCGCCCATGGAGTGCTGGAGACCCATGACCGCTCCCTATACTCGAAGGCCGTGTGGTCTGGGGTGGCCGAGAAAATGAAGGACAAGGAGTCCATGGAGGCGCTGATCACCGCATCGAGCATCGCCTGGACCATCGTCCGGCCACCAATGCTGAAAGACACCCGCGCAACCGGCACCTACCAGGTGGGGGCAAACCTGCCGATCCGGCTGTGGCACTCCATCGGCCGGGAGGATCTTGCCTCCTTCCTCGTTGAGGAAGCCGAGAATCCGCAGTTCATCCGCGGCTACCCGAGGATCCACCGATGACCGCGCCGGCGCCGCTCGAAGGCCAGGTGGCGGTGGTGACCGGAGCAACCGGGGGGATGGGCCAGGTCATCGCCCGGACACTCGCCCGATCGGGTGCCCACGTCATCACCGTCGCCCGCGATCCACACCGAGCAGACACCCTCCGCGACCAGATCGCCAACGATCCCGGCCCGGGCCAGCTCGACGTGATCACTGGGGACCTATCCCACACAAACGGTCTGATCGCTTCCGCCACCGCGATCACCGCACAGCACGATGCGATTCATATCTTGATCAATAATGCCGGTGCTCACTTCACCAGGCACCGCCTCTCGGCGGACGGACTGGAAATGCACATCGCCGTCGACTACTTTCCTGCCTTCGCGATGACCTCCCTGCTGGAGGAGGCACTCCGCCGCGGAAAAGCACGTGTGGTGAATATTGCCTCCGACACGATTCGTGACACCCGCCAGGTAAAACTCCTTGGTCGCCCCCGGCCCGCGACAATCGACCCGCGCGACCTCGACGACCTCACCCGACTGAACACGGCTGCAGGATTCGTCCCCTTCGAAGCCTACGCACGGGCAAAGCTCCTGACCGTCATCGCCGGCTACGACCAGGCCCACACCCTCGGCACCGATGGTGTCACGGTGAATGCCGTGCACCCAGGCATCGTGGCCACCGACATTGTGGACGACCTGATCCCCCCGATCCTGCGCCCGGTAGGGTCACTGATCCGCCGCTTCATGCTGACTCCTGAGCAGGGTGCAGCAGCAGCGTTGCGGCTTGCCACCGACGAATCACTGGCGGGCATCAGCGGACGATACTTCGTCCGCGACATCGAAGTCACCACCCCGACCGTCTCGTACGACACCACGATCCAGCAGCAACTTCGCGACAGCAGCCGGCGCTTCCTGACCGGCGCCTAAAGGTTCCATGTCGATCGGGTGCGCATCGTCGATGTGACCTCGGCCAACCGGTCTTGGCTATGGCCTGTTGGACTGGCATCGGTTTTCGGTCAAAGGCACGAGCCGGGATCTGCGCTGTCGCCGATGAGTTCTACGAGGATCCGGCGGAACGTGTGAATGTCGTCTGCGGTGAAGCGGCTCAGCGCCTCTTTCTCGGCCTCGTCGCTGGCATTAGCGACCTGGGCGCGACGCTTGTTTCCTATCGTGGTGAGTCCAGGAATGCGAGCACGGCGGTCGCGGGGGTCCGGGAGGCGGACGATGAGGCCCTGCTCTTCGAGTCGGTCGAGTTGGCTCATCAGGGGGCCGCGATGTCTGGTGGCACGATGTCGTCGAGACCGCATCCGACATCCACGAGCCGGAGTTCTTCGACTCCGAGACGCCACTCTTCATCATCTACACCTCGGGAACCACGGGTAAGCCGAAAGGTTTGGTCCACACCGCAGGCGGCTATCTCGTGCAGGCGTCCTGGAGCCACTGGGCGGTCTTCGACGCCAAAGACAGCGACGTGTACTGGTGCACGGCCGACCTTGCCTGGGTGACCGCCCACACTTACGTGCTCTACGGTCCCTTCTCCAACGGCGCCAGGTCCGTGATCTACGAAGGAACGCCTGACACCCCGCACGCTGGTCGCCACTTCGAAATCATGGAGCGCTACGGCGTGACCACGTACTACACAGCACCGACGCTGATCCGCACGTTCATGACCTGGTTCCCTGATGGCATCCCTGCGACCTGGGATCTCTCCAGCATCCGTCTCCTCGGCTCGGTCGGCGAGCCAATCAACCCCGAGGCCTGGATGTGGTTCCGGGATAACATCGGCGCCGGCAGCGCTCCGGTGGTGGATACCTGGTGGCAGTCGGAGACCGGCTCGGCCATTGTCGCGCCGTTCCCCGGCGTCACGACGCTGAAGCCCGGTTCCGCCACCCACGCCCTTCCTGGCCTGTCCGTGCGCATCGTGGACGAGGATGGCGAACAGGTGCCGAAGGGTTCCGGCGGCTATCTCGTGATCGACGGAACCTGGCCTTCGATGGCACGCACCGTCTGGGGAAATCCCGAGCGCTATCGGGATTCCTATTGGAAGAAGTACGCCTCCCGCGGCTATTTCTTCGCCGGCGACGGTGCGAAATACGACGACGACGGATACATCTGGCTCCTCGGTCGGGTTGACGATGTGATTAACGTCTCAGGTCATCGATTCTCCACCATCGAGATCGAGTCGGCTCTGGTCGCGCATCCCTCGGTCGGTGAGACGGGCGTGGTCGGGGTCAGCGATCCCCGAACCGGTGAAGCGATCACGGCCTTCGTGATCCCGTCACGCAGTATCTCGGCGGAGCAGGCGGCCGACCTGGAGACCTGGCGCGAACTCGAGGGTGAACTGTCAGCCCTCCTGCGCGCACATGTCTCCCACGAGATCGGTGCGATCGCGAAGCCTCGCGAGGTGGTGATCGTTCCCGACCTGCCGAAAACCCGCTCAGGCAAGATCATGCGACGACTGCTCGGCGACCTGGTCGACGGTCGCGCTCTCGGCGACACAACCTCTCTACAGGACGAGACGGTGCCGATGCGCATCCGAGAGATCCTCGAGGATCGCATACTGTAGGTCGGCGGGGCCTGCGAGAATGGCGGAATGCAGCTCGATAGGTATCCGATTCGCCGCCTGGATGAGCACCCGCTGAATCTGATGGACCGCGATGTCTGGCCAGCCACCCTTCCGCCGGTGAGGCAGGTGCTCGACAATGGCCTGGTTCTCGGCGCTGCTACGGTCTTCGTCGGCGAGAACGGTTCCGGCAAATCCACGCTGGTCGAGGGTATCGCGATGGCCTACGGGCTCTCGCCGGAGGGTGGATCGACCGGGGCCAATCACCGCACACGCTCCACCGAATCCGAGCTCGGCGATCACCTGCAACTGGTGCGCAATGCCGGAGCCTCCAAGCGAGGCTACTTTCTGCGAGCCGAGACCATGCATGGACTGTTCACCTACCTCGAACACAATCCGAGCGGACACGATGTCGCATTCCACGAGATGTCCCACGGGGAATCCTTCATCGGCCTCACCGTCGACCGGTTCCGCGGCCCGGGTCTCTGGCTTCTCGACGAGCCGGAGTCGGCGCTGTCCTTCGCCGGATGCCTCGCACTGCTGGGAATCCTGACCGAACTGCTGTCCACGGGTAGATCGCAGGTGGTGATGTCGACCCACTCCCCCGTACTTGCGGCGCTCGCGGGTGCCGAAATCTACGAAGTCGGCGAATGGGGACTCCGCCGAAGCGGCTGGGGTGATCTCGATCTCATCACCAACTGGCGGAACTTCCTCGATTCTCCCGAGCGATACCTCCGACAGTTGTAGAGCGTGCCGACGATCAGCGCCGGAAACTCGCGAAGCGGTAGAGGGTTCCGGTGCGGGACAGATGCCACCCATTGATCGGATCCTGCGTGCGCTGCCAGGAATCGTCGATGGAGGGTGCCACGGTCTTCCCTTCCACCTCGAGATCGACCTCGGTGACCTCGAGACGTGACGCGAAAGGCAGGGATTGGCGATAGATCTCGCCACCGCCCATCACCCAGACATCGTCGGGCAGACCCGCGAACAGCCGCTCGTCGATCGAGTGGACGACCTCCGCACCGGGCGCCGTCCAGTCGAGCTGCCTGGTGACGACGATATTGCGACGCCCCGGCAGCGGCCGAAAACGCTCAGGAATCGAATCCCAGGTGCGACGCCCCATCACGACGACGCCGCTGCCGGTCAGTTCCTTGAAGTGCGCCAGGTCTTCGGGAATGTGCCACGGGATCTCCCCGTCACGACCGATGACTCCTTCGTGCGCTTCAGCCCAGATGAGCGCAACACTCATACCGCGACGGGTGCCTTGATCGCCGGGTGGTGCACGTAGTCGACCACTTCGAAGTCCTCGAACTCGTAGTCGAAGACGCTCGCACGCTCCCTCGTGATCCTCAGCTGCGGAGCGGGATAGGGGTCGCGGCTCAGCTGTTCCGTCACCTGCTCGACGTGGTTATCGTAGATGTGGCAGTCACCGCCGGTCCAGACGAAGTCCCCGACCTCGAGGCCGGTCTGCGCAGCGACCATATGCGTGAGGAGCGCGTAGCTCGCGATGTTGAACGGCACGCCGAGGAAGAGGTCCGCGCTGCGCTGGTAGAGCTGGCAGGAGAGCTTGCCGTCGGCGACGTAGAACTGGAACAGCGCGTGGCACGGAGCGAGAGCCATGTTCGGGATGTCCGCAACATTCCAGGCCGAGACGATGAGACGCCGCGAATCTGGATTGGTCCTGATGGCCTGGATGACCTCGGAAATCTGATCGATGTGCTCACCGGAAGGGGTCGGCCATGATCGCCACTGCACGCCATAAACGGGACCGAGGTCACCGTCGGCATCCGCCCATTCGTCCCAAATGGTCACGCCTTGGTCTTGCAGCCAGGTCGCGTTGCCTTCGCCGCGCAGGAACCAGAGAAGTTCGTAGACGACCGATCGGAAGTGCACCCTCTTGGTGGTAATGAGGGGAAAGCCCTTGCTCAGGTCGAAGCGCAGCTGGCGCCCGAAGACACTTCTCGTGCCGGTACCCGTACGGTCTGACTTCACGCTGCCCTGTTCGAGCGTCTCGCGGAGCAGATCCTCGTAGGGGGTGGGGATCGTCGTAGTCACGTATTCGAGCGTACGGGCAAAATCATGCGTCGGCAGTGCGGCACGAGCATCCGCCTGAACTTCGTTTGCGATCGCCACCGGTGCGAGAGCGTCCTGCCAGCGTCCGAGGACCTAAGCCGCTACCCCGAGGCCGTTGAGCGAGTCTTCGACGATGGTCAGGCCCTGCATGCCGGGAAGCCCAGCGATGTGGCTGTCGATCTTGCGCGCGGCGGCGCGACCCTCAGCGCCGCTCATCAGGTGATTCATCACGTGGACGACCTCGGTCTTCTCCATGATGCTCGAACCGACAGGCGCCCAGAATTTCTTCAGGGCGAAGCGGGCGATCACCTGGGCTTTCTTACTCTTGGCCAGGCGATCACGGGCCTGGGAGGTGTAGAACGCCACGTGGCGCGCCTCCTGCTTCGCGATCCGGCGCAGCAACTCGGCGAGCACCGGGTTCTCTTCCAACTCTGCCATGCGGTTGTATGCGGTGATGGCTGACCACTCGTTGGCGGCCCCCCAAGCCATGTGCACCGCCACGAAGTCCATGCCGACGAGCTTGCCGCCCACCGACTGTTTGATTGGGTCGAGGCGGTCTTTCCAGCCCAGCTTGAGGCGGTTGGCCTTCAGTTCGTCGTAGTCGACAGTGATGCCATGCACGCCGAGCACCGCAGCGAGAGCTTCACCGTGCCAGAACTCCTCGCGGTTCCACATGGTCATGAACGCGCTGACGTCCTTCTCCTTGTGGGAGGGGGTGGTGAGCAGGTCGCGGGTGTAGCAGACCGTGTGGTACTCGACATCCGCCATGTAGCGCAGCGTGCGCAGTGAGGACTCCGGCAACGGCTCGGTACGGAACTGCTCGAAATCGAGATCGTCCCAGTTCACGCTGACCGAGGTCGCGGTGTATTTGTCTACGTCGAATGCCATGCCTGTTGAGGGGTGGGGGCCGTGGCGCCTACTCCTTCGCTCCCTTCGAAGCTTCGTCCAGCGAATTCTGCCTATCTGAAATACTCACACCATTTGCGAGGCCGTGTGCGCCACGCTTCCAGTCTTCGATACTCCACCGTCTTCGTTGTGCTTCCTTGGACAGATTGGTGTCGGGGTTGATCGCATGGGGATTTCCCAGCAACTCGAGCCAGACCAGGTCGGAATGGCTGTCGCCATAGCCGTAGGACTTCGACAGGTCGATGCCGTGGGTCTCCGCATACTGGCGCAGCCAGGCCGCACGCGCCTCGTCCACCAGCGGCGGTTTGGCGAGGTAGCCGGTGAGCACACCGTTGCGTTCGTGCATCGTTCCGGCGACGACCTCGTCGAAGAGTCCGGCGATCGGCTCGATGAGAATCCCGATCGAGCCGCTCACCAGCACGGTGCGGTGGCCGGCAGCGCGGTGGGCTCGGATGCGTTCGACGGCCTCCGGCATGATCCGGCGGAGCATCAGTTCGCTGTACCCGCGAGAAACGACCTTCTGCAGGCGTGCGCTCGGCATCCCGCGATAACGACGAAGGAACAGGCGGATGAACTCGCCACGGTCGCGACGCTCGGCCCGAAGGTAGCGCGGCAGCGTGGTCAGCAGGCTGATGGCCTCGCCAGGCCACGCGGCCTTGCGATAACCGGCCGAACGCACCCAGAGGTACTGCTCGACGATGTTCGAGTCGATGACGGTTCCCTCGAAGTCGAAGACTGCGATCACGTCCGAACGCTCAGGGAGTGCCTTCGCGGCAGTCTTCTCGTTGGACTGTTTGCGCTTCGTGAACGCATGCGTCATCGCGGTGATCGATGGGAAATGCACGCGCTGGAAGTAGTCCTCCCAGTCGATCTCTTCGACGTCGAAACCGCGATCCGCCTTGAGGGCGGCGGGCAGGGATGCGTGAAGCTCCCTGGTGCGGCGGTCATCGAAGATGATCTCGGTCTGCACGTAGGCGCGATAGAGGTTGGTGAACGTGCGCAGCGACTCGAGGTCGTGGCTGTTCTGCTGCACCGTCGCGATCCACTTGCGCGTTCTGGCGGTGGACGGCAGTCGCTCGATCAGTCGACCCTGTTGGTTGTTGAGCTTCTCCTTAAGCAGCAGCGAACGCTCGATCTTCCTGCCGCCGGGGAACTTCCAGGTGGGCACGAGAATATGCCCCTCGCCCTCTTTGGGCATCGGGTTCTCCAGGAAGAACTGGTTCACATTCTGGAACATGCGATGGAACGGCAGCGGATTGCTCGCGCCGGAACTCACATGGAAGTATCGGGTTTCCCCCGCCGGGGTCGGGGTAGCGGCTGCCGCGAGGATCACGTTCACCACGTAGTCGACGGGGATGACGTCGAGAACGCTGTCGGGAAGCCCGGGAAACTCCGGAAGCATGCCGCGGCCGTAAGCGAGAATCAGCGGATCGGCGACCTTGAAGCCATCGATCCAGCCGGGATACGGATGGTGCAGCGAACTTTCGATGATGGCGGGACGCACGATGGACAGCTGGTGCCCGGTGGCGGCCCAGAGCTCTTCCGCTGCCCTCTCGGAGAACGCCTTGGTCAGCGTGTAGACATCGGTCCAGCCGAGGCTTTCAGCGCGAGTGCGGCCGTAGTCAACAAGTCGGCTCTGCACCCACTCCACGCGAGTTGCCTCCGCGGCCTTGGAGACCGCCTGAGGGCCTTCTTTGCCATGGTGCGCACGTGCATCCGTGATGAACTTCCGAAGCGTCTCCGGCTGCCTGGAGGCCATCTGGACCCTGTTGCGGGCGTCCTTGGCGGCCTCGTACTCCGCGCGCCAGTCCACCTCGTGCTCGAGGCTCGCCTCCGGCACGATTCCCTTGCGGATTCCACCGACGTAGGCGGTGGAGACGTGCACGACATGCGGTTTGCTCCCGCTCGCCGCCAGAGCACCGTAAAGACCGATGGCCCCGCCGACATTCGTGTCGAATGCCTGGTCGATTGGCGGGTCGAAAGACACCGTCGAGGCACCGTGGATGACGATGTCGATATCCGAGGGAAGCCCGGAGACGGTGCCAAGGTCGCCCTCGATGACCCGCAGGCGCTCGCGCGCCACCCGCTCCACTTCCTCGTCGCCGACCTTCTCACGCCACACGCGAAACACCGGCTTGCGAAGCAGAGTGCGAAGCCTGTCCTCGCCACTCGCACTGCCCTTCGGCCGCACCAGCAGTGACACCGTGGTTTTCGGATGCGCAGTAATGAGCCGCTCAAGCACTGCCTGGCCCACGAAACCCGTCGCTCCGGTCAGGAGGACGTGCGCACCGCCGAGATCGAAGGTGGTCGCCTTGCGCGCCATCAGCCGAGCCGCGCAGTGATCGTCGCGGCGACATCATTGCCGATGCCCGGCAGGGTGGCGACGGCCGCCCCGATCGCTGCGGCACGGGCGTGGCCTTCCGACCCTCCGAAGGTGAATTGTTCGAAGAAGGAGCGGTCGTCGTCGGAACGATCGATGGCGCCGAGGGGCCAGGCTGCGCCGCTCAACGCTTTGCGGGTCAGCCGTACGGCTTTCGGCGACAAGCTGAGACGGCGACGAGATTCGTCATCGAAGAAGAGCGAGTGGCGTTGTTTCACATCAAGCACCATCTCGAGGGTCGAGGCGAGTGCTGCACTCCCCGCCGATTCGGAGAGGTGCTTATATGCCGCTCGGGTTATCCATTCGTCGACCAGCCCGATGGTCATGTGCACCGCCACGATCGGGGTGCCGATGATGATCCCGGAGATCGCGCGCGAGATCGGTCCTCGGCGCTCTGCAGCCTCGGACATCGGTCGGCGGCGCTTCTCGGAGGTGGCCCATTCTCTGGTGATGCCTGGAACACCGTTGGCTTCGAGCACGGCTTCGAGTGCGTCGGCCAGCCAGAACTTCTCGAACGCCCAGGTCACCAGGAACGCGGTGACGCGGGCATCTTTGTGGGTGGCGGTGACCAACACGTTGCGCAGATGCTGCATGGTGGCACTCTCGAGCTGGCCGAGATAGCGCACCAGGTTGAGGGTGTCGGCTGAGAGCGGCCTATCGGAGTATTCCGCCAACTGCAAGTCCGCGCGATGGTTGCCGCGCGCAGTGCGGGCGAAGTCCTTCACATTGAAGCCGGCTGTGCGGTCTGTCGCCGCAATGGTCTCATCATTCATGGTCATGAAAACTCAAACCTTGGTGGCACGGAAAAGTGGGCAGGTGCGCGGAGTACCTGATAGCACCGTATCGTAAGTGCCATGGGTGTTGCTCTCGTGACCGGAGGAACGTCGGGCATAGGTGCCGCGTTCGCCAGAGCTATCGCCGCGCGAGGGGACGATCTCGTGCTCGTCGCGAGGTCCACCGACAGGCTCGAAGCGATGGCGGCAGAACTGCGCGCCAGCGGAAGGTCGGTCGAAATAATCAGCGCGGATCTCAGCGATCGCGACGCCGTCAGCATGGTGGCCGCTCGTCTCGAAGACCCGGAGCGACCGATCGACCTGCTCGTGAACAACGCCGGGTTCGGCGTGCACAGCAAGCTGGCGGATCCGGATGTCGCGGTGCACGACCGCGCCTTCGACGTGATGTGTCGCGCGGTGCTCGTGCTGTCCGGCGCGGCGGCGCGAGGAATGCGCACCCGCGGACACGGCAGAATAATCAATGTGTCGAGTACCGCCGGATTCATCACCATGGGGAGCTACTCCGCCATCAAGTCGTGGGTGACTTCGTTCAGCGAAGGTCTCGCCGTCGAACTTCGAGGTACGGGCGTCGGCGTCACGACGCTCTGCCCCGGGTGGGTGCGCACAGAGTTCCATCAACGTGCCGGCATCCGTTCCAGCAGTATTCCAAACGCTCTGTGGCTCGACGCCGAACCACTAGTGCGAGCGTGTTTGCGTGACGCAGATAAAGGCAAGGTGATTTCCATACCTACTCTTCGTTACCGAGTGCTCATCTGGTTCGCTCGACATTTGCCGAGAAGGACGATTCGGGCCATCTCGGGTTCCATTTCTTCCAGCCGCAAGGATGCAGTTGCCTCATGACCACAGGAACACACCCGAACGCGGGAAGCGTTCGTTCGACGGCCACGCCCGTGCGTGACCGTTTCACCTCTCGGTCGCACGCGGCCGCCCGTTTCGTGGCCCAGCGGGGCCTGTTGAAACCACTCGTCTGGCGGCTGACCCGCGTCACCGTCACCGGACAGCAGAACGTGAAGAACGTGAAGGGTGGTTTCATCGTCGTGGCCAACCACGGTAGCCACCTCGACACCCCACTCATCTTCGGAGCCCTCCCCCGCCGGCTCGCCCGTTACCTGGCCGCGGGCGCGGCAGCCGACTACTTCTTCGACGTCTGGTGGCGACGCGGTCTCACTGCGCTATTCTTCAACGCCTTTCCCGTGGAACGGACGCGTAAGGTTCCGCGCAGTATCAGCGCGAAATCTCTGCTCCAGCGCGGCATCCCTCTGTTGATTTTCCCGGAGGGCACGCGTTCCAAGGATGGCGAGTTCGGTCACTTCAAGCCGGGAGCCGCGGCCCTCGCCACCTCCTGCTCTTTACCCTGCCTGCCCGTTGCGCTGATCGGCGTCCACATTGCACACCCTCGGGGTACGAATTGGCCGAAGCGTGGACGGCATCCTGTGGGCGTGGTATTCGGCGAACCGATGACCGCCGCGATAGGCGAATCAGCCACCGATTTCACCGAACGTGTACGACTCGAGATCCTGCGCCTGCGGGATGCGAACTCTGCCCGTATTCTTGGTCAGTCCGGATCGACCAATGGACAATTGCCATCAGAGGGGGCAGCGAAGTGACCCACGTCAAACACATGAAGTGGTGGGGCTGGGGCGTCGACGGGGTAGGTTTCCACCACGAAGACAAGCCGGGTTTCGCGCCTTTCGTGCAGATGGCGGTCGGCATCGACGTCAACAGCACGGCCAGTGCACTGGCCTCTTTCGACGACGTCACGGTGCCAGAGAGCCGCGCGTCCAGCGAGTTCGTGACGACGCTGCGCGGAATCGTCGGCGAGTCGAACGCCACCACGGATGCCATGGAGCGTGTCGTGCACACCTTCGGCAAGAGCGTCCGCGATCTCATCCGCGTGCGCTCGGGCCGCCTCGACCGCACACCCGATGTCGTCGTCTACCCGGCCGACGAGGCCGAAGTGCAGCAGATCGTGGATGCCGCGGTGGCAGCGGATGCTGTCATCATCCCCTTCGGCGGTGGTAGCAATATCGTCGGTAGCCTTGAACCGCTGGCCACCGAGGCGCGAACTGTCATCTCCCTCGACCTCGGCCGGCTGAACAGGGTGCTCGACATCGACGAGGGGTCAGGTCTGGCCCGCATCGAGGCCGGCGCTCTCGGCCCCGACCTCGAAGCGCAGCTCACCGCGAAGGGCTGGACGCTCGGTCACTTCCCCGACAGCTTCACGCACTCCACGCTCGGCGGCTGGGTGGCGACCCGTTCTTCCGGCATGCAGTCTGACAAGTACGGCGACATCGCCGACATCGCCCGCGGTCTGCGGGTGGTGCGTCCGGACGGAACCCTCGTCATCCGTGCGATCCCGAGTGCGTCGACGGGTCCGAACGTGCGCGAGATGATCGTCGGCAGCGAGGGACGCCTCGGTGTGATCACCGAGGTCACCGTGCAGGTGCACCGAATTCCTGCGGTGCGTGAGATCATCGCCTACCTCTTCCCGAACTGGAAGGCGGGCCTGGAAGCGATGCACGCGATCTCGGAGAGTGACGCGACGCCATCCGTCACCCGTGTCTCCGATGCCCGCGAGACCGGCTTCTCCTTCGCCACCAGCAAGGAGAGCAAAGGCATCTCCAAGATGGTCACCCAGGGTCTGCAGCGCTTCCTGAAGGCGAAGGGCTGGAAGATCGACCAGATGTGCCTCTCCTTCATCGGCTACGAGGGCAGCGCGTCCCATGTGGCCCGACAGAAGAAAATCGTCGGCGCCATCGTCAAGAAGCACGGAGGCATTGCGATCGGCAAAGGCCCCGGCGTTCTTTACGACCAGAAGAAATTCGACACCCCGTACCTGCGTGACTTCCTGCTCGACCGCGGTGCGGCGGCGGATGTCTCCGAGACGGCAGCACCGTGGGCGAAGCTCGCCACCGTGTATGACAACGCGTTCGCCGCGGCCAATGGCGCGTACAAGGAGATCGGCGTCGACGGGTGGATCATGGCCCACCTCTCGCACTCCTACCACACCGGCGCCTGCCTCTACTTCACCTTCGCGTTCGCCCACAACGACGAGCCGCTTGCGCAGTATGACGTCGTGAAGAGCTCCATCCAACAGTCCTTCATCGACTCCGGCGCCACCATCTCGCACCATCACGGTGTCGGGCTGGAGCATGCGCCATGGCTCGAACAGGACATCTCCTCCGGCGGCGTCGCAGTGATGCAGGGACTGTTCGACGCCACCGATCCGAAGGGCACCTTCAACCCCGGAAAGATCATCGCCCGCTGATCGAAAGCGCGGTGACGCTGCTGATTCCCGCGTACTACCTCCCCTGAGGGTTCATCCAGTCACCGCGATCTGCCGGCGTTGACGCTCTCGATCCCCAGGACATTCAGAAGAGCCAGCGCCTCGGCGTCGCGGGATCCCTGTGGCGCGGTGTACAGCACGAGGTGCTGGTCGCTGTCGGAGAGCGTCAGGGAGTCGCAATCGACGGTGATCTCCCCGACGGTGCGGTGCCGGAATGTCTTCGTGAGCATCGGTGTCGACTGCACGTCGTGCCGTTCCCAGAGTCGGGCGAACTCCGTGCTGCCGTCGCGAAGTTCCGTCACGAGGTCGGCTATCGCCGGATCCGAGGGATACCGGGCGAGGGCTGCACGGAGCTCCATAACGACGTGGCGCCGGAACTCGGCAGCGTCGGAGACCCCATACAGATTCACGTCGGATCGCGCCGGCCCGAGGAATGCCGTCCGCGCGAGGTTGCGATCCTCGGGGGCAAGACTGGCGAAGTCCTCCATCAGTGCAGCCGCGAGATCGTTCCACGCCAGCACCTCGAACGCCGCGGACGTCACGAAAGCAGCAGTCTGAGGAAGCCGCTCAAGGAGGGCGAGGATACTCGGACGGACATCGCGGCGGTGTAAGCCGGTCAGGATCGGTGCGGTGCCCGCAAGAACGTGGAGGTGACTGGACTCCGCATCAGTGAGTCGCAGCGCGCCCGCGATCCCGGCGAGAACCTCGCTCGACGGGCGTGGCGCCGTACCCTGCTCGAGTCGGATGTAGTACTCGGTGGAAATATGCGCAAGCACCGCAACCTCCTCACGGCGGAGCCCTGGGGTTCTCCGCCGCGGACCCGACCTGAGGCCAACGTCCTCCGGCCGGAGCCGCTCGCGTCGGCTGCGGAGAAATGCCGCGAGTTCCTGCTTATCCATCTTCCCAGTCTGCACGCTGCACAGAGGCGGACCCTAGTACTGTCTGTGCCTGCATCCGGCCTGGCGGCCGGACTGACACTGTGTTCATGACACACAACACAGACAACACACCCATCGGCCTGCTCACCGGCAAGGTCGTCCTCATCACCGGCGCCAGCCGCGGCATCGGGGCAGCTGCGGCCCGGCTCTTCACCCGGGAGGGCGCCGCCGTCGTGCTCGCCGCCCGCAGCACCGACGCCCTCGCGGCGCTCGTCACCGAGATCCGCGAGGATGGCGGTGTCGCCGACGCTGTCACTCTGGACCTCGCCGACCGCGCCAGCATCCGCGCCGCCGTCGACCGCGTCGATGAGCTGCACGGACGGCTCGATGGTGCCTTCAACAACGGCGCGGCCATCCAGCAGCCCGGCCCGCTCGACGCCACCAGCGACGAGGACATCGACGAGCAGTTCGCCGTGAACTTCCGCGCGCACTGGACCGCCATGACCGCCGAGGCCGCGCTCATGCGCCGGAACGGCGGCGGGGCGATCGTCAACACCTCGAGCATCGGCAGCCGGCGTGCAAACCCCGACCTCCCCGCATACGGCGCCATGAAGCGTGCGCTCAACAGCATCACGGAGAGCGCCGCCGTGAGCTGGGCCCCTCACGGTATTCGGGTGAACGGCATCACCCCTGGCGGAACCGCTACCGAGATGATCGCCTCGTGGGAGGCGGCGACCCCCGGCATCGTCAAGCACATCAACGCGTCGATCCCACTCGGCAGGATGGCCGAGCCCCGCGAGGTTGCAGAGGCGGCTGCGTGGCTGCTGAGCGATCGCGCGTCCATGGTGACCGGCGCGATCGTGCCGGTCGACGGCGGCGCGGGCGCCTGAAAGGAGCGCGCATCACCAGGTGAGCACCGCCGAAGAAGAAGGATCCCGAAGAATCCGATGCTCAGCCAGCTGATTAGTTCGCCGTCGTGGCCTATTCTGGAGAGATGGAAAGACTCCCCTTGCCGGTGGACACAGGGGCACGCTTGGATGGCGTCGATGCGGTTCTCGACGGTTTCTTCAGTGTCGCGAAGCGGCGGGCCGCCTCCCTCGGGTCTGAGTACGTCGAGCTCTGGACGGTGCTGGAGCGCAGTACGGCAGGCGGCAAGCACTTTCGTCCTCGCCTGGTGCTAGCTGTCTACGAAGCGCTGGGTGGCGCGGATCATCGGGCTGCCTCACGGGTGGGCGCGGCATTCGAGTTGCTGCATGCGGCACTGCTCGTGCATGACGACGTGATCGATCGCGACTTCTTTCGACGCGGCATCCCCAACGTGTCGGGAAGCTATCGGGATTCCGCCACCACGGCTGGAATCCCCACACCGATCGCTGAGCACCGCGGACGGTCGGCAGCGATCATCGCTGGCGACCTCGCACTGGCCGGAGCCAGCCGCTTGTTCGACGCGCTCGAGTGCCAGGACGGAGTTCGCGCCCGGCTGCGGGATATCTTCGACGAGGCGATCTTCGAGAGCGCCGGCGGCGAAATGCTCGATGTGGAACTGTCCCTGTCCGAAGAGATGCCGACGGTCGAGAACATCCTCCGGGTGGGCAGGGCGAAAACAGCGGTCTACTCCTTCGAGGCACCGTTACAGTCGGGGGCCGTGCTGGCCCATGCCTCGGACGCTGTCGTCCGCGCTCTCGGTGACTTCGGCCGTGAACTCGGCGTCGCCTACCAGGTCGTCGACGACCTGCTCGGGGTCTTCGGATCGGAGCACCTGACCGGCAAGTCCACCCTGAGCGACCTGCGCGAGGGCAAACGCACGGTCCTCGTGGCGCACGCTGCCACGACAAATGCCTGGTTCAGTATCAAGCCGTTCATCGGCAAATCCGACCTGAACGAGCGGGAAGCCGAGCATGTGCGAGGCCGGCTGGAAATCTGCGGCGCCCGCGCCTTCGCCGAGGGTTTGGTGCAGGAACACGCGCGACGGGCAAGGGCAGTACTCGACCGGCCAATGATCGATACCGCGCTCCGTGATGCCGTGAACCCGATGATCGACGCAGTGTTGGACCGCGCGCGCTAGCATCCAGCACCGGGATGTTGTGAAGTCCCCTGAGGTCGCCGCAACGCCCGAATAAGTGGGGCGCCCGACAGCGAGAAAGTCCCCACGATCTGACGATCACGGGGACTTTACACCAATCGATTCCGGGTGGATCCAAGGGGATTCGAACCCCTGACCCCCTGCATGCCATGCAGGTGCGCTACCAGGCTGCGCCATGGACCCATACCGTCGAGCCCGCCGAACGAACCGGCGGACGAGACAACTTGTCAAGATTACTACATCTCGCCGGTGCGCCAAACCGGAAGCGGCACAACCCATCAGAGTCGCGCGCGCAGTGACAGCATCGCGCCGATGGCCGCCCGCAACTCCTGCAGATGATGGCGAGGCAGGAAGGGCTGGCTGTACTCCCCCAGATCACTCGCAGTCGCGCTGACCCCGACGGTCTCCACGGCGAGTCCGTAGTCGAGGCCCAGTATCTCGACGGCGCCTGCCCCCTGGTACGGGACGTAGATCGGGGTGGTGACGAGCAGCACGGAGCTGTCAACATTCGCCCGACGGTGCTCTGCCCAGAACCTGTAGGTGTCGGCGGTATTGGCGCGTCGAACCTTCGGCGCGGATGAGGGCGCAGCGATCACGCTGAGCCGAGTACTGCCCGTCTGCCAGGAGTATTCGCACCAGGAGGCGTTGCTGCTCTCGCCCAGGAACTCCTCGACTTCGGGTTCGCCGAGCGGGCCGAAGGCGAGTTCCATACCGGCTACCATCGCGTCGAACTCGTTGTCGCCCCTGACTCCGAGGGCACGGGCGAGCTCGATCTCGTCACCGGCGAAATCGCGAAAGCCGCCGAGAAAGGTAACGGTGCCGATGTCGAGTCCGGCATCGAGCAGTTCGGCCACGAACCGCGGCTTCACGATCCCCGCCCGGATCATCCCACCGGTCATCAGCACACTCTCGTAGCGTGCGCGCGACGGCTGGTGGATGTCGGCGAGCCCGAGTTCCGGCGCGAGTGCGAGTACCAGTCGCTCCTGTGCAGGTTCGAGCGCGACGGCATCCGCGAGGTTACGCTCACGGCCGCGACGAAAATCCCAGTGCGCAGCCGAGAAGGAATCGAGCCAGCGAAGGCGTTCGCTGCCGGTCAGGGAGGGAACCACCCCGCCGAACGCCGCGACCAGTTCGTCGAGTGCGGTCGCAGCAGCCCAACGGTCCACGACGGCTCGCAGGCGCTCGAGATCATCCGTCGGCCCCTGCCACGACGGCACCGCAGGAGACACCGTGCCAGCAGCCGGAGCTACTCGGCGTTCTCGCGAACGGGGAGATCGATCGGGATGACCGGGCAGTCTTTCCAGAGGCGCTCGAGCGAGTAATACATGCGGTCTTCCTCATGGAAGACGTGCACCACGAGATCACCGAAATCGAGCAGGATCCAGCGCCCCTCAGCGCGACCCTCGCGGCGCAGCGGCTTGGCACCGCTCTCGATCAGCTTGTCTTCGATCTCGCCGGCGATGGAGACCACGTTGCGCTCGTTGCGCCCTGTAGCCAACAGGAAGATGTCGGTGAGCGGCAGCGGGCCTGAGACGTCGAGGGCTACGAGATCCTCCGCCTGCTTCGCATCGGCCGCTGATGCAGCGATCTGGAGCAGTTCGCGGGCGTGGTCGGTCGCAGTCACAGGATCCTTTGGAATGAGGGGAGAAAAGAGAAACAGGTCACGTTAGAAGATCTTGAAGATCACTCCGGCGACGAGAAGCGCCACGATGCCGGCGGCTACGACGGCGGCTGAGATGGCGACGACGGTGAGCATTCTATTGTTGCCCTTGGGCTTGACGGTGGTGATCACCGCTCCCGATGAGGTATGAGTGCTGATCGCGCGAATGGCGCGAACAGGCGCTGAGTCGGGGTCTGACGAGTCTTCTCGGTCGTCGGCGGCCAACAGCGCATCGACGTCGGAGTGGTCGTAGCGGGCGGGCAGAGCGCCGGTGGTACCCATGCTGCTCGGCAGGTTGATCGAACCAGTGACCAGGATCTCGCCGGTGCTGCTGAGCGGACTCAGGATGTCGTCGGAGGTGGGGATGGACGGCAAGACCAGCGCGTTTGTGGTGATCGCACCGCTGGTGGCGCCCACGTTGCGACTGAAACTACCGTCACGCGCTTGCTCTCCATCGTCGATGGATGCCTGGGTCGACCAGTGGCCGACCGGAGGCGTGTAGGCCTCATGGGCATCGGATTCGCCAGGCTCCTGGAGCAGAAGGCCGAAAGGCTTCTCTTCGACGTCGGCTGGTACGGGTGTCGGCTCGACATCCACGGGCTCGACATCCACGGACTCAGCGTCGACAGGAGTTTCCGCAGCTGTCGGCGACTGGAAGAGCAGGTCATCGAAGTCAGGAAGCTTGTTATGCGGCTCGTCATCCACGATCTCCGCGGGGACGACCTCTGCGGCAGCGTCCGGGTCGGTCGAGGCGACGAAAACCGAGGCCACGGCCGGCGCTTCAGTGGCAGGAGGCGGCGTAGCAGCCACAGGCGCGACGAAAAGCGGGAATGAGGAGAGCTTGGGCGGCTCCACAAGCTGGGGGGGATCGGTCGCCACTGATCTTTCCGAGGCGACCTGTTCTTCGGAAATAACCGACTCATCCGAAGGGACCGGCTTCTCGGAAACTGTCTCAGGCTCGGCATGGGTCAGTGCGTCGAACTCCGCCAGGGCGTCGGCCTGCCGGGGAATCTGACCGGTGGCCGGTGCCAGGCTGGCATCGTGGCGCTCGCGAGGACGGATGGGGTCTGCCGAGGTCGTGTGCGACGAGGGTGCGTCGAAGGGCAGCGGGTCGTTGCTCTGCTGGAGGGCACGCAATTCGCGACGTGTCATCGTGCGTTCGCTGTGCGGCACATCGTTGTTCGCAGGGTGCTCTTCGACACGCGGTGGCGTCACAGAGGCTGGAACCGGAGCGGCCTGAGTGTGATAGTCGAGTTCGCTCGGCTCATCAGTGGATGCTGCCGGCGGAGTCCAGGCCTGGGCGCGTGGAACAGAGGTGAAGGTCGAACGCCGACCTTCCGGACTGAAGTCACGTTCGCGGTAGGGCTTCTCGGCATCGCTGCCCTGGGAGGCATCCGTCGGCTGGTCCGGCGCGGCAGAGTTCGAGCGGCCACGGAATGAGGGTCCGTCGTAGCTCGGCACCTGGGGACGGCCCTGGGTGATGTACGAAAGGGGCTCGGGAGTCGGAACATCCGGAGTCTGTTGTGGTGCCTCGTCCTCAGTCTGCGGGGTCTGGTCTTTCGGGGCCTGGTCTTTGGGAGCCAGCGAGGGGAACTGCAATTGGGCGCGGCGCCCTCTGACGACGACGCCGTCGGTGCGAGCGGGAGCCTCCGGAGCGGCGGTGGCACGGGCATCCGTATTCCAGCCCTCGCGGGGAAAAGGCCCAAATTCGGCCTGGTCGGTGGGGTTCTGGGCAAGGCTCACCTGCGAGTCCACCGCGTCGCCGCGCTCGTTCTGCCGAACTTGCCGCCTGCTAACGGGCGGTCGATCTTGCCAGGCTGTCATGTAATACTCCGATACAAATGGTGCTTGGAGATGTATTGAACAACACCATCGGGGACCAAATACCACACCGGGAAACCCCGGCTGACCCTGCTGCGACAGTCAGTAGACGAAATCGCAAGCGCAGGCACTTCCAGCAAGCTTACTTCCGACTCTGGCAAACCGGAAATAGTCAGCGGATGTCCCGGCCGAGACACAGCTACGAAGTGTGCCAGCGACCAGAGCTCGCGCACATCCTTCCAGTCCAGAATCTGTGCGATCGCGTCGGCACCGGAGATGAAGTAGAGCTCCGCGTCGGGGCGTTGGGCCCGCAGGTCCCGCAGGGTATCGATGGTGTAGGTGGGACCCTGCCGGTCGATGTCGACCCTGCTGACCGTGAAGCGCGGGTTGGCTGCGGTGGCGATCACCGTCATGAGATAGCGGTGCTCGCTCTCGGTGGCGCCCGGTTTCTGGTAGGGCTGCCCAGTCGGTACGAAGATCACCTCGTCGAGGCCGAAGGACTGCGCCACCTCGCTCGCGGCCACGAGGTGCCCGTGATGGATCGGATCGAATGTTCCCCCCATGACGCCGATCTTCGGGCGTTCGGCCACGATGCGCTCGCTACCTAGTGGTCGGTCGTGTGTCCGGATGCGGCGGACCTGTCGGTTTTGTGGCTGTGACGGTTGGCCACGTCACGGAAGCTCCACACGACGAAACCGAGCACCAGGAAAACGAGGACCGCGATGAGCGGGAACACCCAGTTGGGAAAAATCAGGGTCGCGGGCGCTTGTTCAGCAGCCAGGACAATCGTGGTCAACAACGGGTTCCACCAGTCTTTCTTGTCAGTGCTACAAGCCTACCGGCCAGAGTGCCAGCACGCCGTGCTCTACGCGCGCACCTGTCCCGAGCCGCGCACGATCCATTTGGTGCTGGTCAGTTCGCTCAGCCCCATCGGTCCGCGGGCATGGAGCTTCTGCGTCGAGATCCCGACCTCCGCGCCGAAGCCGAACTCGCCACCGTCGGTGAAACGAGTCGACGCATTGACCATGACCACGGCTGAGTCCACCTCCGCCAGGAACCTCTCGGTGTTCGCCAGGTCGTTGGTCACGATGGACTCGGTGTGCTGGGTCGAGTAACGGCGGATGTGGTCGATCGCCTGGTCGAGATCGTCGACGACGCGCACGGAGAGATCGAGCGACATGTATTCGGTCGTCCAGTCCTCCTCGGTCGCCGGTACGGCATCCGGGAAGATCGCCAGGGTGCGCTCGTCACCGTGGACCGTGACTCCGGATGCCCTCAGGTCGGCCAGCACGGAGGGCAACAGCCGCGCGGCGGCGGCCTCGTGCACGAGCAGCGTCTCGAGGGCGTTGCACACGCTCGGCCGTTGGACCTTGGAGTTCTGCACGATGTCGATCGCCCACTGACGATCGGCCGACTCGTCGAGGAAGACGTGCACCACTCCGGCACCGGTCTCGATCACCGGGACCTTCGACTCGAGCACCACCGTGTTGATCAGCTCGGCGCTGCCGCGCGGAATCAGCACATCGACGTAGCCACGGGCCTGCATGAGCTGTTTCGCACCCTCACGACCGAACTCGTCGATAGTCTGCACCGCGTCGGCGGGCAGGCCGACGCTCGCGAGGGCGTTCTGGATGATCTGCACGAGTACGCGATTGGTGTTCTCCGCCGCGCTTCCACCCCGGAGCACCGCGGCATTGCCGCTCTTCAGCGCGAGGCTCGCGATATCGACGGTGACATTGGGGCGCGCCTCATAGATCACGCCGACCACACCGAACGGCACCCGCACCTGGCTGAGCAGCAGTCCGTTGGGAAGCGTCTTGCCACGCACCGACTCTCCGACAGGGTCGACGAGGGTCGCGACGAGTCGGACTGCTTCGGCGAGACCGGAGAGTCGCTTCTCGTCGAGGCGCAGACGGTCCTGGAGTCCGGCACTCAAACCGTTGTCCCTGCCGTTGGCCAGGTCGAGGTCGTTGGCCTCGATGATGCTCTCGGAATTGTCGACGACAGCCGAGGCGATGGCTTCGAGCCCTCGGTTCTTCAGCCCCGCATTGGCGGTCGCGAGGATGACCGACGCATCGCGCGCGGCGGTCAGCTTGTCGGTGAAGGAGCGCGTCGCAACAGCAGTTTCGGGCATGCGGCCAGTTTACTTCCGGCCACGGCCTGTTTCGTTATCACTCTCAGGGGTCACAAATGGCTCTGGAATACATCGCGGAGCAGCCATTCGTGTCCCCTCGGGAGAGGAAACGACACGGGAGCGGTGACACGGTCAGTCCGCGGGCGCGACCGCTTCGAACCAAGTGCCGAGGTCTGCACCACCGAGCGCAGCGGAGACATCGCCGGTCGCCGCGAGCAATACCGGGGTCCCGGATGCTGCGGCCAGCTTGGCTGCGGCCACTTTCGTTCCCGCTCCCCCGGTCCCCACCCCGGCCGCACCGATATCGCCGAACTCGACACCTGCCAGGTCGTCGGTGAACGGCACATGAGTGATGCGACGGGCGCCGGGCTGGTCTGGCGGCCTCGTGTAGAGGGCGTCGACATCCGACAGCAGGAGCAGCAGGTCGGCCCGCACCAGCTGCGAGACGAGGGCAGCCAGCCGGTCGTTGTCGCCGAAACGGATCTCGTGGGTGGCGACGGTGTCGTTCTCATTGACGATCGGGAGGATCCTGAGGCCCAGGAGCCGCTCCATCGCCCGCTGGGCATTGCTGCGGGGCGTCGAATTTTCGAGGTCTCCTGCGGTCAGAAGCACCTGCGCAGCCACGATGTCGTAGCGGTCGAGACTCTCCTGGTAGCGGTAGATCAGTAGGTTCTGGCCGACGGCGGCCGCGGCCTGCTGGGTTGCCAGGTCTGAGGGTCTGGCATCCAGCTTGAGATAGGGCATGCCGGTCGCGATCGCACCGGACGAGACCAGGATGACCTCGGAACCGCGTGCCCGCGCTTCGGCGAGAGCATCGACCAGCGGGCGGATCTGCCCCGCATTGGCGCCACTGATGGACGACGACCCCACCTTGACGACGATGCGCCGTGCGGTGGGGACCTCAGCGCGCGAGACGATCGGCCTAGTCATCCGTGGCTGAATCCTCCGTGGACGCGCTCGCCTTCTCGGCGACGGCGAAACCCTCGTCGTCGTTCCACATGCCGGCCTCGCGCTCACGGATGAGTTCGGCACGGGCCGCAGCCTTGCCGTCCATGCGGTCGAGATACTCCTGGCGACGTGTCTTGCTGGTCGGACGGTCGTTCTGCACGAGTCGCGGATCCGTACCGCGGGGTGCGGTAAGCAGCTCTGCGGTCGAGGTGAGGGTCGGCTCCCAGTCGAAGGTGACAGGACCGATGATGACTGTCGATCCGGCGACAGCCCCGGATTTGAACAGCTCGTTCTCCACACCGGACTTGGCCAGACGGTCGGCGAGGAAGCCGATCGCCTCCTCGTTGTTGAAGTCGGTCTGGGCGACCCAGCGTTCCGGCTTGCCGCCGACGACGCGGTAGATGTTGCCGCCCGAGCCGCCTTCGACCTTCACGCTGAATCCGGCGTCGTTCGCCGCACGCGGACGCAACACGATTCGCTGCGTGACTGGCTCCGCGGCGCGGACCGCACGATCGGCCTCGACGAGCTCGCCGAGGGCGAAGGACACGTCGCGCAGACCTTCACGGCTCACCGCTGAGATCTCGAACACACGATAGCCGCGGGATTCGAGTTCCGGCCGCACCATGTCGGCCAGTTCACGGCCCTCAGGAACATCCACCTTGTTGAGGGCGATCAGCTGTGGACGCTCGAGAAGCGGAAGCTGGCCCTCGGGGACGGGATACGCGGCGAGTTCGCCGAGGATGACGTCGAGGTCGGTCAGCGGGTCGCGCCCCGGCTCCAGGGTCGCGCAGTCGAGCACGTGGAGGAGGGCGGAGCATCGCTCGACATGACGCAGGAATTCAAGCCCGAGGCCCTTGCCCTCGCTGGCCCCCTCGATGAGGCCTGGGACATCCGCGACGGTGTAGCGGGTCTCCCCCGCCTGCACGACGCCGAGGTTGGGGTGCAGCGTGGTGAACGGATAGTCGGCGATCTTGGGCTTCGCCGCGGAGATCGCCGCAACCAGGCTCGACTTACCCGCCGAGGGGTAACCGACGAGTGCGATATCCGCGACGACCTTCAACTCGAGAAAGACATCACCCTCCCAGCCGGGGATGCCGAGAAGTGCGAAACCGGGCGCCTTGCGCTTCGTGGAGGAGAGAGCCGCGTTGCCGAGACCACCCTGTCCGCCCTGGGCGACGACGTAGCGCATGCCGGGTTCGGAGAAGTCGATGAGCTCGTTGCCCTCGGCGTCTTTCACGACGGTACCGACGGGAACCTCGAGCACGACCTCTTCGCCGGTGAAACCGTTGCGGTGGTCGCCCATGCCCTGCCCGCCCTTGTCGGACTTGCGGTGCGGCGCTCGGTGGAAGCCGAGCAGTGTCGTCACGCCGTTGTCGCTCGCGAGCACGATGTCGCCGCCGTCGCCGCCGTTGCCGCCGTCGGGACCTGCGAGCGGCTTGAACTTCTCACGCTTCACCGAGACGCAGCCATCGCCACCGTCGCCGGCGCTGAGATGGAGTGTTACCTGGTCAACGAAGGTAGCCACAACGCATCCCTTCGATTGCTAAAAGTATGAGAACCACTGCTTAAAAGGCGAGAGCGAGCCGAAGCCCGCTCGAACCCATGAAATGTGCCGGCCAAGGGCCGAGCGAAAAGCTACTGTGCTGCCGCCACGATGTTGATGACCTTGCGGCCGCCCTTCGCGCCGAACTCGACCGCGCCGGCGGAGAGTGCGAACAGCGTGTCATCGCCGCCACGGCCGACGTTGATGCCGGGGTGGAAGTGCGTGCCGCGCTGGCGAACGATGATCTCGCCTGCGCTGACGACCTGGCCGCCGAAGCGCTTGACGCCGAGGCGCTGCGCGTTGGAGTCGCGACCGTTACGGGTGGAGCTTGCGCCCTTTTTGTGTGCCATTACGAAATCCTTGAGTGTCTATAACGAGGTTTTTGTCTGTGAACTCGGAAGTTACTTGATGCCGGTGATCTTGATACGGGTGAGCTCCTGGCGGTGACCCTGGCGCTTCTTGTATCCAGTCTTGTTCTTGAACTTCTGGATGACGATCTTCGGGCCGCGCAGGTCACCGACGACCTCACCGGTCACCTTGACCTTCGCGAGCGACGCAACGTCGTGCGTGATCTTGTCACCGTCAACGAGCAGCACGGGGGCGAGCTCGACATTGCCGTCTTTGTCGGCCTTGATGCGGTCGAGAACGACAATCGTGCCGACCTCAACCTTTTCCTGCCGACCACCGGCGCGCACAACTGCGTAAACCACTTGTAACCCTAACTATGTGACCGGAGGAGATTCCGGGAGAAGTCCTAGCGCGTAAATTCTGCGGGCTTGGCCCAGCACACACCAAAGGTCAACGATACTCGATCATCGACCCTTCGGTCAAACGCTGCGTGCTCTGTCATTACGCCTGGTCGACGATACCGGATACCGGATGCTTCGACGGATGCTTATCGAACCAGATCCACAGCAGAACACCCACCAGGATCACCAGCGGCGTGCCGGAGATGAACTGCTGTGCCGCCGAGTTCACGGCGGATCCGAAGACACGGAGCATGTTCTCTCCGCTCGGCGCGATCGCCAGCAGATTCGACATCAGTCCGCCGCTGATCAGGCCGACGAATGAGACAGCAGTCACGAGGAGAAAGACCAGCACCGCTCCGATGGCCGCCGCCAGAATACTGCGGGTGACGACGTGCGCAATATGAAGTTCGCCGGCAAGCGGTGCGATGAACCAGAAACTCAATAGAATCCCGATGGCGAACGGCAGCGCAACCGCGACGAACTGTCCCCCGTAAGCAGCCCACCACTGCAACTGGTAGCCGGGACCAGCACCGATGTAGCTGAGCTGCGAGACCAGGAAATTCAGCAGTGCCTGCACCGTCAGAACCGCGAGCACGGCCGCAGCCGAGACCAGAGCCACCACGAATCCATGCTGCCGAACGACCCGGTGGGCGATGTAACTCATTGCGCGAAGACTCCCCTGTCTAGAATCGGCCCATGACCGTGTTGATAGACCAGCCTAGGTGGCCTGCGCACGACACGCTCTGGTCGCACCTGGTCAGCGACAGCTCGCTGGACGAGCTCCACGAATTCGCGCAGGGCCGCGGCATCCCGCAACGGGCATTCGACCTGGACCACTATGACGTGCCAGAACACCGCTACGACGAGTTGGTCGCTGCGGGCGCGGAACCGGTCACGATCCGACAGCTCGTGGAACGTCTCGCGGCGAGCGGTCTGCGGGTCTCACAGCGTGAGCGTCGGGCGCCGAGGCACTAGGCAGGGTCACCAGCTCTCGTCGAAGCCGGAAACGCTGCGCACGAGCTTGCCGGTGGCGATGTCGACGAACGCTGTCGTGATGGAGGTCGACTTGGGGTTGACCGCATAACCGTCCGAGACGCTGGTGGCAACATCCGGAACGATGTTCACCGCAACGTATTGGCCGTTGGGCGAGATGCTGAAGCCGTCGATGCTGCCCTTGTTGTTCACTGTCTGGAAGAGGATGCGGGAACTCGCGCCCTTCTCGTAGACGAGGTAGCTCCGATAACTCTTACCACCGCTGGTGTCGAGCACCGCGACCTGCTGCACTCGCGCATCGCCGGAACCGAGGAGTTCGAGCGAGCCGCCGAAGGTCTCCGCCCCCGCGAGAGGGAGCGGCGGCAACCTCGTCTCCGAGCCGTCGCCGAGGGAATAGGCGATCCTGCCGAAGACATCCCCCACCACGAGAGTTGTGCCATCCGGTGTACTTCGGCCGAGCTCGGAGTACTGCCCGAGCGGCACCGAGGTCGTCGGCTTCTTAGAGTCGATGAGCAGCACGGTCTGATCGAGCGTCTGCGCCACGAAACTCGTGCTGCCATTCAGGAATTGCCAGTCGATCACGGCGAGAGGCTGGGAGTCGAGACCGAGCACCGGCTGCACGAGGTGCGTGCCCGTGAGATCCGCCAGCATGAGATCGTTCGAGTATGACTCGCCCGATCCGGCGCCGGTGAAGAGGAACCCGAGCATGCCGGCATCCGGCGCCGCCTCGAGACGACTGATCGTTCCGGGGCCCGGGAGGTTCATCTTCTCCACCGGCCCTCCGCTGAAGCTCACGAGCGAGAGCGAGCTGGTGTTGTCGTCGTTCAGTGCGGCCACCGCGACAAGTTGTGGAAACACGGTGAATTCCTGGATGTGCGGAGCCGAATAAACGACGGTGCGATCACTACCCGAGAGTCCGGTTCGCACGATCGCGTCCAGCTGGTCACTGCCGACGCTCGGATCTGCGCGGTCGAGATAGTAGAACTCAGCCTTCGCCGTGGTGAACGAATAGTGGAAGGTCTGCGGCCTGTCCTGATACAGGCTCCTCACCCCGTCGACCGTCACGCGGTAGTCGCTGTCGTAACGGAGTCGCTGCTCGAACTGCAGGGCGATGATCTCACCGCTCGCACTGACGCTGAACGGCACCGCCGGCGCGATGGCGACCTGCGATTTCTTCACCTTCGAGAGGTTCTGGTTCGCGAAAAGCCGAAGCTGCTGACCGGGATTCGCCACTACGCTCTTCGTATCGACGGTGGCGCCGGATAGCTTGGGGCCCTGCAGGTAGTTCAGGCCAGCGAAAACAGCCACCAGGGCGATGAGCACCGCAATCGTGACGGCGAGGGCGCGACGGAATGGCAACCTACGCCGGCGCGCCTCAGCCTCAGTAGAGGTATGGCTCACTGGGCTGGCTCACCTTGTTCGTGGCGGTGGGCACGAGGGCTATCGACTCCTGGCTGCTCCTGCTCGGATTAGTACCGAACTCCCCCTTCACCCGCACCCATTCGTCAGCCGCAAAACTCGATTTCCAGTCCGGCTGGTACACCGGCACACCGACGGGTTGGGCATCCACGGCGCAGCAGGTGATCACGAAGCGCGACACGTAGAAGACGTTGTCGGGGTCGCTCTTGTCCGCGGTGATGAAACCGGTGACATCCGCAGCCTTGTCGCTGTAGAAGCTGACGTCAGTCGTCTGGCGTAGGAGCGAGGACCAGTCCAGCACGGTGAACTTCGCGAACGACCCGGCGGGAGCGGATGCCGCAGACGCCGCGTTCTGCGTACCCGCGCCCACGCCCACGCCCGAAGCCGAAGGCCTGCCCAGTGGTGATGATAGTGATCGGGTTGACGATCGGGGCCGCCAGCAGGAAGGTCATCGATTCGGAGACGGTGAATCCCTTGACGATGAGCCCCCGGGCCAGGGGTAGGTTCCCGCACTCGCAGACGGGGAGGAAGATACCGAGGAAGGAGATAACCCCACGACGCAGAAACGGATTCGCCGGAAGTATCCGCATGATCCAGCGATCAGGGACCAGACCTGCACGACGATCGAGAGCAGGATGCCGAGAATCACGAACGGCAGCGACTCGACGATGACGCTGATGCTCAGCGTCAGGAGATCCTGCAACTGGTTGGGCAGCGACCAGGTTCCCAGCGCAGGCGTAACAGCCCTGATCGTGAAGACGGCGATGATCCCCACGACGCCGACGGCGAGGCCGACGATGGTGGGCATCCGGATGCCGCTTCGTCTGCGCTCAGCTAGTCCGGTGCCCACCCGCGGAATACTACGTGGCCGACGCCATCGTGCGTCCGCGCCTCGCTAGTCGTTCGGCGAAATCGGAGTGGATTCCGGGTTCGCTGTAGTGACAGTTCCGGAGCTTGAGGCCCGGCGCGAGGTGCGTGCGCGACCCTGCCCAGGCTGCTTCGGCTCCGGCAGCGCGTCGAGCACGGAGTCCAGGATCTGCTCCGCATCGTGCGTGCTGATGCGCCGTGGTGCCCGCTGACTCTTCTTCACCGGGATGTCCAGAATCGCGACTGCGGCCTCTGCGGCAGCCACAGACGCCTCCTCGATCGCGGTCGGCGATGGCTCGGACTCGACGACGATCTCGAGATTCTCCGGCGTGCTGTCGGTCTCGTTCGTCTCGTTCGCATGCGCGATGGTGCTCGCGGCGATCTGGGCGAGAGCGTTTTTCACGTCGTCGGTAATGGCGTGGGTGCCGTTCATGCCGTTCTTCGGCGCAGAGGCGTTGGATGACTGGCGGCCGGAGTCGCCACCGTTCCCATTGCCGCCCTTGCTGCGCCCACGACGAGTCTCCGGCTGGGCCGACTGGCGGTGCTTGGTCACAGGATCGTGGTGGATGACGATGCCGCGCCCCGCACAGACCTCACAGGGCTCGCTGAACGACTCGATGAGGCCAAGGCCGAGCTTCTTCCGCGTCATCTGCACCAGCCCGAGCGAGGTGACTTCGGCCACCTGGTGCTTGGTACGGTCACGGCTGAGGTTCTCGACGAGTCGTCGAAGCACGAGGTCGCGGTTGGACTCGAGCACCATGTCGATGAAGTCGACGACGATGATGCCGCCGATGTCGCGCAGTCTGAGCTGGCGCACGATCTCCTCCGCGGCCTCCAGGTTGTTCTTGGTGACTGTCTCCTCGAGGTTTCCGCCGGACCCGACGAACTTGCCCGTGTTGACGTCGACAACGGTCATGGCCTCCGTGCGGTCGATCACGAGCGAACCGCCGGACGGCAGCCAGACCTTGCGGTCCAGAGCCTTCTCGATCTGCTCGGTGATACGGTACTCATCGAAGGAGTCGACGATGCCCTCGTAGGTCTGCAGACGGTCGACGAGGTCGGGGGCCACCTGGGAGAGATAGGTGGTGATCGTGGCCTGGGCGTCTTCACCCTCGATCACGAGCTTGTCGAAGTCTTCATTAAAGACATCGCGCACGATCTTGACCAGCAGATCGGGCTCGCTGTGCAGCAGCGCGGGCGCCTGAACCGATTCGAGGATCTCGCTGATGGCTGCCCACTGGGCGGTGAGGCGGTTGACATCGAGTGTCAACTGCTCATCCGTCGCGCCCTCGGCCGCCGTGCGCACGATCACGCCGACGTTCTCCGGCAGAACCTCTTTGAGGATCTTCTTGAGGCGCGCCCGCTCGGTGTCGGGCAGCTTACGCGAGATACCGTTCATCGAGCCGTTGGGCACATAGACGAGGTACCGGCCGGGAAGGCTGACCTGGCTGGTGAGACGTGCGCCCTTGTGGCCGACCGGATCCTTCGTCACCTGCACGAGAACCTTGTCGCCCGGCTTGAGTGCGAGTTCGATGCGACGGGCCTGGTTCTTGCCCTCGCTCGAGTTCTCGGCCGCGGCATCCCAGTCCACCTCGCCGGAGTAGAGCACAGCGTTGCGCCCGCGTCCGATATCGACGAAGGCTGCCTCCATGCTCGGCAGCACGTTCTGCACGCGACCGAGGTAGACGTTGCCGATGAGGCTGGCATCTGCGGCCTTGGCGACATAGTGCTCAACGAGCACGCCGTCTTCGAGAACGCCGATCTGGATGCGGTCGAACTTGGAGCGCACGACCATGGCACGGTCGACACTCTCGCGGCGGGCGAGGAACTCTGCCTCTGTGATGACCGGACGACGGCGACCTGCGTCACGACCGTCACGACGGCGCTGTTTCTTAGCCTCGAGACGTGTCGAGCCACGAACCTTGGTCGGTTCGTTGCTCAGTTCCGGCTGCGGACGCGGGGTACGCACCTTGACCACGGTGTTGGCCGGGTTGTTGTTGCCACCGCCATTGCCGCCGTTGTCGCGATCTTCGTCGCCTGCGCGGCGGCGCGAACGGCGACGAAGGGTCGCTGGCTCGTCGTTCTCGTCGGGAAGATCCTGGTTGTTCTGGCGACCGTTCTGGCGCTGCGGGAGCACCGGGATGTCTGGGGCCTGGAACAGCAGCGAAGTGGTGGGTCGCGGGGGTGCGGTAGGCGTCTCGACCTGTGTTGACCGCTCCGGTGCTTCGTTCGACTTCTTAGCGCGGCTGCGGGTCGGCGCGTTCTTCGGCGGGTCGTCGGCGCTGGCCGGCTCTCGAACGTTCTGCGACGAATCGGATGCCACAGCATCCGTCTCCGCCTTCGGAGCAGCGGCCCTGCGCCCGGAGGTGCGCTTCACCGAAGCCTCGGCATCCGCCTCCGGCTGCTCGGCAACGGGCGGCGCTTCGACCCGTGACGCTTCGACTGGCGGAGCCTCCACCCGAGGCGACTCCACCGGTGGCGTCTCGGCCTGGGGAGCCTCGACGGGCGATGCTTCTACCGGGGCAGCGGATGCGGCGGCCGACTTGGCAGACTTGCGCCCGCCGAAGAGGCGCGAGCGCTTCTTTCCACCCTCGTTTTTCGCAACTCCGTCATTGTTCTCTGAATTTCTCTCCACCATCTCTGGTGCACTCCTAGCCCGAAATGGCTAGCCGCGCTACCCACCGGGTACTCTCTCGTGCGGCCCTCAACTTCAGCGAATCTGCGCTTCAGCGAATCTGCCGCTAATCCTTACGCTCCGAGACCGGCCCTCGGCCGCGCATCTCCATGATGCGGTGGCGCTGGCTCTGGTCTCGCTCGTTTGTGGTGCTACTACTCGGAACTGGCTATCCGACACGTTCTCGTTGCGGCACTGAATTTTCAGTGCCGATTCTTCGTGGCCCGGCTGTACCTGGTAGGTACAGTGTGCTCGGTAAGCATTCTTTGGCGTCACATCGGGCGCGGCCCGGGTGACTAGCTCAAATTATCGCACGCATTGCCAGCAACGCGGCATTTGGTGCATGCAATAATCGCGAGGGTGTCAGCGACCATAGCCGAAAAGCCCACGACATCCACCGCGCTCTGGCTCCTGATCGCTTCAGGACTCGGCGTGATAGCGGCCTTTGTGACCACCGTGATCGCGTTCATCGGCCTCGAAGATCTCGGCGACAAGGGAACCCTCGTGGGCGCGGACAACGAACTGGGATTCCCCTCATCGGCGCTGGCACTGGCCATCTTCGCCATCGCAGTGGCCACCGCGGTCGCACTCTACGCGGGAGCACAGATACCGCAGGGGTGGTGGATCGCGCTCGTCATCATCCTCTCGCTCGGGGTGATTGTGGAGGTCTGGGCGATCGCTCTCGCCTTTACTCCGCTCCTGCTCGTGCAGCTGGTGTTCGTGGTCGGCGCGCTCGTCGTTGCGGCGCGCCGAATCGACAGGCCGATCGGCATGGGACTGTTCCTCGTGCTCGCGTCGACGATCGGGTTCTTCTCTGCTTTCCGGCTCACCGTCGACAAGGTGACAAGCATCATCGATCCCACAGGCCCGCTCAGCTGCAACTCCAGTGCTCTGGTGCAGTGCGGCAAGAATCTGGGATCGTGGCAAGGGGCGATCTTCGGCTTCCCCAACCCGCTACTCGGCGTTGGCGGCTGGATTGCGCCACTGGCCGTCGGGATCATGCTGCTGGCCGGCATCCGCTTCGCCCGCTGGTTCTGGATCGCCCTCAACGTCGGCATCGTCGGCGCGCTGGCCCTTGTCATCTGGCTCATCTACCAGAGCATCTTCGCGCTCAGCACACTCTGCCCATGGTGCATGGTGACCTGGGCTGTCGTAATTCCCACGTTCTGGGTCGTGACGCTCCACAACATCAGGTCGGGCAACATCCCTCTCCCGGATCGGGCTCGTCGCTTCGCGGCATCCGCATTCACCTGGATTCCACTGATCACACTGGTCTGTTACGTGATCGTCGCGGTGATCGCCCAGCTGCGACTCGACCTGATCAACCACCTGTAAGCAGAATCTCAGGGGCAGGTCCCATAAACTTGCCTCGATTTGCCCACCCACGAGAACGATGGACACACGACATGGCCGCTTCCGGCAATAACTCCCCTCAGGGCAAGAAGGATCGCCGCGAGCAGGCACGTGAGACGGCGCGACTGGAGCGTGAGGCCCAGAAGAAGCGCGATAGGCGCAACAAGGTCTTCCTACAGGGCGGCATCGGACTCGGCGTGCTGGTCGTCATCGCCATCATCGCGCTGGTGCTGGTCAACCTCAACCAGCCGGGGGCACCAGGCCCGCTCAACATGGCGAGCCAGGGCATCCTGTTCACCGGTAAGAGTGGAGCCGTGACCCCCACCAAGACCGCGGGGGCACCTGCGGATGGCGCCGCGACACCGACCAAACTCTCGAGCAAGAATGTCGCGCACATCACGACCTACGTCGACTGGGCCTGCCCGGTCTGCAAAACCTTCGAATCGAGCTATGCAACGCAGATCGCTCAGCTCGTTGCCAGCGGTTCCGCAACACTCGAAGTGCATCCGATAGCGATCCTCGACAATAACTATCCCGGAAGCCGCTATTCGAGTCGCGCAGCCAATGCCGCGGCCTGCGTTGCCAACTTCGCTCCGACAAAGTTTCTGGATGCCCAGACAGCCTTCTACGACCACCAGCCGGCCGAGGGGTCGTCCGGTCTCACCAACCAGGCGATGATCTCACTGCTCAAGAATGCCGGGATCGACGACCCGAAGATCACCTCTTGCATCACGAAGGAGACCTTCAAGTCATGGGTGAGCAGCATGACGAAGAAGACGACATCCACGCAGTCGCTGGTCAATCCCGCCGATGGAAGTCTGGGCACGCCGACTGTCTTCGTCAACGGCAAGCGCTGGGACAATTCGACGGACTTCCCGACCTTCATCGCCTCAGCGGTCCCGAGCCTGGTCGGCTCGCCGTCACCGAGCCCCTCGCCCTCCAACTAGGCGACGAACGGCGCCGGATCGCCGCGCGGCTTGATCGTCACCGCGCGGCTTGATCGTCACCGCGCGGCTTGATGTCCGCGCTGGTTTGTTATCAGCGCGGAGGTTGCAACCTGGGCGCAGATAACAAACCAGCGCGCGGACGCACAGTCCAGTCAAACCAGCGCGGACACACCGCTCAGTCGAACCAGAGTGCGAGTTCGCGGGCGGCGGACTCCGGCGAGTCCGAGCCGTGCACCAGGTTCTGCTGCACCTTGAGACCCCAGTCGCGACCGAGATCGCCACGGATCGTGCCGGGTGCCGCAGTGGTCGGATCCGTCGTGCCCGCGAGGGAGCGGAAACCCTCGATCACACGCTCACCCGCGATGCGCAGGACTACGACGGCCCCGCTCTCCATGAACTCGACGAGAGGCTCGTAGAATGGCTTGCCCTGGTGCTCCTCGTAGTGCTGGGAGAGCAGTTCGCGGGAGGCCTGCACCAGCTTCACGTCGACCAGCTGGTACCCCTTCGCCTCGATGCGGCGCAGGATCTCTCCGGTCAGGTTGCGGGACACGCCATCCGGCTTGACCAAAACAAGGGTTTCTTCGACGGTGCTCATGGGGACTCCTCGGTAGTTGTTGTTGTTGTCTCGGAACGTAGGTGGGCATTGCGGCGATCGAGTCGACGACCGGTGACGAAGCAGTAAATCCAGATGGCGAGGAAGAGCGCTCCGACGAAGTACATCAGCGGCACGAGCAGCCCGACGGCGATGAGAACCACCTGCAACACCCAGCCGAGCCAGACGCCGAAGGGATAGCGCACGAGGCGGCCATCGAGAAGCAGGATGACCACGAGCACCGCTCCCCCGCCGAAAGCCAGGCCGGCAGGCAGAACTTTCAGCCCGAAGACGGTGATGGTGACGAAGAATACGAGGATCGCCTCGAGCAGCAGCGCGATCGACAGCAGAGACTCCGTCGCCGAGCGCTGTCTGCGAGGAGCACGCATCCTCGGTTCAGTCACCGTTTCCATCCCTCCTGCTCAGCGAGCACCAGCGCGTCTCCGATGAGGGTGATGGAACCGGTGATGACCACACCGCGACGAGGAGCTTCGGATGCCCAGGACCTGGCCGACTCGACAGCGTGCTGCAGCGTGTCGAACTGGTAGGTCGCATCCTCGTGGGAGCGCTCGAGCACGATCTCCGCGAGCTCGTCGACGGGGACCGCGCGGTCAGAGCTCGACGCCGTCACATGGAACCGCTCGGTAACCGGCACGAGCGCGTCGATGATGCCGCGGGCATCCTTGTCGGCGAGCACCCCGATCACCAGGGCGACCCCGTCGAAGGTGAAGTAGCTCGTGATCGCCTTGGCGAGGGACTCTGCGCCATCGGGGTTGTGCGCCGCGTCGATGATCACTGTCGGCTCGATTCCGATCACCTGCAGGCGGCCGGGCGAGGATGCTGTCGCGAGGCCCTCTGCGAGCACGTCGCCAACCAACATCTGTTCCCCGCCGCCGAGGAAGGACTCGACAGCGGCGATTGCCACAGCGGCGTTCTGCGCCTGGTGGTCGCCGAAAAGCGGCAGGAACAGGTCACTGTAGGTTCCGGCGAGACCGCGCACCGAGATCAGCTGGCCGCCGACAGCGATGGTGTTACTCACGAGGTCGAAGGCCGCACCCTGCACGGCGATGCTGGACTCGGTCAGGTCGGCGGCGCGCTCGAGCTCGGCCAGCGCGGTTTCTGGCTGCCTGGCGGTCACGACTGACGACGCCGGCTTGATGATGCCCGACTTGGTGGCAGCGATCTGTGCGACGGTGTTCCCCAGCCGTGCCATGTGATCAAGGGAGATCGGCGTGAAGACGGCGACCACACCATCGCCAACGTTGGTGGAATCCCACTCGCCACCGAGGCCAACCTCGATCACCGCGACATCCACCGGTGCGTCCGAAAAGCTGGCGAAAGCCAGGGCGGTGAAGGCTTCGAAGAAGGTCAGCGGGAGTTCCCCCGCCGCCTCGAGTTCGACATCCACCAGCTTCAGGTAGGGTTCGATGTCGCGATAGTTCGCCACGAAAGCCTCGTTCGAGATGGGTGCGCCGTCGATCACGATACGCTCGTTGACCCGCACCAGATGCGGGCTCGTGAGCAGCCCAGCACGCAGGCCATAAGCCCGCAGGATGCTCTCCGCGATACGGCTGGTACTGGTCTTACCGTTGGTACCGGTGATGTGGATGATCGGGTAGGCCCGCTGCGGGTCGCCGAGCAGTTCGACCACGCGCCTGGTGGGCTTCAGCCTCGGCTGCGGGTTGGCCTCGCCGACGCGGGCGAGCAGTTCGTCGTAAACCCAGTCGGCATCCTTCTGGAAGAAGGCGTCGTCGCTCAGCTCTGGGTCGTGCGCATCGTGATCGTTAGACATCTGCTCCTGCTCCATGGATCGTTACCTCGACGAGAACGTCGCCGCTGTTGGCGTAGCGGCCGGCGACGACGAGTGAGCGAAAAGCGCCGACCCTGCCGTGCACCGCCGCGAAGACCTCGACATTCTCTTCTTCGGTGTCGACGAAGCGGATGTCAAGGGCGAGGGTCTCCTGCGCGATGGTTTCGCTGAACGGCTCGACCCCTCCGCGCTCGGAGTCGGAGGCGAAGTAGAGAGCCAGCGAAATCCGGTCACTGACCTTGAAGTTAGCCGCTTTCCGGGTATCCTGCACGGCACGGATGAGGTCGCGTGCGAGCCCCTCTGCCTCGAGTTCCCAGGTGGTCCGGGTGTCGAGCAGCACGAATCCTCCGCCAGGCAGGAAGGTGATCGCCTGGCTGTCGTCTGCCGCCTGGAGCTCGAGTTCAAACTCGCCGGGCAGCAACTCGATGCCACCGACGATCACGCTGTCACCGCTCGGCTGCCAGTCTCCGGCCTTCGATGCCTGGATGACCGCCTGCACCTGCTTTCCGATTCGCGGGCCTGCGGCACGCGCGTTGACAGTCAGCCTGCGGGTGATGCCGAAGTCGCCGAGGCTCTGCTCGGCGAGCTCACGGAGAATAACCGCCTTCACATTCAACTCATCGCGCAGGATGTCGGAGAACGCCGCAAGAGCGGATGACTTCTCGCTGACCACCGTCAACTCGGCAAGCGGCAGACGCACGCGCAGGCCGGTGGCTTTACGCAGTCCGAGACCGGAGGAGGCGATCTCGCGAACGCGGTCCATGGCCGTCACCAGTTCGTCGTCTTCTGGAAAGGATGCCGCATCTGGCCAGTCCTCAAGGTGCACGCTGCGCCCGCCGGTGAGACCACGCCAGATCTCCTCGGAGACGAGCGGGAGCAGCGGCGCCGCCACACGGGTCACCGTCTCGAGCACGGTGTAGAGCGTGTCGAAGGCTTCGCGTCCTCCGACAGACGCAGTGTCACCCGACCAGAAGCGGTCGCGGCTGCGACGCACGTACCAGTTGGTGAGCACGTCGGCGAAGTCACGCAGGGCGTTGGCTGCGAGCGGGCTATCCAGATTGTCGAGGTGCGTGGTGACATCGACGATCAGCCGCCGGGTCTTCGCCAGCAGGTAGCGGTCGAGCACGTCTGTCGAGTCGGTGCGCCAGCTCGCGGTGTAGCCGCTCGCATTCGCGTACAGGCTGAAGAAGTAGTAGCTGTTCCACAGCGGCAGCATGAGCTGCCGCACGCCTTCGCGGATACCCTCCTCGGTGACGATGAGGTTGCCGCCGCGGATGACGGAAGACGACATCAGGAACCAGCGCATCGCATCCGCGCCGTCCCTGTCGAAGACTTCGCTGACGTTGGGATAATTACGCAGGCTCTTCGATAGTTTCTTGCCGTCGCTGCCGAGCACGATGCCGTGGCTGATCACGTTCGTGAAGGCGGGCCGATCGAACAGCGCGGTCGACATGACATGCAGCAGGTAGAACCAACCGCGCGTCTGCCCGATGTACTCGACAATGAAGTCGGCAGGGTTGTGTTTTTCGAAGAACTCAGCGTTCTCGAAGGGATAGTGCAACTGCGCGAACGGCATCGATCCAGAGTCGAACCACACGTCGAGCACGTCCTCGATGCGTCGCATCGTCGACTGGCCAGTCGGATCGTCGGGGTTCGGACGGGTGAGCTCGTCAATAAATGGTCGGTGCAGGTCGGTTTGGCCCGCCGCATTCCTTGGCAGATCACCGAAATCGCGCTCCAGTTCGTCAAGGGAGCCGTAGACATCGACACGCGGATACTCCGGGTTGTCGCTCTTCCAGACCGGGATCGGGGAGCCCCAGTACCGATTGCGCGAGATAGACCAGTCGCGCGCGTTGGCAACCCACTTGCCGAACTGGCCGTCCTTGACGTTGTCTGGCACCCAGTTGATCTGCTGGTTGAGTTCGCCCATGCGATCGCGGATCTCGGTGACACGCACGAACCAGCTGGACACCGCCTTGTAGATGAGCGGGTTGCGACAGCGCCAGCAGTGCGGGTAGCTGTGCTCGTAACTTGCGACGCGCAGCAGCCGGCCGTCGGTGCGCAGCTTCTGAACCAGTGGCTTGTTGGCGTCGAAGACCTGGAGGCCGGCGACATCGGAGATGAGCGGCAGAAACTTCCCGCCCTCGTCGACGGAGATGATCACCGGGATTCCGGCGGCGGCACAGGTGATCTGGTCGTCTTCGCCGTAGGCGGGTGCCTGGTGCACGATGCCGGTGCCTTCACCGGTCGCAACGTAGTCAGCCACGAGGATCTGCCAGGCGTGCTGGGTGCCCCAGGCCGCCTCATCCGCGTAGTAGTCCCACAGCCGGTCGTAGCTAACTCCCTCGAGCTCCGAGCCGAGGATAGTACGCGACACCGCCGCGACCGCTTCTGCCGGTGATGCGTATCCGAGGTCCTTCGCGTAGGCGGCAACCGTGTCGGTGGCCAGCAGGAACTCCGAACTGAAATCAGCCGCATGCGTTGAGCCTGTCGAAGCGTCGGAGGCCCCGAGCGGTCCGCTTGGCACGACCGCGTATTCGATAGCCGGGCCCACGGCGAGTGCGAGGTTGGTGGGAAGGGTCCACGGCGTCGTCGTCCAGGCGAGAGCCTTGACGCCGGTGAGATGGAGACTCTCCGCTTTCGCCCCGTCGAGGGGAAAAGTGACGGTGACCGACTGGTCCTGGCGCATCTTGTAGACGTCGTCATCCATCCGCAGCTCATGATTGGAGAGCGGCGTCTCGTCATGCCAGCAGTAGGGCAGCACGCGAAAGCCCTCATAGGCCAGGCCCTTGTCGTGCAGCTGTTTGAAGGCCCAGATCACCGACTCCATGTAGGTGATGTCGAGAGTTTTGTAATCGTTCTCGAAGTCCACCCAGCGCGCCTGGCGTGTCACATACTCCTGCCACTCACGGGTGTACTCGAGCACCGACTCCCGTGCCTTCGAGTTGAAGACGGCGATACCCATGTCTTCGATCTGCGCTTTTTCCGTGATACCGAGCTGGCGCATGGCCTCGAGCTCGGCCGGGAGACCGTGGGTATCCCAGCCGAAGCGGCGGTGCACCTGCCGGCCACGCATCGTCTGGTAGCGCGGGAAGAGGTCCTTCGCATAGCCGGTGAGGAGATGTCCGTAGTGCGGCAGTCCGTTGGCGAACGGCGGTCCGTCGTAGAAGACCCACTCCGGGGCGCCATCGCGCTGGTCAATCGATGCCTGGAAGGTGCCGTCCTTCTTCCAGAAGTCGAGGATGCGTTCCTCGACCGCCGGGAAGCTCGGGCTCGACGAGAGCGGGCTTGCGTCTTCGTAACGGGGATAACTCATGTGTCTCCAGGTCGTCATCACAGACGAGGACGACTGACGCCGCGGTACCACCTCGCTTGCCGATCTTGCGACCGACCGCTCTTCACGGCTGTGACGGGCCTGCCCGCTCGGTTCTACCCGATCCAATCACTTTCGGGATTCGGACCGCTCTTCCGAGGACTCCCCGGTGATGGCCGGATCGCTGTCTATGCCAACAATTCTAATCTCACCCGGGCTGAGGATGTCGCGAGCTACCGGACCAACGGTGCATAGCGGCGTGGTCGACCCTGTCGACGGGATGCCACGGCGACATGCCAGACTAGAAACGATGAGCGAGATCGAGGTGAAGTCACCGGCCGACGGATCGCTGACCGTCATCATCGCACTGGGCACCAATCTGCTCGTGGCCATCGCCAAATCCGTCGCCGCCGCTCTCACCGGATCTGCGTCACTGGTGGCCGAGGCCGCACACTCCTGGGCGGACTTCGGCAACGAGATCTTCCTGCTGGTGGCCGACCGTCGCTCGGCGAAGAAGCGCGACGATCCACATCCTCTCGGTTACGGTCGCGAAGCCTATGTCTGGTCGATGATCGCGGCCTTCGGAATCTTCACCGCCGGTGCTGTCGTTTCGATCGCGCACGGCATCCAGGAGCTGTTCACGCCGGAGGACGCGAGCAACTTCGCGATCGCTTACGTCGTGCTCGCCATCTCATTCCTGCTCGAGGGGTTCTCCTTCCTGCAGGCGTTCCGGCAGGCGCGCGCCGGAGGCAGGGAACGTGGCATCAGCTCCGGCCGCTACGCACTGACCAGTTCCCATGCGACGCTGCGTGCCGTGTTCGCCGAGGACGCCGCTGCTCTCCTCGGCCTCCTGATCGCTTTCGTCGGCATCCTTCTGCACCAGGTGACAGGGCTCGCGGCCTTCGACTCGCTCGGCTCGATCCTGGTCGGGGTACTGCTCGCCATCGTGGCCGTCGTGCTGATCGATCGCAACCGCCGCTTCCTGGTCGGCGAGAACCCGGATGCCCGGCTCCGCAACGAGGTACTGGTCGGCATGCTCGCCCGCCCAGAGATTGATCGCGTCACCTATCTGCACCTCGAGTTCGTGGGTCCAGGACAAATCTTCCTGGTGGCGGCCGTCGACCTCCGGGGCAACGACCCGGAAACCCAGGTCGCGGTGGTGCTCCGTCGGCTCGCGGATGAGATCCAACTCAACGAGCACGTGGAGGAAGCTGTTCTCACCCTTGCCATGCCCGACGAGCCGTCGCTGGTCCCAGCGAAAACTGGCGGCTAGGACAGCGAGTGATCGAGTCCTGACGACACCACAGTGAATGCGGCTGACATGTAGTCGACGAGTGGCCCCCGCCCGATGCCGTCGCGCGCCCACACGGTCCAGGCCGCAGAGATAGCGCCAGACAGGGCGTTCGCGGCGGAGAGCACGAGCAGGTCGTCGGCCGGACGACCGAGGTGGCCTGCCAGGAAGTCCGCGATCAGGTCGGAACGCCGTGCGAGGCGCGCGAGGCCCGATGATCGGGTCTCCTCCCGTGTTTCCATGACGTCGTCCTGGGTGAGGGCGAGCGGCACCCGGTCCACGCCGATCTCGCGCACCGCCCGCACGATCGCCTCATGCAGTGCGGCGAGCGCCGGCGAGTCGGCCGGAGCATTCTGCAATTCGACTGCCAGGCGATCGATTCCGGCATCCAGTTCGACCCACAGCAGGTCGCTCTTGGCGGCGAAGTAGTTGAAGAAGGTGTTGCGACTCACTCCCGCGCGCTGGGCGATCTGGTCGATCGTGGTGGCGGCGTATCCGGTCTCTAGGAACAGTTCGGCGGCAGCATCTTCGAGCATCGACCGCGAGGAGGTTCTCGGCCGCCCGACAGCAGGGTGCCCGGTCGAGGCACGTGGGGCGGAGGCTCGTCCGGCGGCATTCGACCTGGCGGGAATGATTGCCTCCTCCGTGTTGTAATACTGTACTGAGTCCAATAATAGCCACCCGCGTGGCCGGAACAGCAGAGAGCCGACAGTGAAACGCATCATCACCCCCCTCATCGCCATTGCCTCGATCGCGTTGCTCGTCGCAGGCTGCAGTTCGGCTGCGCCCGCCGGGAGCAGCACGCCCGTCTCCGGCGGCACACTCGTCTATGCCACCGGGGATGCTGAGCCCACCTGCCTCGATCCTCACGTCGGAGGCAACTACCCTCAGGCGCTCGTGGCCACTCAGTACCTCGAGTCGCTCGTCTCCAAGAACAAGAAGGGCGACATCATCCCGTGGCTCGCGACCAAGTGGTCGGAGGCCAAGGACGGCCTCAGCTGGGACTTCACCCTGCGCGACAATGTGAAGTTCACCGACGGCACGGCGCTCACGGCCAATGCCGTCGCGGCCAACGTCGCCCATCTGCAGAACCCAGCCACCGCCTCTTCGACCGGCTACCTCGCCCTCGCCAAGGTCACCGGGGTGACCTCGGTCGACGAGCACACTGCCCGTATCACTCTGAGCAGCCCGGACAGCTCCCTGCTCGACTCTTTCTCCCAGACCTGGCTGGCCATCGAGTCGCCGACAGCCCTGAAGCGCAGCCAGGATGTGAACTGCGAGTCCCCCGTCGGTACCGGCCCTTTCATCGTGAAGAAGTGGGATCGCCAGCAGTCGGTGACCCTGGTGCGCAACAACGACTACAACTCGCCGCCAGCGGATGCCGCCCACAAGGGCAAGGCCTACCTCTCGTCCATCGAGTGGCGCTTCCTGCCCGACTCCGCCTCCCGCTATGCCGCGCTCCAGGCCGGAACCGTCGACGTGATCGACAACGTGCAGCCGGACACGATCGTGGCGGCGAAAAACAGCAAGGGTATCCAGCAGATCGACGCACCTCGTCCTGGGGCATCCAACCGGATCGAACTCAACTCGAGCATCGCGCCCTTTGACGACGAGCGCGTTCGGGAGGCCTTCATCCGGTCCGCAAACGTGAACGACGCGGTGAAGAGTCTCTTCTTCGGCACCGCGAAGCGCTCATACTCCGCGCTCTCCAGCGTTGAAGCGCTCGGCGTCTCAGAGCCCAAACTCTTCGGCTACGACCAGAAGGCGGCCGCCCAACTCCTCGACGAGGCAGGGTGGACGCAGAAAGATGCTAATGGCTACCGGGTCAAAGACGGCAAGACTCTCGAACTCGACTTCCCGGTGAGCACCAACCAGTCGATCCCTGCGGAGCAGTCGCTCTTCGAGCAGCTGCAGGCCACGACAAAGGAGGCGGGTTTCAAGGTAAACCTCCATCCACTCGACCTGTCGAGCTGGTACGCGGCCCTCGGCAAAAACCAATACAACCTGGTGAGCGCGCCGTATACGAAGGTGGGTCCTGATGTGCTGAACATCCTGTTCAACTCGGCCGGCACCAAGCCCGCGCCCAGTGGCTACTTCGCCAATCATGCGCAGGTCAAGGATCCCGCACTGGATGCCCTGCTGGTCAAGGCCGGCCAGGTCTCCGATCCGAACGAGCGCGCATCGCTCTACAAGAAGGCGCAAGGCATCGTGCTCGGCGGGTACTACATCCTGCCGCTCTACGACCAGCAGAACCACTATCTCCTGCGCTCCGACGTGAAAGGGCTCAGGGCACTGCCGACGGTGTCGACGCCGACGCTCTACGACACGTGGCTGCAGCACTGATAGGAGGAGAGGCTCCGCCTCGAACCACGAGACGACGCCGCTGGCTTCCGTGGCTGCTGCTGCGGTTGGGTGGCGTCGTCTTCGTGCTCTGGGCCGTCGCGACCCTGACCTTCTTCGCAATTCGGCTCATTCCCGGCGACCCGGCCGAGGCAATCCTCGGGGGGCCTGGATCGCAGGCGAGTGCTGAGGCCCTCGCGCAGGCCCGCGCGGACTACGGCCTCGATCAGCCGCTCATCCTGCAGTACCTCCGTTTTCTCGGGCGCCTGGTGATGGGTGACCTCGGGCGCTCCTACGCGCTGCACGACTCCGTGCTGAGCGTTATCGGCCAGAATCTCGGCGGAACGCTGCTGCTCGCGATCATGTCCCTGGTCGTCGCGAGCCTGATCGCGCTCGGACTCGCGGCCTGGTCCACGCGGGGCGGCCGGATCGCAGCCGGCATCAGCTCGGTTCTGGAGATCGTCGCGGCCGCCGTTCCGCACTTCTGGCTCGCGATCTCCCTCATCCTGCTGTTCAGTTCGATACTCGGATGGCTGCCACCGGTGAGCGTGCCTGGCCCGGTTGGACTCGTGCTGCCGGTGCTTACCCTCGCCCTGCCGCTCTCCGGCTTTCTCGGACAGGTCATGCGCGAGTCGATGCTCGACGCCATGGCATCGCCCTTCGTGCTCTCGGCACGCGCCCGCGGTGAGAGCGAGAACGAGGTCTTCTGGTTGCATGCGCTCCGCCACGCCGCGATTCCGGCGATCGGACTGGCCGGCTGGGCCTTCGGAGCCCTGATCAGCGGCGCCGTGGTGGTCGAAACGATCTTCGCGAGGCCAGGTATCGGCCGCAGCCTGCTCTCGGCCGTCCAACAGCGCGACGTACCACTGGTGGTTGGTGTGGTGATCGTGGTCGCGCTGGCCTACATGCTGGTGACCACGCTCACCGACCTCGCCGACAGGCTCATCGATCCTCGACTGCGGAGAGCTGATCGATGAGGCGAATCAGGCCGATCGAAGTGTTCTCCGTCGTCGTGATCGCGCTCCTCGTGGTCGCGGCGCTCGCGCCGTCGGTGCTGGCGCCCGGCGATCCACTCGCCATCCATCCGCTGCAGAGTTTCCGCGCGCCATCTTTCGCGCACCTGTTCGGCACCGACGAATCGGGGCGGGACATCTACACCCGCGTCATCCATGGAACAGGCGCGTCACTCCTGATCGGGCTGGCAGCCACAGCGATCGGGGTCATCCTGGCGATGATCTTCGGACTCCTCGCCGGCCTCGGCCCGCGCTGGCTCGATTTCGGCACCACCCGTTTTCTCGAGGTGCTGTTCGCTTTTCCCGGCCTCCTCTTCGCGCTGCTGTTCATCGTCATCTACGGTCCGGGCGTGGTGACGTCGACGATCGCCGTGGGGCTTGCCACCGCGCCGGGGTATGCACGCATCATCCGGAGCCAGGTACTCGTGGTGAGGCGGGCGCCGTACCTGGAGGCGGCCATGGTGCTCGGGCGAGGTAGTACGAACCGCGTCATCCATCACCTGCTGCCCAACGTGGCCGGTTCGCTCTTCGTGCTGGTCACACTCGGCATCGGGCAGTCGATCGTCTGGGCCTCCTCGCTCAGCTACCTCGGCCTCGGCGCGGTACCACCGGCCGCGGAATGGGGCGCGATGCTCTCCGCCGGGCGCACCTACATCACCTCGTTCTGGTGGATGACCTTCTTCCCGGGGCTCTTCATCGTGCTGAGCGCCGTGGTGACAACCCTGCTCGGACGAAGCCTGCAGCAGAGGCTGAGGTCGTCATGAATCCGCTCCTCACGGTTCGCGACCTTTCCGTGCGCTTCGGTTCGTCACTGGTCGTCGACGATGTCTCCTTCGCCATGGAGCCGGGCGAATGTCTGGCGATCGTCGGAGAGTCTGGTTCGGGTAAGAGCGTGACGGCGCGTACCATCCTGGGGCTCGCGGGCGTCGGCGCCACGGTCGCGGCATCCGCTCTCCGTTTCGACGAAACCGACATCCTGGATGCCTCACCGCGACGGCTGCGGAGCCTGCGCGGGCGGGAGATCGGCCTGATCTCACAGGGCGCCATGGTCGCGCTCGACCCACTGGTGCCGGTCGGTCGCGAGGTCGCGGACGCCCTGCGCATCCACACCTCCCTCACCCCGAAGCAGCGACAGGCCCGTGTCGTCGAGTTGCTCACCGAGGCGGGAGTGCCGGAGCCGGGGCTGCGCGCCTCACAGCGCCCCGACGAGCTCTCCGGTGGCCTGCGCCAACGTGCAGTAATCGCCTCGGCGATCGCGCTACGTCCACGGCTGCTCATCGCCGACGAACCGACGACGGCACTCGATACGACGGTGCAGGCCGGAATCCTCGACCTGCTCGAGCGCTTCCGCGCCGAGGGCACCGCGATCCTGCTGATCAGCCATGACCTGGCCGTCGTGAGCAGACTGGCCTCCCGCATCGCGGTGATGGAGAAGGGCCGGATCGTGGAGACGGGGGCGACGGCGGAGGTGCTCGGGGCTCCGCAGCATCCATACACCCGCCGACTGATCGCGGCAGTACCCACCGATCGCCCTCGCGGCAGCAGGCTCACGGATGTGCCAGCCTCAGCGGTCGTCGATGTGCCGGCCTCAGCGGTCGTCGATGTGCCCGACGAGGTCGTGCTCGAGGCCAGCGACCTTGTACGACGCTTCGGTGCGCGCCTCGCTGTCGACGACGTGAGCTTCACACTGCAGCGTGGACGCACCCTCGGGGTGGTCGGTGAGTCGGGTTCCGGAAAGACTACCGTCGCACGCCTCGTACTCGCGCTGGAGCATCCGGATGCCGGCAGCGTCAGCCTGCTCGGACAACCATGGTCTTCCGCGGCCGAAGCCGACCGCCGCACCCGTCGCCCACGCATCGGAGCCATTTACCAGGATGCGCTGAGCTCCTTCGATCCGCGACTCACCGTCGGCCAGATCCTGTCGGATGCACTGACCAGCGGACGGTCGACACGCGCCGATGTGTCGGAGCTTCTCGACCAGGTCGGCATCGATCCGGCGCTGGCGAAACGGCGCCCGCGTCACCTGTCGGGCGGCCAGCAGCAGCGCGTCGCGATCGCACGGGCGATCGCCCCGCGCCCGGACATCCTCATCTGTGACGAACCGGTGTCGAGCCTCGATGTCTCCGTGCAGGCGCAGGTGCTCGACCTGCTCGACGACCTGCAGCGCCGACATGGGCTCAGCTATCTCTTCATCACGCACGACCTCGGTGTCGTTCGGCACATGAGTGATGAGGTCCTGGTGATGCGCGACGGTCGGGTGCTCGAATCAGGCCCGACAGAAGACGTCTTCACCACGCCGCGGCACGACTACACCCGGGAACTCATCGCGTCGGCGCCGCGGATCGGCTAGCACCCTCGACCGACTAACACCGGCTCGGTGACTATGACAGGCTCGATTGCGTGAATGACGACGAACTGCAGACAGCGCCGGCCTGGTGGACGACGGCCGTGGTCTATCAGATCTACCCACGAAGCTTCGCCGACTCCAATGGTGACGGCATCGGCGACCTCGGCGGCATCCGTTCGAAGCTCGACCACCTCGAACAACTCGGCGTTGACGTGGTGTGGCTCTCCCCTATCTACTCGTCGCCGCAGGCCGACAACGGCTATGACATCAGCGACTATCAGAACATCGATCCGCTCTTCGGATCGCTCGAAGAGTTCGACCTGCTGCTCGCCGACATGCACTCCCGCGGCATCAAGCTGGTCATGGATCTCGTAGTCAATCACACGAGTGACGAGCACGCATGGTTCGAGGAGTCACAATTGTCACGCGACAGCGCCAAACGCGACTGGTACGTCTGGCGCGACGCCTACGACGACCGCGAGCCCAACCTGTGGCGCAGCGCCTTCAGCGGTCCGGCCTGGACGCTCGACGAGACGACGGGGCAGTACTACCTGCACCTGTTCGCGGCGAAGCAGCCCGACCTCAACTGGGAGAACCGCCAGGTGCGCACCGCCGTCTACGACATGATGAACTGGTGGCTCGACCGCGGGGTCGACGGCTTTCGCATGGATGTGATCAACCACATCGCCAAGGTGCAGGCCGACCTCTCCGGCGACAGTATGAGCATGCTCATGGGTGCGCAGATTCACGAGTACCTACAGGAGATGAACCGCGAGGTGTTCGCCGGTCGCGCGGCCGACCTCATCACCGTAGGCGAGATGCCGGGGGTTACCGTGGATGACGCGGTGCTGTTCACGAGTTCGGATCGCCTTGAGCTCGACATGGTATTCCAGTTCGAGCATGTAGACCTCGACCACGGACCTGCGACGAAGTTCGACACCGTGCCGCTCTCGCTGGTCAATCTCAAGCGCTCTCTCGGGCGCTGGCAGGACGGCCTCGCCGGCTCCGGATGGAACAGCCTCTACTTCGGCAATCACGACCAACCGCGGTCGGTCTCCCGCTTCGGTGACGACGGCCGCTATCGCTACGAATCGGCGACCATGCTGGCGACGATCCTGCACCTGCATTGCGGCACACCCTACGTCTACCAGGGCGAAGAGATCGGGATGACCAATGTCGGCTTCACCTCGATCGACCAGTACCGCGACATCGAGTCCATCAACTACTACGCAGAAGCAGTCGCCGCGGGACAGTCACCGGAGCACGTGCTGGATTCCCTGCGATTCCGCAGCAGAGACAACGCGCGCACGCCGATCCCGTGGGATGCCTCAGAGGCTGCCGGCTTCACCACCGGAATGCCGTGGATCGAGATCACTCCGAACCACACCGAGATCAATGTGTCGACTGATCGCGCGAATCCCCGGTCGATCTTCGACCACTACCAAAGGCTGATCGCGCTACGGCACGACTCCGAGGTCGTGGCGCTCGGTGCCTTCGCGATGCTGGAGCCGGAGCATCCGACCCTCTACGCCTTCACGCGCACGCTCGGCGATGAGAGGCTTCTCGTCGTGGGCAACTTCTCCGGTAACACGCTCGACAGCCCTGTTTCGCTGGCGGGCTCGCTCGTGATCGGCAACTATGCGGAGAGTTCGGATGTCGCGCACCTCCTGCGGCCGTGGGAGGCGCGGGTTATTCGGCTGGGGTAGTCGTAGTACTGCGCCATATTCAGTGCTGCCGCCTGCGAACCTGGTGACCCGGTTCGCCCGGGCGATCGCCCCATGGGCTCAGTACGCCGAGCACGCGGGATTTATTTGTTGCCAAAACCTGAAGGGCTGCATCCGAAACCTCTCGGGCGGTGTGCCACCGCGCGCCAGATGGCGACGGATACCAACCGAGAACCAGCTCACCGGGCCGCAGTGGTCGATTCCCTAAGCCGGAGGCTGCTGCCGCACTCGTCACGACGGTGACGAAAGTTCCGCGTACGGCGTCCCTGAGTAGCTCGAGCGACTCGGGACTCGTGGCGGGTGAATATACGACGGCGCTGTCCCACCTCCGGTCGCCGAGCGCGGCACCGAGCGCACCCGGGTCTTGAGCATCCACCGCAATGGCGTGCGCGTCCAGGGGCATGTTGCTGATCGAACGCGCCACGCCAGTAACGTCATGCCCGGCGGCGACGAGTCGCTCCGCTGTCGGACGAAGGATTCCGGTAGCCCCCACTACCAGCACCCGCATCGCAGTCAGAACGCTTGTGGGCCGACGGCAGCACCGCTTGACCCAGTGAGGAAGTCGAGGTCCGCGCCCTCGTCGGCCTGGAGTACATGTTCGATGTACAGACGGGTCCAACCGCGCTCGCTGCCAGCCACCGCGCGCGGCGACCAGCCTTCCCGGCGTTCGGCGAGCTCTTCGTCCGAAACTTCCAAGTGCAGAGACCGCGCGGGCACGTTGACTGAGATCACGTCGCCGGTACGCACGAACGCGAGCGGACCGCCAGCCGCGGCCTCGGGGACCACGTGCAGAATGACGGTTCCGTACGAGGTGCCGCTCATTCGGGCGTCGGAAATCCGCACCATGTCAACCACCCCTTCCGCGAGCAGCTTGCGTGGCATCGGCAGGTTGCCAACCTCCGGCATGCCCGGGTAGCCCTTCGGTCCAACGTTCCTTACAACCAGTATGTCGTCCGCAGTGACATCCAGTTCAAGGTCGTCGGCGGCGATAAGGTATTCGGGTAGCGAATCCCATACGAGAGCCCGGCCTCGATGAGTCATCAGCTCGGTGGACGCCGCGGACTGCTTGATTACCGCACCTCGCGGCGCCAGGTTGCCCCGCAGCACCGCTATGCCGCTGCCGACCGGCTTCACCGGATTTTCCAGAGGCCGGATCACTTCCCGGTTGTAGCACTCGGCACCCTCATAGTTCTCGCCGAGAGTGCGGCCGGTGATCGACGGGGCACCCCGATCCAGCAGGTCGCCGAGCGTCTCGACGAGAGCCCCGGTGCCGCCCGCGTATTCGAAATCTTCCATCAAGAAACGGCCACTCGGCATCAGATCGACGATTGTTGGAATCTCACGAACGAGGGTGTCGAAATCATCCAAGGTCAGTTCCACTCCGATGCGACGCGCGAGGGCGAGCAGGTGGATGACAGCGTTTGTGGAACCGCCGAGCGCAGCATTGGCCCGCACCCCGTTCTCGAATGCCGTACGGGTGAGAATCGACGACGGGCGGATGTCCTCCTCGACCATCTCTACGATCCGACGCCCTGCGATGTGGGCGAGGGTCGATCGCCGTGAGTCGTTTGCGGGGACGCTCGCCGATCCAGGCAGTTGCATCCCCATGATCTCGGAGATGCACGCCATCGTCGAGGCCGTTCCCATCGTCATGCAGTGCCCCTGGCTGCGGGCCATGCAGCCTTCGGCTTCGGTGACTTCGTCAGCGCCGATCTGGCCCGCCCGGTAGGCCTCGGTGAATTTCCACACCGAGGTACCGCTACCGATATCTGTGCCGCGGTATTTGCCATTCAGCATCGGACCTCCGGTTATCAGCAGCGTTGGCAGGTCGACGCTCGCCGCTCCCATCAAGTAGGCCGGTGTCGTCTTGTCACACCCGGCAAGCAGCACAACGCCGTCGAGCGGGTTTGCGCGCAGCGTTTCCTCCAGGTCCATAGAGATCAGATTTCGCAGCAGCATCGCGGTGGGGCGTACAAGCGGCTCCCCCGCCGAAGTGGTCGGGAATTCGAACGGTACCCCGCCCGCCTGCCAAACTCCTCGCTTGACGTAGTCGGCGAGGCCGCGCAGGTGGATATTACAACTGGTCAGCTCAGACCAACTATTGGCGATTCCGATAACCGGCCGGCCGCGGAACGAGTCATCGGGAAGCCCCTCCGACCGAAGCCACGAGCGATGCATGAACCCCGTCTTGCCTTCAGCGCCAAACCATTGCTGGCTCCGCAAGCCCTCTCCCCATTCGTGAGAGCCGGCCGCCGCGGCGGCCCGATCCTCGGCTCCGAGGTTACGCGCGCTCACCGAAACCTCGGCAGAAACTCGGCCTGCGCCTGGATGAGGTCGTCGGTCAGCGAGGCGGCGGCAGAACCGTCCGTCACTGCTCCGTCAGCAATCATTGCCTCGACTACGAGTCCGCGATTTCCCGTCATTGCCGCCTCCACTGCTATATCGACCGAGCTGAGCCGGCGGTTCAGGATCGCCGTCAGCGGCACCGAGAGATCAGGCACCGCGATGGGGCGGATACCACGGCCCGTCGCCACGCCGGGAATCTCCACTGCCGCGCTCTCGGGGAGGCCCCGCACGAGACAGCCATTGATTACGTTGCACGAGAACATCTCACGCGTATCAAACGTGATGGAGCGGATGATGGCAATGAGCTGTTCCTGCTCGCCTCCGCTGCGCTCGAAGATGGACTGATCGAGCGGTTCCTCGCCGAGGGCCTGCCGACGCATTCCTTGATAACGGTCCTCACCCCATTCCAAAATTTCAGGCAGTGAGAACGCGTCGATGCCAAGCTTTTTCCCGTAGTAGTCGCCCGAAGCGAAGCGCTCGGGGAAAAATTCGGTGACGTGACGATCGCCTGCCGCAGGGAAGGCGCCGTACCGATCGAAAAGCTCCCAGGCGAACGGGTTATGCCATGCAGTCGGCGAGTCATAGAAGATGTTGCCGATGTCGGCTGGGCTCGCTGTCTCGGCGAGTTCTCGATGGACCCGCTCTCGAACCAGCGGCCACGCATCGGCGCCGTCCAGACGGAAGTCATAAATGAAAGTCAGGTGGTTGATGCCCGCATACAAGGTGGAGGTGCGCTCGAACGGTGCGTCGATAAGTTGTGCGAGCTCCCGCTGAATATGATGCACCCCGTGGCACAGCCCCACGACGGCGAGACCGGTATGGCGTGCGATAGCCTGCACGTTCGCCGTCATTGGGTTTGCGTAATTGAAATAGAACGCCTCAGGAGCAAGGTCCGCGATGTCCTGAGCGATCTCTACAAGCACCGGGGTTGTGCGAAGCAGTCGGGAAATTCCGCCGGGCATGATTGAGTCGCCAACCGGCTGGTAGATGCCGTGCCGTTGCACCACTTCGTGATCGATTTGCCACGCGGGGCGCCCGCCCACCCCGACACAGGTGACGACGAAGTCGGACCCTGCGAGCATTGCGCGTCGGTCCGTGCTGGAGCTGACGGAAATCCAAGTGCCGGAATGTCGCGCCTCGACCATCGTCTGCGCGAGCCTGGTCGCGACATCGAGGGCAACCGGGTCAATATCCACCAACCGGATGTCCCATGCGCCAAGATCGGTTGCGCCGATAAGGTCGGCCAGCAATCCTCTGGTGAAAACGGCCGAGCCTGCCCCGACGAGCGTCAGCACGCGACGATCCGGTGCGCTCATGCCTGAACTTTCGTTCTGAATCCTACGATGATCCTGAAACCGCATTCATGGTCGGTGACGATGCTGACATTTACGCATTGCCACGCGCGGGCGATTTTCATTGCTCTCCCTCGAACCGCCCTGACCCGGGCTAGGTAGCCACTGAAGTCGATTCTTTCACAAATGAGCGCAAATGAGCAAGACTGTGCAGATGTCATCAGCTGAACGCTCACTTGGTTCACTAATTCCGGGGGCGGACCGCTCCACCGTCGGTGCTGCATCCCTCGTTCAGGGCGTGTATGGTCACCGGGGAAACTTGGAACTCGTCGTTCGCGACAGCGTGGATGGACTGTGGGTCTTCTGGTTCAACGCCAACCTGCCGGGAGATCCCGAAACTGACCCCGAGGTTCCGGCCGGGCATTGGAGCGTTGGTCTCCGTTTCGCTCGCGATGCACGCTATACCCAGGCCGCCATATTTCAAGGCGTGCGCGGGCCCAATCACCTCGAGGTGCTCGCCCTGGACGACGCCGGCACACTCCAGAGCTGGTATTGGTCGCCCGAATGGGCTTTCCGTCGACGGGCCGAGAATCCCGCATCCGAAGTAGCGGCGTTCAGCGCGGCCCAACAGGATGATGGCGCACTCCTGATCGATCTCACAGAACGAGACGGGACGTTGCGGCTTGTTGTTGCAGGTCCGAATGAATATCCAAGTCGCACTTGGGCGCCGGTGGACCGATCCACAGACCTCGGCGCGACGCTGGCCGAACTGCTAGTTCCGGAACCGTCTATTCCTCCTGACGTACAACTACGCACTGTGGGCATTTACGATATTCAGTCTGGTACCGCCCGCAGTTCAATCTCGACACGCGATGGCGGTTCCACTGAGTTAATCTGGCGCGGAACGGACGGGGGGATGCGGCACCTCCGTTTGCCGCTGCATTCAGAGACATGACCCCACTCTGTATGCTTCCCACTTCCGCAGATTGCTCAGTAAGCACTTTCGATGATGGCCTTTTCTGAATGGGCGACCGTGCCGAGGCAAGTTCCGCATCCCCGCGCTGGCATCGCAGTTTGGCGTACGGAGCGCACGTAAACAGGAATGAGCAAGTTCGCGCAAGCTATGCCAGAAGTGCGCAAAGTGCTAGCGTTTGTGATCGTCCGAACCTTCCCAGGGGTGCCCTTGAACTCTCTTACTGCAGCCGAATCCGCCATTCTCGCGCGACTTGATGAGGGGCAACTCGTCGAGAGCCTCGTGAATCTCGTCGCCGTTCCTAGCGTCACCGGCACGGACGCGGAGTCTCAGCTCCAGCACGACCAGGCAGCCTCGCTCGCGGAGTGGGGGCTGGATGTCGACACGTGGGCTCTCGACCTGGAAGCACTTCGTGCCCACCCAGCGTTTCCGGGAACCGAAGCCGAGCGATCCGAAGGTTTCGGACTCGTCGCTAGCCTCGGCGGCGCGACCGTACCCGCGCTCGTGCTGCAGGGACATGTCGACGTCGTTCCCACTGGCGATCTCGACAAGTGGGCCGATCGCAACCCGTTCAGCGGCCAGATTATCGACGGCGCGATTCATGGTCGGGGCGCGTGCGACATGAAGGCCGGGGTCGCCGCTAACCTGGCCGTGATTCGCACCCTTGTCGCCTCCAGAGCCGTGCTCGAACGCCCGATCGCCATCCATTCAGTCATCAGCGAGGAGGACGGCGGACTCGGGGCGTTTGCCACGATGCTCCGCGGTCACCGCGGAGAGGCGGCAGTGCTGCCCGAACCAACGAGTGGCCGGATCGTCACGGCGAACGCCGGCTCGCTGACATTCGAACTCCGTGTTCCCGGGAGAGCCGCACACGGCAGCACCCGCCTGGAGGGCGTCAGCGCGATCGAAGCATTTCTGCCCCTGTTCGCAGCGATTCGCGTGCTCGAGGCGGAGCGAAACATTCGGCCCGATCCACTTTTCCGCGGTCAATCTCTGCCGTACCCGATTTCGATCGGTCGGCTCGTTTCGGGCGACTGGGCAAGCAGCGTACCCGACCTTCTGGTCGCGGAGGGCCGATTTGGCGTGCAACTTGGCGAATCTCCCGATGCCGCGAGAAAAGCGTTCGAGCGCACCATCGAGCACGCGAGCGCAACAGATCCGTGGCTCGGAGACAACCCTCCTTCGGTCGCCTGGACAGGTGGTCAATTCGCCAGTGGACAACTCGACGATGAGCACCCTCTGATCAACCAGATGTCCTCCGCAGTCACCGATCTGGCGATGAGGTCGGCCCCGGCACGCGGCGCAGCCCCGTATGGCAGCGACCTACGCTTGTATAACGGTTTCGGAGGCATCCCTACCCTGCACTACGGCCCCGGAGATGTTCGGTTTGCGCATGCGCCGCGTGAACAGGTCGATATCGCGGAGCTAATCTCTGTCACCCGATCCCTGCTGCTCCTGGCGGTCCGCCGCTGCGGCGCGCACTTCTGAGACCCCGCGATGCGCGCGAACACCATCCTGAGAAACGGCCGCATCGTGGCCTTCGACCCGGAACTCCCGACCGCGACGACGATCGCGATCGCGGGAGGGCGGATCGTCGCGGTTGGTGATGATCAGATCGTGAGCGAAATGGGCGGACCCGACACTGTGACTGTCGACCTTGAGGGTCGATCGGTGACGCCCGGACTTATCGATGCCCACGTTCATCCTGCATTCGGGGTCGAGCGCACCATCGGGGCCGACCTGGCTGGAGTGACCCGCCCTGACGACCTGCTTTCTCGTCTTCGCGCCGAAGCGGACGCCACGCCGCCAGGTGCCTGGGTGCGCGCATTTAACCTGAGCTACGCGGTGTTCGCCAGTATGCCAATGAGGGCAGATGCGATCGATTCTGCGGTAAATGGCCGTCCTGCCGCTGTATTTCTGTTCGATGGTCACACCATGCTCGTCAGCCACGCAGCGTTGGCAGAGGCGGGCATTTCCGGCGCCCAGAGCTTCCCCGACACATCGGAGATTGTGGTGGACGACAGTGGCTGCGCTACCGGGCAATTGCGCGAAGAATCGGCGATCGCGCTCATCCTCAACGCAGCACCGCGCCCGAGCGAGAGAGAAATCCGAAATCAGGTCTCGGAGGTTTACCGCAAGATGGCGGCCGTGGGCCTCACCGGGCTATGTGTGATGGATGGAGACCGAACGTCCTTCGACCGCCTGGATGCGATGGATCGACAAGGGACGTTGCCACTTCGGATCGTCACAGCGCTCGACCATGCCCCCGGTCAGCGCAATCGGCTTCCCGAGCGAATGGCGATGCGCGATGAATGCGGAGCGCGTTGGCGGGGCGGGGTGATCAAACTGTATGCCGACGGTGTGATCGACACGGGTACGGGCTGGCTCTATGAGCCCGACACATTCGGTGACGGGGGATACGGCCTGTGGAACGATCCGGCGGAATTCCGCGAGGTCGTCCGTGACTATGCCGCAGCGGGCTTTCAACTCGCCGTCCACGCAATCGGGGACCGGGCGATCGGGGAAACCATCGACGCTTTTCTTGCAACAGGGGTCCGATCGGTCCGCGGCGCACCGCACCGACTAGAACACCTTGAGAGTCTCAGTGACAACGACCTGCGCCGAATCGGCGATGCCGGTATCACCGCCTCGATGCAGCCGGCCCACCTGCAGTGGAGCAAGCCGGATAATTCGGACGCCTGGGGGCTGCGCCTGGGACACAAGAGGGCGAGTCGTGGTTGGCGAGCCGGAGATGTCTCCCGTGCGGGAATCCCGCTCGCCCTGGGCTCAGACTGGCCGGTCGCCCAATTTGATCCGCGGATCGTGATGGCTTGGGCGCGCCTTCGACGTACTCCCGGCGACCGGAACGCCCCGGTAATTGTCGGTGATCAGCGACTCAGCGCCCTGACAGCCCTGAAGGCATACACGCGCGGCGCGGCGCTGGCGCAAGGCGACGACGACCTCGGAGAGATCGCCGTCGGATACCGTGCTGATCTCGCCATCTGGGACAAGAACCCTGTGGAGGTCGACGCCGATGACCTCGTCGATGTCGGCATTCATGCGACGCTGATCGATGGGATTACCACCGGGCCAGCTGTTGATGCGGAAATAGATCGAACTCGGAGACTCCCATGATCTTAGACAGCGCAGCCAGCTCGACGAAGACGGGAAACTCATCCCGTTCAGGAAGCGATTCGACAGAGTTCCTTGTAATAGGGGCAGGGCTAGCGGGTGCGGCGACCGCGTGGCAGCTTGCCCAGGGTGGCCGACAGGTGACGATCGTGGAGCGGTCGACGCCAGCCAACCCCTGGGGAAGCTCGCACGGTTCCGCCCGCATATTTCGATATGCCTACGAAAACCCGCTCTACACCCGCTTGGTCGTCGAAGCCAGACAGGGATGGGACGAGCTGGAGGCTGCGGCTGGCATCGAACTGCTGACGGCGTCGGGATGTCTCGACTTTGGTTCGCGACATCCGCTGAAGCTACTCCAGACGTCACTGCGGCAGGCATCAATAACGCATGAAATGTTCGACCGGGAGCAGGCAGCTGCTCTGTGGCCATCCATTGCCTCGGATGGAGACGTGCTCTGGCATCCTGACGCCGCCGTCATCGACGCCGAGGGCGCGGTGCGCGCGATGGTGGCCGAAGCAGTTGCGGCCGGAGCTCGCGTGATCACAGATTACGCGGTCGGGTCGGTACGACGCACCGATTTCGGCTTTCAGGTCAGCCCAGAGGCTTCGGACACTTCGGATTCTCTTCGCGCCAGGAATGTCATTAATGCCGACCGGGTGATCGTCGCGGCAGGTAGTTGGCTGCCGGGTCTTTTGGCCGGGCTGCCGCTGAGCAAGGGTTTTCTGAATCGGATGCCGCGGCTGGAGGTGCGCCAGGAGCAAGTATTTCACTTTCCCTATCGCGACCAGGCCGAGGGAGCGCGCGATTCGGACGGTTTCGGCTGGCCGACGTTTATTCACCAGACCGAGGAGATCCACGCCTATGGTCTGCCAGGTGGGCGCGACGCGGACTTCCGTGGGCAGAAGATCGCTGAATTCAATGGTGGACGAGTTCTCTCTTCCGCCGCCGATCGCGACGACCGAATTGATGCGGCCAATCGACTGCGGATGATCGCCTACGTGAAGCACCACTTTCCCGGTTTGATCCCAGACCCGTACGCCGAGGCAACTTGCGTGTTCACCAACACCCCCACCGAGGATTTCGTTGTCGATGGGGAGGACGGGCTGCTCATACTCTCGCCGTGTTCCGGTCACGGAGCCAAATTTGCCCCGGTGATTGGTCGTATCGCCGCTGACGCCATCACTGGGCGGATGGCCGCGCCGAATCTGTTCCGGGTTTAGAGATAATGCCGTTTTCTGGTTCAGCGGACCCATCACGATTTTCTTACTTAGTCGGCGATGACCCGCAGGACACTCTGGACTACCGACGCGGCGGCATCCCGGACAGACATAAGGTACCCGCGCGGGTCACAGGCCTGAAGTTCAGCGTCGAGAAAGACCCGCGGGGCATCGGAGTGGGCGATATTGAGCCCGGTGGCACATTCACTTTTACGATGCCAGCACTCACCGCGGCGGCGGAGGCCGCCCGGTTTGTCGAACTGACTGGTGTTGACGGGTTAGCTATTGCCGCTGTCGCCGCGACATTCACATCCAAGTCAAGCGCGCCCGCGTCAAACATTGCGAGGAAAACCCCGCGCCGACCGCCAGATGAAGCAACTCGATATCGGTGACATAGTCGAGGTGCAGTGCGATCGGGACGTCGGCAGCCGCCGCCGCGCGCGGTAACACCGCTCCCCCGTGGAACCGAACAACGTTCTGACTGATCAGCATGATCGCGGACTGCCAGCCGCCTGCGCGTCGGCGATCACCGCCTCGACATACTCGAGCGTGATGATGTTGAATGCGCCGTCACCCCGCCCGGAACCACGACCGGAGGCAACGAGGGAGCCGGTTTCGACCAGGCTCATCGACGCAGCCCCCAAGCGCCGCGGGCAAGCAGCGACGCGCCGATCGCCGCCGCCAGGTCTCCGAGCGCCGCCGGCGACAGCGTCGGCACATTTTGCCACGTCAAACGCTCTGTAAGGCGCTCGCGAAGCGGTTCGAACAGCGCCGGTCCCGCGTGGGATAGTCCTCCACCGATGACGACGACCTGGGGGTCGAGCAGGGAAATGTAGGTTGCAAGGGCACGGGCGAGACCATCGATCGCACCTTCCCACGCTGAGCTAGCCGCTGAGTCTCCTGTTGCCGCCAGTGCGACCACCTCAGCCGCGCTCGAGGCGCCAACGCCGCCCGACTCCACGAAACGGCGAAGGACCGCGGGGCCTGATGAGACGGTTTCGAGACAGCCGACAGCGCCGCAGACGCACGGCGCGCCAGAGCCGACATCAATGTGTCCAATTTCCCCGGCGTTCATGCGAATCACCTGTCGACCATCGACGAATATCGCGCCGGCGACACCAGTACCCAGCGCGAGGAAGAGAGCGTCATCGAAGCCTTTCGCTGCCCCCAGCCGATGCTCGGCGAGCCCCCCGGCACGGACATCATGCCCGAAACCAACAGGAAGATCGGTGCGCTCGGCAAGCAGCGCGCGAAATGGGACATCCCGCCAACCGATGTTCTCCGCGAACAGCCCAACCCCGCCTTCATCGTCGACGAACCCCGGAACGACAAGCCCAATCGCGACCGCCGACGGATTACTGGCCACCAACTCTTCGGCGGCGAGCAGTATCCTCTCAACGACAGCATCCGGCCCGTTCTCACGGCCGGTCTCCCAGCGATATGTAGCGCCGACCGAGAGGTCCGCGCCGACCACAACGCCTTTGACCGCGGTCCCGCCGACATCGAGTCCGAGAACGGTCTCCCAATCGGCCGACCTCACGCCGCCACCCATTGCACCCAGGTTTCACTGGTGGAGCAGCCGAGATATTGAGCCAGCACATTTGCGACGCCATCTACGGCGGCCGTCATGGCCGACTCATCACGCCGACGACCGTGCATTATGGCGATCGGCCACGGCGTGATTGCCGCTTGCCCCGTGCTCGCCGCGACGGATTCGAGGAGCACGCTGTGAACCTCGCTGGGCGCCAGGCCGAGGGCCGTCGCCGCGGCAATGTTTAGCGCCGCAAGAAGTTGAACTCGATCGACGCCCGAGTTTGCCGCGATCGTCACAGTGATGACAGGCACTTCAGTCCGAGATCACCGAACGCGACAAAAAGTGGGGCACGTCGGGATTGCGGCCAGCGGCCGCGGCCATACTGACGGCTAAACGGTGGATGGCAACCAACTCCGCCTGCGGATCGAGGCTTGGTTCGACGAGAGTTGCGCCGGCCGCTCGGATGGCCTCTGCGATACTCTCGGCAATCGGAAGCAGTGGCCAAACTAGGGTGTTGGGCGAAGATGCAGCCGAAATCGGTCCGTGCTGATATTCCAATACAGGATAAGCCTCGGCCCATCTGCCCGACGATTCCAGGCACTTTAACGCCGCCTCATGAGCTAGTCCCACCGACACCCCGTGCCCCAAAAATACGACGTGGTCCGGGGCCGACGGCAATTCTCGAGCAAGGGCTTCGCGAGCCTGATCAACCAGAAAATCGACGCCGTCGGTGAGAGATGCCCGCAAGAGAGTGAACGCGGTTGTAGCGAATCTGGTCTGCACGACCGATACCTCGTCGGCATAGTCAAGCATGATTACGTCGGTGCACTCGGCGATCAGCGGGCTTCCCGATGTGCCAACGAGGCCTATCACGCGGTGCGAGCCAACTAGCTCCCTGGCTATCGCAACGACATCCCCTGTGGTGCCCGATCGGGAGAGCACGATAACGACCTCGTCGTCATCGACGTAGTCGAGTTCGGAGGGGATGGAGGCCCTTGTGCGACCGAGCCCCAGCTCATTCCGAAGCCGCGCATAGGCGTCTCCGACGTAGTAAGAGGTTCCACATCCGAGGAAAAGCACTCTCTCGCCGGCGGCAGGAAGCGGTGTTCCCGCGCGCGCTTGCTCGATGGCCCGTCTCCACATCTCGGGCTGGCTACCAATTTCGCGCTCCGTGTTGATGGCAAACGATGTCGTTTCGAGCATAGGAATCCTTATCCGTCACGGTGAGGCTACTCGCGCGACTTCTGCCAGTCAATCAGTTCTGACTGATTTTGACTGGTTATTTGAACACTATTGACCTAACGTGACCGGTTGGCCTATCGTGACGTCACCTGCACCTCTCAAATCACTGCGCACCCTGAGGAGTCACATCATGGAAAAGTTCGAACTATCACGCCGCGGACTGCTCATGGGCGGTTTCGGCGCAGCGAGCCTGCTTGCCCTGTCGGCCTGCTCGCCCACCGCGTCCACCAGCGATTCCGGCTCGAAGGCCGACCTCGGCAAGGTAACGGGCACTATTAGTTTCGCTTTCTGGGGAGGTAGCGACGGTGAGACCGCCGGCTTTAAAAACGCCAAAGCGAAGTTCGAGGCAGCGAACCCCGGCGCGACAATCGATCTCAAGATCATCCCGTATGAGTCATTCTTCTCCGGCATCGACCGCGGAATCACGGCGGGCAAAGCCCCTGACCTCTTCCGTGTCGACTACACGACGATAGGCAAGTACAGTTCGGCTGGCGTGCTGATGGATCTCAGTCCGTACTTCACGGACTCGGAGACTAAGGCATTCCTGCCAGCGCTGTGGGAGGCCATAAAATTTGACGGCAAGCCATATGGTGTCCCACACCAGACCGACACGACCGCGATTATTTACAGCAAATCGGCACTTGAGGCAGCTGGCATCACTTCGATCCCGAACAAACTCGAGGATGCCTGGACCTGGGACGAATTCTCAAAAGTCGCCGATAAGCTTCGCGCCTCGCTGCCCGACAACAAGTATCCGTTCGCCTACAACTGGACGGCCGCCGGTGCCTTCCGATGGGCGAACCTCCTCTACCAAGCAGGTGGCTCACTCCTCACCAAAGACCTGAAAAAATCGGCGGTAAACAGCAAAGAAGGCCTCAAGGCGATGAATTTTGCCAAAAGTTTCTTCGAGAAGAAGTGGGTACCGGCTAACAACATCGTCAAAACTGCGACCTACTCCGACAACCTTTTCGTCGCGGGTACCGCCGCCATGACTTTCGTCGGCGACTTCCAGATTCCCTTCATCAACGACGTGAAAGATGGCTTCAAGGGCGGGGAGTGGGGCACCACTTTCATGATTCGGGACAAGAAGGCAGCATCTGACCTCGGTGGCAACGCGATCGTCGCCCGAAAGGATACGAAAAACCCGAAACTTGCGGCGGCGTTCCTCAAATTCCTGGCCTCCGAAAAGGCAATGCAGTATTTCTGCGAACAGGCGATGGAGTTGCCCACCCTCACCTCACTCACTTCGAAAAACCTCTCCTACGTCATCCGACCAGATGCTATGGCGACTTTCACTAAGCAAGCCGCGACCATCACGGACGCGGTTGTGAAGGAGTCGACAGTTTCGGCATTCTCAGCGATCAACACGGTGCTTCAGGATCAGCTGGAACTCGCATTTCAGGGGAAGAGTTCTGCAGACACGCTTAAAGCGATGGAGGACGGCATCAACGCCGCCCTCGCCGCCTAGCCCACAACGACCAGCGCTCGGGCACACCAGAGGAGCACACCGTGACGGTGACTGAAGCGAAGCCCATCGCCGGGTCCCCCAATGGGGGGTCTACCCGCGGAATTCGATGGCGCGCGCCGAAACGCCGTAGCTCAATGACGCGGGCAACCAGTGCGGCCGCCGGAATTTTCCTTGTTCCCAACCTGGTGCTGATGGGGATCTTCACGATCCTCCCGCTCATTTATGCCTTCATCATCAGCTTCCAGAAGTTGAACTCGTTGGGCGGCAGCCAGTACGTCGGCGGCGACAACTACGTCAAACTCGTCACCGACCCCGTTTTTTGGCAATCGATGGCTAACACGGGGGTGTTCACCCTCTTTACGGTGCCAGTTGGCATGGCGATAGGACTGGCGATCGCGGTGCTGCTCAACGGGGTGCTACCGGGCCGCAACCTCTATCGATCAATCATCTTTCTGCCCCTGGTCGTTTCGGGGGTTGCCACCGGTGTGCTTGGCGCATGGATGTTCGATCAGAACAACGGTTTCATCAATCGATTCCTGTCATCCACAGGCCTTGGTGCGCCCGAGTGGCAGTCCAACGGCCCATTCGCCTTAATGTCGATAATTCTCGTCACCCTCTGGCAGCGGGTCGGCTTCGACATGCTGATCTACCTTGCAGGCTTGCAGGGCGTGGATCCTGCCGTTCAGGAGGCCGCGACCGTGGATGGTGCATCCAATTGGCAGCGATTCAGATACGTGACCCTCCCGCTGCTTGGGCCATCGACATTCTTTCTGTTGATCATGAATTTGATTTACTCCTTCCAAGTTTTCGATACAGTCTGGGCGATGACGCGGGGCGGCCCTGGCTACTCCACCACCACAGTGGTCTCTTATGCCTACCGCCTCAGCTTCGACGAACATGGACCGCAGGCGCTCGGATATGGCGCGGCGGTCGGCGTAGCCATATACCTCATCACCTTGGCTTTCACCGCAGTTCAGTGGCGATTCAGCCGCAGCCGCGATCAAACGGACGCATAAGGCCCACCATGACACTCGCCAACACCTTCGACACCGCAGCCACACCTGATGAGCAGGTTACCCAGCCCCCCATTCCTCGCCGGCGCCGCAACTTCACCGCGCTGAAAATTACGGTCGCGATCATCATCAGCCTCGTGATGTTCTTCCCCCTCTACTGGATGATCGTGACTGCCTTCTCCACCCGCGCGGACATGTACGCCCCGGGCCTCCACCTTTTCCCGCGCACCTTCACGTTCGAGAACTTCACCGCACCGTTCATCAAATTCCCGGTAGGCCAATGGTTTTCAAACTCGCTGGTCATCGCCGTTCTGACAACTGCAATCACGGTCGTATGCAACCTACTCGCCGGCTATGCGTTCGCGAAGTTGAGATTCCGTGGACGCAACCCGCTCTTCCTCATCTTGCTCTCGACGATGATGATCCCCGCCCAGGCGATCATCGTTCCGCAGTTCAAGCTCTCGATCGCGCTCGGTCTCTACGGCAACATCTGGTCGGTCATCCTGCCGGAAAGTGCGGTTATCTTCGGGGTGTTCCTCGCCCGACAATTCTTCATCGCAATACCTGACGAGCTCGTCGAAGCGGCCCGAGTAGACGGCGCGGGACACTTTCGGACCTTCCTCTCGGTGGTCTTGCCGCTGTGCAAACCCCTCATCGCCGTGCTCGTGCTCCTCACTTTTATGGGCGAATGGAATGCATTCGGCTGGCCACTGGTCGCATTATCGGGAGACCAGAACCTGTTCACCCTGCCGATCGGGCTGGTCTCGAACCTTCAGGGACAGTACACGTCCAATTACGGGGCAATCATGGCAATGAACCTGCTCATGATCTTGCCCGTGGTGATCCTCTTCATCGCCTTCCAAAAATATTTCGTCGAGGGTCTCTCGCGTTCAGGAATCAAGTAAGGAGACTCACGTGTTCAGCGGCAACGCCAAAATCAACTATCTCTCGACCCTTGCCTTCGACGATGAGGTGCTCTCTCAATTTGGAGCGGCTGCGAATAGCGTCGAGATTGTTCAAATCACCGCAAACGACGCAGCGGATGTGCCCCCTGAGGTCTGGGCGCAGGTTGACGTCTTGCATACATCGAGTGTGCTTCCGCGTCCCGAATATGTGCCGCGACTGCAGTGGATCCAGCTTGACACTTCCGGGGTCGACCATGTGCGGCCGCACCCGATCTGGAACTCTTCCGCCGTATTGACCACTATCGGTGGCATCTCGCCCGTGCCACTTGCGGAATACGTGATCTGGTCGATCCTCGGGATGGCACACCGCCTGCCGGAACTGCTCGAAGTTCGCGACACCCGCCAATGGCCGTCTCCGTCAGAGCGGTGGCGTCGGATGCTGCCTGCCCCGCTGCGGGGTTCCACGCTCGTGATTGTCGGCTATGGCCGTATCGGCCGCGAGATCGGCCGCATCGCAGACACCCTCGGTATGAGCGTGGTCGGCGTCAGTCGCACCGGGGTTGCGGCGCCCGAACAGTCTGACCAATTTTTTGATTTTGCGCCGAACACAAGCCAGGCCGACATTGAACTTGTTGGCACGGACCTCCTCATGAGCGTGCTGCCGCGCGCCGACTACCTTGTCATAGTGGTTCCCCTGACAGCCGCGACAGCTAATCTCATCGACGCCGCCGCCGTGACCGCTCTGAAGCCGGGTGCGGTCGTCGTAAATGTCGCGCGCGGCGGCATCATCGACGAGGAGGCTCTGCGGGCGGGCTTGCGCTCAGGACAAATTGCCGGCGCGGTGCTCGACGTTTTCGACGACGAGCCCCTCGGCCCGGAGCATCCGTGGTGGAACGAACCCACAGTGTTCGTCACCCCGCACGTCAGCGGTTTCGCGCCCCAGTACTCGAGACAGGTGATAGAACTTGTAACGGAAAACCTGCGCAGGTTTACGGAAGGGCAGCCCCTGATGAACGTCGTAGATCGCTCGCAGGGGTACTGAACATGTTGACGTATGAACGCCAGCGCGAAGTGCTGCGGCAGATGCGTTCCCGAGGTGCGGGGAAAGTCAACGAACTCGCCGAAGCGATCGGAGTAAGCGCGTCGACGATCCGACGTGACCTGCGGGAGATGGACGAGCAGGGGCTGCTGACGCGAGTGCATGGCGGTGCAAGCCTGCTCGACTCAGATGTCGAGAGCTCGTTCTCGAGTCGCGTTACCGAGCACGAAGCAGAGAAGCGGAAAATCGGGGCCGCCGCCGCTGAATTGGTGCTCGACAATTCCACGATCCTCATTACCGGTGGCACAACGACAGATTCGATGATTCCCGCACTTGCGTCGCACCAGGGCCTTACCGTCGTAACGAACGGGCTGAACATCGCGCTGTCGCTCTCCCGGCTACCAGCGGTGACGGTGGTTGTTCTTGGAGGCATTCTCCGGCCGGGTGAACTCTCCTTGCTTGGTCCGCTCGGCGAGCGCACACTCGAAGAGTTCGATGTTAGTCAAGCCTTCGTCGGCGCATATGGCGTCGACGCGTCGCTAGGGCTGTCTGGCGCTTCGGTACACGAGGCAAGCACGGATCGCCGCATGCTCAGTGGGCTCTCGCACATCGTCGTCATGGTGGATAGCAGCAAATTCCGCCAGCGTGGTCCGGTGCGTCTTGCCAAAGTAGAGCAGATCACCACCCTCATCACTGATTCGCAGGCACCGACCAATGAGGTCGAGTCGCTCATCGCAGCCGGGGTCGATGTGCGCCTTGTCTGACTGATTTCGACCCAAAACGCACGCCGCCCCCGCGACCCCGAAAGGCACCACCATGTCACTTCAACCCGTTTCCGGCGCCATGAGCACTTTAAGGGAGGCAGCGTCGCGCGCCAGCGAGAGAGAGGGAATCCCGATGATCGTAGCCCTAGTGGATGAGCGCGGGGTCATGCCAAAGGTGGTTCACGCGGCAAGCAGAACAACTGGACCGCTGCTCGCCGCACGTGTCGACAGTGCGAGGCGCGAGTGCGCGCCGTCAATGCGTGAGGACGACAACGGAGGGGTCATCAATGCGCTCGTCGTCGCCGCGCACGACCTTACTCCGATAGTGCACTCGGACCTCGCAGGCATCACGCCGCACATCGCCGACCCCCCTGCACTCCTCCCGGCCACGGAGCCGCGGGCATGACCGATCTCGGATTTACCAGACACACCGACGCTCTCAACGCTGGCCAGTTCGTGCGCCTGATTAACTACCACAACACCCCGATCAGTCACGCTGGCGCTTTACGCACCGAACTTTCGAGCCTCGCCGAGCAGTACGACACTCTCTCACTGGCCGACCTCGACAATTTCTTTGAAAATGGCACCTGGCCGTCCGAGCGGGAGGCCTTCATCCCCGTCTTCTATGAGGGGTATGCGAACAGCGCTAGTGTTGCCGCCCCGATCTGCGACGAGCTGGGGATCACAGCATGGTTTCCCGTGTGCACAGCGTTTGTAGACTGCCCCCCAGCCGAGCAGGAGTTCTTCGCCCGTTCGCACAATATCGGTTTGGTCCAGGAAGAGCTAGGGCTGCCGCGGCTGGCGATGACGTGGGACGATATCGCTTCACTATCCAACCGGCACGTTGTAACGCCACACACGGCCGCGCATGTGGGGATTAACGAGGTGAGTTCGGATGAAGATCTCCAACGCGAGGTGTTCGAACCGAAGAGGCGCATGGACGCCGTCACGGGGCAGTCAGCGCCCGCATTTGTGTGGCTACATGGCAGCGCGTACGGGCTCAACGATCGACACGACGCCGCCGTCCGTGCGGCGGGATACCGATACCAAATCGGGAACACCATGATCCACCGCATTGCCTAAGCGACGCAGGTAGTTCAATCGACCCGCGACCGAAAGGACTCGCTCGCGAGCGGGGAGATATCCAATCCGGGACGTCGTTTAACCGGCAAGCGTGACAGGTGGCAGGGATCGAAGTGCGCCGGATTAGCGGCGGAACTGACCCCACAGTTAGCGGACTCGACCGTCTTCGCCCGATCGTCGCCGAGCGCCTGACGAATGGCATGGATGTGCTTGAGATCGGGGAACAGCGGGTGGGTGCGCCCATCGCGCGACCGCACCAAATTCTCTGCATCGGTCTCAACTATCGTGACCATGCGGCGGAGACGGGGCAGGCCGCGCCCGAGGAGCCGATCCTGTTTACAAAGTCCCCGAACACGCTAATCGGGCCGAATGATGACGTGCGAATCCCGCGCGGATCGACCAAACCCGACTGGGAGGTCGAGCTCGGAATCGTAATTGGCACTCGCGCCAGTTATCTCGACACGGAGGAGGAGGCCGCCGCAGTCATCGCCGGCCACACGGTTGTCAACGACGTAAGCGAACGTGCCTTTCAAATGGAGCGCAACGGCCAATGGTCAAAAGGAAAATCGTCCGAGACTTTCAACCGGCTGGTCCTTGGCTGGTCACTCCCGACGAAATCGACGATGTGCTGTCCCTTGACATGTGGCTGGCCGTAAACGGTATTCGCCGCCAGACTGGGACGACGTCAACAATGATTTTCGATCCGTTATTCATCGTCCACTATCTATCGCAATTCCTCGTACTCGAGCCCGGCGACCTCATCAACACCGGCACCCGGCCCGGGGTTGGCATGGGCTTCACCCCTCCGATCTGGCTGCCGTCCGGCGACGTGATGGAGCTCGGCATCGAGGGTCTCGGCAGGCAGCGGCAGAATGTTCTGCCAGCGCGGTGAACGAACTCGTCTTGTGAAACCGATTCCCACAGAGGCCCATGGAGGTGCGATCCTTCCACCCCTCCACCCCTCCACCCCTCCACCCCTCCACCCCTCCACCCCTCCACCCCTCCACCCCTCCACCCCTCCACCCCTCCACCCCTCCACCCCTCCACAGGGTGATCATCGACAACCTTTCAACAGACTGCTGGCTTTCTCTTCGAATATATGTCGGCCTTACGATTCCAGTGAGATAGATCGCAGTTTTTGAAATCCCCTTGGCGAGTGAATGGCCAGTTCGGCTGCGCCCTCTGAGACCATTTGTGGGTGGGATGGAGTGTCTGTGCTAGCCGATAGTCTTGGCCGGTGCCCGATTTTGAGAGAACCACGGATTCGTGGCTGGAGCGGCATTACGGCGGTAAGCCGAAGAAGCTCGCCTTCGTCGACGAAACGTTCTCAAATCGCCTGAGCGGCGTCCGTCATCCGTTTTATGCGGTGACCGCATTCATGATCGGCTCGGCTGCGGTCGCTACGGTTCGAGCCGAATTTGCTCGCCTTGCTGGCTATCGCAAGTGGCACACGACGGATAGATACCAGGAGCGAGATGCTGAGCAGATACGCGCTTTCTCTGGATACGTCGCGAGCGGGCCGACCTCGTTGTCGAGGTTGATCTGAAATCGACGACGGTATCCGGCTTGGAAGACGCGCGCAGGATTTGCATGCGCGGGATGGTCCGGATTCTTGCGGAGCGGCATGGTGTTGATTCGGTGCTGTACGAGCGCCGTCGACCGTTCGAGCAGAAGATCGATGATGAGACGACTCGACCGTTGAGGGTGATGTATCCGAATCTCGTGATTCGGGATGTTGGATCTGACGCGGAGCCCTTGCTCTGGGGCGCAGATGTCCTGGCTTGGACCTTCCAGCGGCGTCTCATCGAGCACGAAAACTGGTTTGATCCGTTCGCCGGAGTCACAGCTGTTTATCGACCGACGGGGCAGCGAGTGCCCGGTTTTACCGTCCACAGTGGTTAAACAAAACAACCCCCAGGTGCCGTAGCTGAACCTAAGGGGCCCGGGTCCTGAATAGGGCTTTCGCCGTTCCAGTTCCCGTTGTTTCCGATGTAACAATAGCGGACCAAACACTTGTCCGCAACGTCACACCTAATACAACATGTGCGCGGCACCAATATTCCAAGTGCGAATCAGTCACCCCTGTTGGATGGATTTGGCAAGCTGCCGTCGTTGGCGTGCGTCCCGCATCGAGATCTGAGCCTCGGCTGACCACAGGCTCGCCAAGAGCGTGTTTCCGGCCTCGTTCGTCCGGGCGTCGTAGGCCTGGCGGTAGGTTCGCACGGGATGACCGTGGTGCAGATCCAAGTATGCCCTTATGTCTGTGGCATAGTCGGCAACGTTGTCGACCCGCAGGTAGGCCTGCCGAATGAGGGCGAGGAGCTGGTTCAACCGCGCCCGGTTGCGGAAGACGAACGCTCTCGGGCGAAGCATCAGGCGAAGCTCTCGAAGCGGTTGCTCGACCGCTGAGTTGGAGTACACCGGTGGGATCCTCGATCGCCCTTGCGTCTGGCCTCGCATCCATGTTGCATTTCGTGCCAGCCACGAGTTCGTGTTCAGCAGCTCCGGCCGGCCATGCACTTCAGCTTCGAACTTGTCCCACTTATCCCGTGATTTGAAGGCACCGCTGAATGCCGCTCGGGCAGGATCTCCTGGCTTGAGCGAGTCGCTCTTGAACGCTGCTTTCACTCGTTCGCTGAGATGGTGTTCGCAGTGGTGAATGAGATTCACCGCGGCCCATTCACCCCATTTGATGTTGACACCGAGATGATTGATTTGTCCTGGTCGCAGACGATCGACTCCGGTCTGCCGGGGAGGGAGCGAAGGAATTCCGCCCAGGCGTCACCGTCTCCGCTGGGAACTGCCTCGAACTTCCACAGCCGCCCGTTTGACCCGTCCTTGTCGTACCCGTACGCGGCAAATATGCAATACAAGGCCAGGCTCTTTCCGGTGAGCGGATCCGTCCAGTGGAATGTCAACGAGTCCAAGATGAGAACTGCCGGCCACTCCGTTGGCTGGTGCCGCGTAGCGACCACGGGCACGAAGTCCGCCATCCACTTAGCGACAGTCTGACCGTTGATGACGTCCCGCCACTTCGCAGTCTTGCCAATGTTCGCACGAGCTCGAACACGCTTAGCTGCATCCGTGTAGGTCTGACCGCGGCCCAAATCGACCAGCGCCCGGCGATCTCTCTCACGAGATACTCGAACTCCGCCGCCGCGACAGGTCCCTGGTGCGGAGCGATGTGGTTCTCGCACTCCACACACGTTTCATCCGTTGCGCGTGTCCTGCTCATCACCCCAAGAAACCGGTGATAGGAACCATCTGGGAGCACACATCGCCACCGCGGTTTTTCGCGGCCGCCGGAGCGCTGAACCCCATCCCGGACGACGCGGGCCGACTGATGACCGCGTGAGCACGCGACAATATCATCGCTCACAAGCAGCCCTCTCGAAAAAGGGATCAGGCTAACCCCATCTCACTGAAATCGTAAGACCGATATATGTTCGAATACGAGAGAATTATTGTACGGAATTGACCTCGATAGACATCCTCGAACCGGCTGCGGCACTCGTCGCGTTCGGTCCGAATGCGACGTCATTTTCGCGACTCGACGACGAGCAACTCCTCCTCGCACAGCAAGCGCATACGACCCTTCGACGGATCTCCGATCGTCTGGGCGCCCTGATCGCAGGCGAGATCGCGCATCGTTCTCGTCGCGAGATCGGATACTCCGGTCTTGCCCAACGCAAGGGGTACTCGAGCCCTGAAGCTCTCGTCCAGTCGCTGGCTCAATCGACGCGAGCAGAGGCGAGCAAGCTCGTCCGATTGGGCGGGCTGATGGCAGAACATGAGGCTGGGCTGGCGACCGGAACGCCCCATTCGCTCGGCGAAACCGAGCCATCGCACTCACCTATCCCTACCGCCTTACTGCACGGTTTGCTGTCCGCAGATTCCGCCGACGCGATTTACCGTGGGCTTGGCAGCCCAGACGCCGCAGTCACCGCCGAATTGCTCGCTGCGGCGAGCGAACAGCTTATCGAGGAGTCGGCAACCCTCACGGTTGACCAGCTCTATCGACGCGCTCGGCAGCTTCGCGACGAGTTGGATTTCGACGGCGTGGCCCGTCGCGAGAAGCAGCAGCACGACGACCGCTATCTGAAGCGATGGATCCGACCCGACGGCATGTATCAGGCCTCGATGCTGCTCGATCCCGAAAACGGCCGCCAGGTCTTTGCCGCCTTCGACACCATCCTCAGTCCACGCCGGGGTGGACCCCGGTTCATCGACCGGTCCGAGAAGATTCGAGCTGACGCGATCCTCACCGATCCACGCAGCGATGAGCAGCTGTCGGCAGACGCTCTCGTCGACATGGTCCGCATCGCTTCTGCGGCAGACGACGGGGCGCTCTTCGGGACAAGCCAACCATCGGTTCGGGTGCTGGTGACCCGAGAGGCGCTTGAGAGCCGAAACGGACCCGGATTCATCGAAGGCAACTCGAACGCGGTGTCATTAGAGACTGTCGAACGTCACATCTGCGATCGCGGAGTCATCGGTATCCAGTTCGACGACGATGGCCAGTGCGTGAATGTCGGTCGAGACCAGCGGCTGTTCACAACGCGCCAGCGCGTCGGCCTGAGCGCCAGGGACGGTGGATGCCGCTTCCCCGGCTGTGATCGACCGCCCTCCTGGTGCGAAGCCCACCACGTCGACCAATGGCATCGGGACCAGGGAAAAACCGACATCGCGGACGGTGTATTGCTCTGTCGACATCATCACATGCTCGTACACAATAACCACTGGCAGATACTGCGCGAACGCGGAATCTATTGGCTGAGACCGCCGAAAAGCGAGGACCCGACACAGGCACTCCGAGCAATGCCAACCAGGAGTGCTGCTCTGCGCCAACTGGACAGCGAGCGGCTGGTGGTCTGACGCACGAGGCTTAGCTTGACCAGGTGGATGAATCGTCCGTTCCGGCGCAGACCGGTCCTCACCCCGCAGACGGATCAGCCGTGGACGAACTCCCGACCGAGTGTCGACCGGCTGTAGAATTGCCAGCAACCTACACTCAGGCACCTCTTCATCGACTCGGTGCCGCATATATCGAATCGGAGAACATCATGGCCTCTGCCATCCCAGAAAAGCCCGCCCTCGAAGGGCTCGAAGCCAAATGGGACGCAGCGTGGGAGGCCAACGGCACCCACCGATTCGATCGGGCAAGCGCCGTACGCGAGAACATCTTCAGCATCGACACTCCCCCGCCGACGGCATCCGGCAGCCTGCACATCGGACACGTGTTCAGCTACACCCACATGGATCTGATCGCCCGCTACCAGCGGATGCGCGGCAAGAGCATCTTCTACCCAATGGGCTGGGACGACAACGGACTGCCCACCGAACGTCGCGTGCAGAACTACTACGGGGTGCGCTGCGACCCGTCGCTGCCCCACGACCCGTCCTTCACACCGCCACTCGAGGGCGGCGCCAATTCCGACGGATCCAGCGCCAGCAGCAAAGCCGCCGACCAGCTGCCGGTGAGTCGTCGCAACTTCATCGAACTGTGCGAGCGTCTCACAATCGAAGACGAGAAACAGTTCGAGGATGTCTGGCGCAAACTCGGCCTCTCCGTCGACTGGACGCAGACCTACCGCACCATCGGCGACGAAGCACAAACAGCGGCCCAGCGTGCGTTCCTGCGCAACCTCGCCCGCGGCGAGGCCTACCAGGCCGACGCTCCGACGCTGTGGGACATCACCTTCCGTACCGCCGTCGCCCAGGCCGAACTCGAAGACAAAGACCAGCCGGCCGCCTACCATCGGCTCGCCTTCCACGGCGCACCAACACCGGACAACCCCGATGGCGACATCCACGTCGAGACGACCCGTCCTGAACTGCTCGCCGCCTGTGTGGCACTCGTGGCGCATCCGGATGACGAGCGCTACCAGCATCTGTTCGGCACCACAGTCACCACCCCGATTTTCGGGGTCGAGGTTCCGGTGCTCGCCCACCACCTCGCCCAGAAAGACAAGGGTTCGGGCATCGCTATGGTTTGCACCTTCGGTGACATCACCGACGTCACCTGGTGGCGTGAACTCGATCTGCCCAACCGCACAATCATCGGACGCGACGGACGCATCGTCGTCGACGCACCCGCCGTGATCGTGACGGATGTTGCCACAGCCGCCTACGCAGAACTGGCAGGCAAGACCGTTTTCAGCGCCAAAGCGAAGATGGTCGAGTTACTCAAGGCCAGCGGCGAACTCGTCGGCGATCCCAAGCCGATCACCCACGCCGTGAAGTTCTTCGAGAAAGGTGACAAGCCTCTCGAGATCGTGTCGACGCGCCAGTGGTACATCCGCAACGGTGCACGGGACGACACGCTGCGCGAAACCCTGCTGGAGCGTGGCCGGGAGATCAATTTCGCCCCCGATTTCATGCGGGTACGCTACGACAACTGGGTCGGCGGCCTCACCGGCGACTGGCTGATCTCCCGTCAGCGATTCTTCGGCGTGCCGATCCCGGTCTGGTACGAACTCGATTCCGAGGGCGAGAAAGGCGCGGTGATCGTGCCGTCGGAGGACGCACTCCCGATCGACCCTTCCTCCGCGACCCCTCCCGGCTACGATGAAAGCCAGCGCGGCGCGACAGGCGGCTTCGTCGGCGAGGTCGACATCATGGACACCTGGGCCACCTCCTCCCTGACTCCCCAGATCGCTGGCGGCTGGGAGCGCGACCCTGAACTCTTCGACCTGGTGTTTCCCTACTCCCTGCGAAGCCAGGGGCAGGACATCATCCGCACCTGGCTGTTCTCCACCGTGCTGCGCGCGGAGCTCGAGCACGGCACGATCCCGTGGAAGAACGCCGGCATCTCTGGCTTCATCGTCGACCCCGACCGCAAGAAGATGTCGAAGTCCAAGGGCAACGTGGTCACGCCGGCCGCAATGCTTGACGACCATGGCTCGGATGCCGTGCGCTACTGGGCGGCGTCCAGTCGGCTTGGCACAGATGCGGCCTTCGATCCGCAGAACCCGAAGCAGATCAAGATCGGGCGTCGCCTTGCCATCAAGGTACTCAACGCGGCGAAGTTCGTATACTCCTTCCCGCTCCCTGAGCCAGTCGAAAGGAGCGAGGGCACCGACGGGAGCGAGCCCATCGACGGGCACGACCACAACGCGGCCGGTTCGATAACCTCAATAACCAATCCGCTGGATGTAGACGTGCTCGCTGAACTCGACCGAGTCGTCGCCGCCGCCACCAGCGCCCTCGACGAATTCGACCATGCGCGCGCGCTGGAGACGACGGAGAAGTTCTTCTGGACTTTCTGCGACGACTACCTCGAACTCGTGAAAGAACGCGCCTACGGAGCCGCGACGCCAGCCGAGCAGTCCTCGGCTGTGCACGCCCTCCGCAGCGGCATCGACACCATGCTGCGCCTGTTCGCACCGTTCATTCCGTTCGCAACCGAAGAGGTCTGGTCATGGACCCACGAAGGTTCTGTGCACACAGCAGCGTGGCCGACAGTGGCGATCGAGACGGAACCGAGCGGACTGCTCGGCGTCGTCGGGGAAGCCCTCATCGGCATCCGTCGGGCGAAGACCGATGCCAAGGCTTCCCAGAAAGCCGAAGTGATATCCGCCACAATCACCGGTCCCGCCCTGCTGCAGCTTGCGGCGGACGACCTCAAAGCCGTGGGGCGCATAGCGCAACTCAACTTCGTCGAGGGTGACCAGATCGCGGTGACGGATGTCGTACTCGCCGAACATTCACTCACCGAACATTCACTTGCTGAAAAGAAGGACTAGATCATGCAACTCGGTACACGGTGGGCGGTGGGCGCTGAGGCGCCATCCAAACTGCCACAGGTTGTCGTGGATGCGGTCGCTGGCGTGGAGGCGGAACTCCTCGACGTGGATACCAGCCAGTGGCGCTGGACCCTCACCTGGCTGGAGGGCAACCCCGTCGTCGAACTTGATGACGGAACAGTGATCCGCTATACAGGCGGCGAAGCCTTCGTGATCAGCGCTACTGCCGAGTAGTCCGTCGGCGTCGGGAAGCCCCAACCAGAAGCAGACCGAGTAGGATCACGCCTGATCCGGTGAGCAGCAGCGGAACGGCATTGGCACCGGTGGGCGCGAGTTCAGGGTCGCCCGCGGGCGCGACGACCGGCGGCACGACGACCGGTGCCGCCGAGATGGCGAGAGTGCCGAGGTCGACGTCGACGCTGTTCGCGGTAAACGGAACAGGAGCCGGAGCGGTGAAGCCCGTTGGCACGACCGCGGCGAGCTCGTAGTCACCATTCGCCGTGTCGAGACGGAAGCTGCCGTCGGGCGCGACGGGACTGCTGACAGGGTCGCCCTGGATGTTGGGGACGGCCGCGCCCGTCGAGTCGAGCAACGCGACCTGCGTGCCGGCGGGCGGGGCCGGCTCGTTGGGTAGCACAATCGTTCCCGTTACGGTGGTCGCGGGTGTCGGCGCCACGATCCAGAGCTGGAAGTTCGGCAGTCCGCTGAGCGGGGTGAAGGTCAGCGTCATACTCGTCACCGGCACCGTGGGAACGAACCAGTCGTAGGCGCCAGAGCTGTCGAGGGAGTGCCCCACGACGGAGTTGGCCGGCTTGCCATCGCATGGCACGCCCATTGCGGTCGCTGGGCACCAGGCGGGCACATCGGTGAAGTTGTTCCCCGGTCCGCACGTGCTCGGTTTGGGCGAAGCATTGAGACAGTAGTTGAGAACGGGGTTGTTGTTCGTGTTCCGGGCGCCCAGTTGCGTCGAATCGAGCGGCCCGCCCGGTCCGGTAGCGCTGATGGTGACGTAGTCCGCGTCGATATCTCCGACCGCGAATCCCCACCCGACAGGCGTCGCCGAATCGAAAGTGACGGTGCTCGTCGACGCGTTGGTCTGACCGAGACTCGCGATGGTGATGTACGGCTGGAGGCGGCTGGATCCGAAAGTCTGCCCCCATCCGGTCGTCGCACCGAGGAATGCGGACTTGCCGGATGCCACCGAAGCTCCCGTGTCATTCGTTGCCACTGTCGCATTCGGGAAAGCGGCGGCAGCCGGAAACGTACCGCTGAACTGCCCGGCCGCTGTCTTCGTCCAGGCCGGATAGCTGCCGATATCCGCCGGCGCGGCACCTGCTGCACCAGTCGATATCAGGGCCGCAATAGCAACGGCCGCGACAACTGTCGTGAGGCCACGTACGATCCATTTACCCCGCATGCACACGACCCTACGCGTGGCCGCCACGGGGAACAATCCCGGCTACTCCTGGTCGGTGAGAGCGGGCCGCACGATGTTGATGACACCGGTGACCGGCACCAGTCCGCTCAGACGACCGGGCGAGAGCACCCGCGCGACCTCCTCGGGAGTCATCAGTTCTGCCGCCACGACAAGATCGGCGATCGAAGAATTGGTCGTCAGAGCGGTGTGAGCAAGAGCTGCGGATGCCGCGTACCCGATGTACGGCGTCAACGCTGTGACGACCCCCACCGACGACTCGACCTGGGCGGTGAGTCGCGAGGTGTTGGCGGTGATGCCGTCGACACAGTTGACCCTGAGCGTGTAGCAGGCGTTGGTCATCCAGGCGAGCGACTGCAGGATCATGTGCGCAATCACCGGTTCGAAGGCGTTGAGCTGCAACTGGCCGGCTTCCGCTGCGGCCGTGACAGTGGCATCCGCCCCGATCACGCTGAAGGCGACCTGGTTGACCACCTCGGGGATCACCGGGTTGACCTTGCCCGGCATGATCGACGACCCGGCCTGGCGCGGGGGAAGGTTGATCTCACCGAACCCGGCCTGGGGACCGCTGGAAAGCAACCGGAGGTCATTGCAGATCTTGGAGAGCTTCACCGCCGCGCGCTTGAGGGTTCCGCTCACCGTCATGAAGATTCCGGCGTCGGATGTCGCCTCGATGAGGTCGGGTGCTGTCTCCATCGGGATTCCGGTGATCTCGGTGAGGTGCCGGCAGACAGCCTCCGCATAACGCGGGTCGGCGGTGATGCCGGTGCCGATGGCCGTCGCGCCCATGTTGATCTCGTTGAGCCACGGGACGGTCTCGCTCAGCCTGTCGAAGTCTTCGGTGAGGGTGTGGGCGAAACCGCTGAACTCCTGCCCGAGGGTCATCGGCACAGCATCCTGGAGCTGGGTGCGTCCAACCTTGAGCACGTCGGCGAACTCGATGCCCTTATTCGCGAAGGACACTGTCAGTTTGCGGTGCTCTTCGAGAAGTCGCTTGACGCCGAAAACCATGGCGAGCTTGATGGCTGTGGGATACACGTCGTTCGTGCTCTGGCTGCGGTTGACGTCGTCGATAGGGTGGAAGTGCTCGTAGTCGCCGAACTCGTATCCGAGGATTTCGAGAGCGCGATTGGCGATGACCTCGTTGGTGTTCATGTTCGTCGACGTGCCTGCGCCGCCCTGGATCACCCCGACGGCGAATTCGTCGTGCAGCGCTCCCCCGACGATCTCCTCGCAGACGCGTTCGATCAGGTCGGCTTTCGCCGGGTCGAGAACACCCAGTTCCTTATTGGCACGAGCGGCAGCCTGCTTGACTCTGGCCAGAGCGCGGATGAGGTCCCGATACACGGAGATCGGCCGACGCGTGATCGGAAAATTCTCCAGCGCACGCGCCGTGTGGACGCCCCAGTAGGCGTCGGCAGGGATCTCCATCGATCCGAGCGAATCGCTCTCCGTCCTGGTGCGCGCGGTTGATTCGACGACGGGCAGTTCTGCGGTCGTTGGTACGGCGTTCGGTGCGGTATTCGTCATGGTGTTTGTGGCTCCACTGCCTGGTCAGATCGCTTGTGGCTTGGTGACGACAACGACTCTACTCGTGCGGAGCACCGTGCCCTGAATGGATGCCGGGCAGAGATTCCGGAGAGAAATTCGTCGCAGAGAAGTCGCAGCGAGGTCGGAGCGAATCAGTGCAGGCCGGGGATGATCAAATACACCCCGAAGAGAATCAGCAGCGCGCACAGAACAAACGACACGACTCCGACCGGACGATGCCATCCGCCCTCGACGGCGACCAAGCGCAGGCCGACGGAGAACAGGAACACGATGACGCTGGCCGAAACGATGGCGACCACGAGAACCGTGAGAAAACTGAGCCAGTCGATCATCGCGCAGCACCTCCGGTCCTGGCCGACTTGCGCTTCTTCGGTCGAACGAAAGCCGTCGGCTCGACCTGCACATGAGTCGCATCGACGCGATTGCGACGGGAGTAGACGAAGATCCAGGTGATCACGCCTGCGGCGACCACGGCATCCGCGATGATGCCGATAAGGCCGGAGAGAGCGATCCAGGAGGCGAGCGCGCCCACCAGAATCGCCGCCGGAATGGTGATGAGCCAGCCGATAGCGATGCGGCCCGCAGTCTTCCATCGCACGGATGCACCCTTACGACCGATACCGGTGCCGATCACGGAACCGGAGGCGACCTGCGTTGTAGAGAGGGCGAAGCCGAGGTGGGTGGAGGCCAGGATCGTCGCTGTCGTCGCGACCTCGGCGGCGAAACCCTGGCCGGGCTCGATCTCGGTCAGGCCTTTGCCGAGGGTGCGGATGATGCGCCAACCGCCCGTATAGGTGCCGAGTGCGATTGCCAGCGCGCAGACCACGATGACCCAGAGTTCCGGCCCGGTGCCGGTGCCCTGGTATCCGGCCGCAATGAGGGTGAGGGTGATGACACCCATGGTCTTCTGGGCATCGTTGGTGCCGTGCGCGAGAGAGACGAGCGATGAGGTAAACATCTGGCCGTAGCGGAATCCCCCGCGCTGCTTCTTCTTGGTGACCGAGTAGGCGATACGCGTGGCGATGAACGCCACCAGCCCAGCCGTGACCGGCGCCAGAAGCGCGGGGAAGACGATCTTGGAGAGCAGCACCGACAGGTCGATGGATCCGAAGCCCGCACCGACGATGGCCGCGCCGATGAGCCCGCCGAACAGGGCGTGACTGGAACTCGACGGTAGGCCGAGCAGCCAGGTGACCAGATTCCAGAGGATCGCGCCGATCAGACCGGCGAAGATCATCACCGGTGTGATCTGGATGCCGTTATGGCCTTCACGGATCAGGCCGCCGGAGACGGTTCTGGCAACTTCGGTCGAGAGGAATGCGCCGACGAGGTTGAGAACTGCGGCAATGGCAACGGCCACCTTGGGCTTCAGCGCGCCCGTCGCGATGGGGGTGGCCATGGCGTTGGCGGTGTCGTGAAAACCGTTGGTGAAGTCAAAGAGGAGAGCCAGTGCGATGACCAGCGCGACCATGAGCGAGATGTCCACTGCGGATGAGTCTTACAGGAAGGTGAACGGGAGGCAAGCAGGAGGTTAACGCGCCAGCCAGCACCTCGTCGTCAAGTCCCGCCACGGCACGAGAAAGGGGGGAATGCGCTGGAAGGTGGTTTCCCACTAATCTGAGGCTTCACAGCAAGGTTTTCGGAAGGACGGACGTGTTCGAAGACGATGTGAGCGTGCCCGCGGGCTGGTATCCCGACCCGATGGGGCTTCCGCAGTTGCGCTGGTGGAACAACCACGCGTGGACCGAGCTCACGACCGAGGCTCGTCCGCCCCTGGTGATGCAGCAGCCGACGCGTCTCACCTACGCCGACGAGGAACTGCCGACCCGCCGGCAGCAGCGCGAACAGCGTGAGCGTGACGAGCAGTACGCACGACTCGCCACCGACGAGAGCGAAGCGCGGGATGCCGCGAACGCCCAGGCCCCGCTGACCGTCACGCTCCGCGAGCTCGAGCCGCCGCTGCCTGCCACTGTCGAAGCCGAGGAACCGGCGCCTGTTGCCCGAGAAGCAGTTCCCGCCGAGACAGCCGCAGCCGCAGCTGTGACGATCGGCGAGACCCTGGTTGTGGATCCTGTCGAGCCCCATGTCATCGATGAAGACACTCTCGACTCCGACGAAGAGGTGGTCTCCGCTTTCGTTCCGCGTTCGGCAGCGACCGCGGTCTCCGCCCCATCGCATCCGCATCCGCATCCGCATCCGCATCCGCACGACAGCGTGAACAGGATGCCGCCCCACAGCCCAGGCGCGCCGCGACGCCGAACCGCCTTCCGGTCTACACCGCGCCGGTGTGGATCATCGCGCTGATCCCGCTGCTCCTGCTCGTCGTGAGTCTTCTCCTGCTGCTCGGATTCGGAGCCACCCTCGGAGTCATGGTCACTGCCGGGGTGTGGGCGGGGGCGTACGTGCTGGTCGTCATCCTGGCGATCGTCGACAGCGCCCAGCTCAGGCGCGCGGGCTACGAGCACCGAGCCAGCTGGGCGTGGGCCCTGCTCACGGCACCGGTGTACCTCATCGCACGTTCGATGAGCGTCAGCAGAATCGGACGGCTCGGACTCGCTCCCCTGCTGGTCTGGGCGACGCTCGGCCTGGTGCAGATCGGTTCGGTGCTCGTGGTTCCCGGGTTGCTCATCTCGGCCATTCCGAACGTTTTCAGCACGGAGGCGCAGCAGTCCGTCTCATCCGACGCCTCCATTATCGGCGCACAACTCGACGTCACCTGCCCTGCCATTCCACCCGTACTCGTCGGACAGCAGTTCAGCTGCGCGGCCAAGAGCAGCTCAGGCGACTCCTACGACGTGACGGTGAGCCTGCAGAGGGTCAACGGCTGGATCAACTGGCGCGTGGACGACTGGGGCATCTACACCCTCACCCGCTAGTGTCGCGGGCCTCCAGCGACACACCGCGTGTTATCGGGCGCGCCTAGAGTTGACAGGTGAGCGCAGATAATTTTTACGAAGAACCGCCAAAGAGTCCCCTGACAGCGGCGGAAAGAGCTCGCCTCACCCGGCGCCCGAGTGACCGCGCCACCACCACCACGCTCGCGCTCACCGGTCTCATCGCCGCCTTCATGCAGACTCTCGTCACACCGATTATTCCGCAGCTGCCAACTCTCCTCGACTCCACCACTGCCGACACGACCTGGGTCCTGACAGCCACACTTCTTGCCGCCGCGATCTCCACTCCGATCAGCGGACGCCTCGGCGACATGTACGGCAAACGCCGAGTCGTGCTCATCCTGTTGATCCTCATGGCGGCGGGTTCGATCGTCTGCGCGCTGTCCAACACACTGATCCCCATGGTCATCGGGCGGATCTTCCAGGGCGTTGGACTGGGCGTGATCTCGCTCGGCATCAGCATCCTCCGCGATGTGCTGCATCCGAAGAGCCTCGGCGGCGCGGTAGCGCTGGTCAGTGCGACTCTCGGCGTGGGTGGCGCCGTCGGACTGCCCGTCGCCGCAGTCATCGCACAGAACTTCGACTATCACTACCTGTTCTGGCTTGCCGCGCTGCTGACGATCGTGGCGGTCGTACTGGTTGCGACGATCATCCCGGTCAGCACGCTGCGGGCCGGCGGTCACTTCGATTTCGTGGGCGCTATCGGCTTCGGCCTCGGACTCGTCGGCATCCTGCTCGCAGTCTCCAAGGGAAGCACCTGGGGCTGGACCAGCCCACTGACTCTCGGCCTCTTTGTCGGCGGCGTCGTGATTCTGGTGATCTGGGGCTTCGTCGAGTTACGTACGAAAGAAGCGCTCATCGACCTGCGCGTCGCGTCGCGTCGACCGGTGCTGCTCACCAACCTCGCCTCGATTTCGGTGGGCTTCGCTTTCTTCATCACCACGGCATCCCTCCCGGTTCTGCTCGAAGCGCCGACGGTCAGCGGTGTCGGACTCGGCCAGACTCTCATCATCTCCAGCCTCTGCCTGATGCCTCTCGGCCTTGTCATGTTCTTCATGTCGCCGGTAGCAGCGAGGCTGTCGAACACGCGTGGCCCTCGCACCAGCCTCATTCTCGGCGGCATCATCATCACCATCGCCTTCGCGCTCGCCGTGGTGCTGCACAGCCAGATCTGGCACGTCATCCTGGTGTCGACCATCGTCGGTTTCGGCGTGGGTTTCGCCTACGCCGCCATGCCGACCCTCATTATGCGTGCCGTGCCGCCGACCGAGACGGCCGCTGCCAACGGTCTCAACTCGGTGATGCGTACGCTCGGATCCACGGTGGCGGCGACGCTCGTCGGAGTGATCCTCGCCTCCAACTTCACCCTCTCCGGAAAGGTGCCGATTCCAACGTCCCAGGCCTTCCAGATGGTGTTCGCTATGGGATCCGCGGTGGCGCTTGCCGGCGTTCTTCTCGCCTTCTTCATCCCACGCCGCGGCAAGGACTACGGCAACACGGCCAGCATCCCGATCCAACGCCAGGGCTGAGCATGGCGTCTTCGAGCTGAGGTCCGGAGATCCTCACCGCCTGTACAGAGTTGCACGCTGATCACTGCACACAGCGCAGCACCCTGCAGAATGGTGAGGTGCCAACACAGGTCCTTGCCATTCTCAACCAGCCCTCAGCGGATGCACCGCCCCACGACGCGGGCGCTGCTCCGTTGGCCTTCATCGATCCCGCCACTCCACTGCTGAGCGCGCTCGACCTCGGCGCCACCCGCGGCGACGGCATCTTCGAATCGATCAGTGTTGGCAACTCGATGCCGCAGGCTCTCGAGCATCACCTGCGCCGCTTCGTGCACTCGGCCGCGACCCTCGAGCTGCCGACGCCGGATGTGGATGTCTGGCGCTCAGCCATCCACGCCGCGATCGACGAGCTCGGCCCAGCCCAGGAGGCATCGGTGAAGACCGTGCTGACCAGGGGCGTCGAGGGCGACGGACGGCCGACCGGATGGGTCTACGCCAGTCATTCCGGCGATTACTCCCGCCTCCGTGTCGATGGTGTTCGCGTGGTCACTCTCGACCGCGGCTACCGGCACGACGTCGAACAGACCTCGCCATGGCTGCTCGCCGGAGCCAAGACGCTGAGCTACGCCGTCAACCGTTCGGTACTCCGCGAGGCAAAACGACGCGGGGCGGATGACGTGATCTTCGTCTCCAGCGACGGCTTCGTACTCGAAGGTCCGACCTCGAGCGTCATCTACCGGGTCGGCGACACGGTGTTCACGCCGGGCACCGGGCTCGGCATCCTCGACGGCACCACCCAGTCGAGCGTCTTTCGCTACGCGGAGAGTCTCGGTCTCGCGACCGGCTTCCAGCAGATCACCGCACCGGAACTGGGTAAGGCGGATGCCGCGTGGCTGGTCTCCAGCCTGCGGCTCGCGGCGCCCATCCGCGAACTCGACGGCGCAGCGTTCCCCATGGATGCGGCGCTCACTGCGGGCATCAACGCCTACCTGCGCGCGCTGACCGACTAGCTGGGTCGCTCGCCGCCGGCAGCACCGAATGGCGATGTCTAGAGCGCGGCACGCACCAGGCGAAGCAGCGCGTTGGCGTAGGCATCCGCCACTTCGGCTGCCTCGTCGGAAGTCGGGTCGCCGCTGATGGCGAAGTCGACACGATAGCCGCTCTCGGTGCGGGTGAGCGAACGGAAGGTACCGGCCAGCAGCTCGCGCAACTGGTGCTCGTGAGGAAGCCACAGGGCCTTCTCGAGTGCGATGGAGTCGAGCGCCCATTCCGTGGTTCCGTTGAAACCCAGGATGGTGCCGGTCTCGAACTCATGCGACTCGATGGTCATGTCGCTGACGACGAAGACGTCCCCCTCGAAACCTTCGCGGTTGATGACGAATGCATCCCCCGACACGGGACGCCAGGTGACTCCTGCATCCTGCAGGGCGAGTGCGAGATCTCTTGAAAGCATCTGACCATTATCTCCGGCACTTCTGGGAGCGCGCGGGGTGGGCACTGGGTGGGCGGTGGCGGCTTCTGTGTGCAGTCGGACGAAGCTGGCATACCCCCGTATCCCGCATTCGACTTCAGCAAAGCCGCCGCCACCCATCTGTCCCCCGGTGGTGCTATCTAGGACACTATGCGAACTGGACGCCACCTGTATGCCCCCAGGGAGGGTGGCCCCCGAGCGAGGGGCTGGCTGGGTGTCTCGTGAAAGTTGGCTGCCCGAGCCTGTCAAGGGGTGTCCCCCCGGCCGACCGCTGCGTAGGGTGATGATGGCGGTCGATCCCGCTCACCGCTGGAGGTGGCCGTGAACAAGATTCCCGAATACCTCGCGGAGTGGATGACGCAGCAGCGCTGGTATGCCGGCAAAGGCCGTGCCCCGCAATTCGAACTCATTGGCGGTTTCCGCCTCGAGACGAGCGAACCAGCCTCGATCACCGTTCATTTCGTGCTGGATCATGCCGAGCATCCGCTGCTCTACCAGGTTCCTCTCACCGAACGCCGCGCTCCGCTCGATGGTGGCGAACGAGCCCTCGTGTCCACTCGCGAAGACGAGTCGGGCACTGTCTGGATCTACGACGGTCCGCAGGATCCGGCTTTCGCGACCGCGCTGCTGGGCCTCATCCTGTACGAGGGTCAGGTGCTGGCGGCAGATGGCTCTGGGCGCGTCGTGGCGCATGGCCGTCGCGATCTCGGCGAGGACGGCGCGGTCATCCGCTCCTCCCGCGTGCTCGGCGGAGAGCAGTCCAACACCTCGATCATCTACGACATCGCGACCGCCGACGGGTTGGCCGCCTCCCCCATCATCTGCAAGATGTTTCGCGCGCTGCACGATGGCGAGAACCCGGATGTCGTGCTCACCGCCGTCCTGGGAGCCGCCGGCTCCTCCGTGGTACCGAGAGCCATCGGTCACGTGACGGGGCAGTGGCGGGATAACGGCATCGTGCAGGGGGTCGCCACGGGGCATCTCGCCTTCGCCCAGGAATTTCTCACCGGCGTGGAGGACGCATGGCGGGTTGCGCTTCGAGCCATCGCTGCCGACGAAGATTTCAGCGAGCGAGCCCAGGCGCTCGGCCGGACGACAGCGGTGATGCACCGAACCCTGGCTGCTGCTCTCCCTTCGCGCGAGACCACTCCGGCCGATATGGCCGAGGTCATCTTGAGTATGCGGCAGCGCTTTGAACTGGCCGCAAGGGAAGTGCCGTCGCTCGCCGAGCACGGGGATGCGCTCGAAGAGGTGTATCGGCGGGCCCAGGCGAGCCCGTGGCCGCCGCTTCAGCGAGTGCATGGCGACTTCCACCTCGGCCAGGTCCTCGCCGTGCCGGGACGCGGTTGGGTCGTGCTCGACTTTGAGGGCGAGCCGCTGCGTCCGATGCGTGAGCGGTCACAGCCCGATATCCCGCTGAGGGATATCGCGGGCATGCTGCGCTCCTTCGACTACGTCGCAGGGTCCTTCGCACTGTCGGGCGGCGAACACGCCTCCGGCAACTGGGCCTCGGACTGTCGCAACGCGTTTCTGGACGGCTACATCGAGGAATCGGGTCGCGATCTTCGTGAGCACCGCGCCGTTCTCGACGCATTCGAAATCGACAAGGCGCTCTATGAGGCCGTGTACGAGGCACGCAACCGGCCCGGTTGGCTCTCGATCCCGGCCACCGCGATCACGCGACTGGTCGAGCGCGCCTCACGAGTCGGCTGACCCGCCCTGTCACCAGACGCTCGAACTGCACGACGCTGCTACTGCACGCCACCGCTACTGCACGAGACGACGCTCTTTCGTGAGCTCGCTACTGCGCGTCTTCGATGGCTTGCTCGAGCAGATGCACCAGCGCATCGAGTTGCACGCTCGACTCCGCCGTGATCTCCGAGTCGTCGCCGTCCAGCGCGCGAGCGGCAAGGCCCGCTTTGCTGTCGATGAGCTCGGCGATCTTCGCGTCGATCGTCTGCGAGGCGATGATGCGCCACGCGGTCACCGGCTCGGCCTGGCCGATCCGGTGCACACGGTCGATGGCCTGCGTCTGCTCCGCGCTGGTCCAGCTGAGCTCCGCCAGCACGACGTTGGACGCTGCCTGGAGGTTCAGGCCGACACCCGCAGCGGTGAGCGAGGCGACGACGACTGAGACATTTGGGTCGTTGTTGAAGGCGTCAACCTGGGTCTGGCGGAAAGTGGCCGTCTGGTCACCGCGGATCGACACGGTCGTGAGCCCACGCTTGGCGAGGGTCTCCTCCGCGATATCCATCACGTCGATGTGCTTGGCAAAGAACACCACCTTGCCGACCGAACGGGCCAGCTGGGCCGTGTAGTCGGCGGCAAGCACCGCCTTGGCCTGACCGATCTTGCGCACCATGGTGAAGACGTTCTCGCCGGTCTTGGCGGCCTTGGACTCCTCGAGCTCGGCCTTCGCTATCATGCGCACGAGTTCCGGATGCGGGATGTCCGCGCTGCGTTCACTGGCAGGAATGGCCGTGCGCGCCTTGAGCAGCGCCCGGTAGCGCGCGAGCAGCCGGATCCCGAGGTCGTGCTCAGCCTGGCGGATGGAACGACCGAGGTCGTCGTCGAGCTCGACAGGCAGATCGGCGATGCGCTTGGACGGCAGGTCGGCCGCGACATCCAGTTTCTTGCGGCGCACGATGCCCATGTCAATGACCGTCTGCCTCGCCTCCGCGAAAAAGCCAAAGTCGGCGGGGGTGAGGCCGTTTTCTTCGAGCCGCTCCATCAGCAGCGCGGTCGGCTTCTCACCGTCGATCCATCCGAGGAACTGCCAGATCGCACGGAAGTCCTCGATCGTGTTGATGAGCGGGGTACCGGTGAGTGCGATCATCAGCGCGTTGCGCGACCGGGCGCGGATGCTCTGGGCCAGGGCCAGCACGTGCTTCGAACGCTGCGAGTCACGGTTCTTGATGAAGTGGGCCTCGTCGACGACCATGCCCTTGAACCCCAGGGTTCCGAGCCAGCCCATGTGCCGGTCCAGCACGTCGTAGTTGACGATGACGACATCGGCGAAAGCGTCGAGGTTCTCGCCGGAACCGTGGATGACCGTCGCGGTCTTGTTCGGAGTCCAGAGCTCGACCTCGCGCGCCCAGTTCATTTTGACGACGTTGGGGACGACGACGAGCAGCGGGTAGGAATTGGACACCTGGGCGGCGAGCAATGCCTGCGCGGTCTTGCCCAGCCCGGGCTCGTCGGCGAGCAGGTAGCTGCGGTGGCCCTCGCGGGCGCTGGCGACGAAAGCCGCCTGGTGGTTGAAAAGCTCGAGGCTGTCGGGAACCCTGCGGTCGATGGCTGTCGGCTCTGGCAGGTCCATGCTGGCGACGTTGCCACCCGAGCCGTATTCGAAGGCACGGAACAGCGGTTCGAGCAGCTCCCAGTTGACGAGGCGACGGCTGGTCGGCTGTGCCTTGGGCGCCTGGTTGAAGTCCGGGGCGAGGAAAGGATTGGAGAGCTGGCGTGCAATAACGGACTGGGGAACGACCTGGCGTTCCGTGGCGGCTGCCACCGGTTCCGGCTCCCTCACGATGATCATCTCGTCAGGCGAGAGCTCAGTACCGGCCGCCATGAGCATGTCGCGCCGCAGGGTACGGGCGGCATCCGTCACCGCAGTCTCCTCGGCCAACAGCTGGATCAGTGAGGTATCGCGCGCCGCAGTCTTGGCGAGGATGGTGGCGACGCCGTCGAGTCGCTTGAGGGTCTCGGTGCGCTCGGCATCCGTGATCTCCTTATCGCTCTTCGCCTTGGCACGCTCCTCGCGCATCAGTAACGCGATCACTTGGAACTTGGTGCGGTTGGACGGACCGACCTTGCCGCGTTCCGCAGCGCCCTCCACCTCACGCACGGCGCGAGCGAGAATCGGGATGACGCCCGCGTCGTCGGTGCCGCGCGAACGGCGCTGTTGCGCCTGGCGCTGCGCCGGCTTGCGCGACGACTGCTTGCGCTGCGTCTTGCCGCCCGCAGCTTTGCCATGGGCGGACTGCCCCTGCGCCGATTGTCCCTGGCCGGATCGAGCCATGCTTCTCCTGCATCTTCTGGGCACCGAACCGGCTGCGACGGAATCACTCGGGATGAGAGAACCGGTTGTCGGCGAACGTGTACTGGCCGCTGCGGCTTACGCTGCCTCGACCAACCCCGCTTCGACCAAACCTGACTCGAGCAGCTCAATACTGAGTTATTACTCAAGTACCGGGGTCGAGACGATGAACGGGTTGATCGGGTGCTGCAACCAGTTTAGGCCCCTCCAGGCGATTTCGCACGCAGCCGGGCCTCCTAATTGGGGGTGCGGATCGCCGTGCTGCGTTCACCCGCTGGCCAGCTTGTGGTGGTGAGATGGGTGCATGACCGGTTATACGGCCCAGTTTTCTCGGCCCGACCATTTCATCCTGCACTTCAGCGACACTCACTTCGTCGCCGGAGAAGACCCGCTGTACGGCTCAGTCGATAGCGAGGGGCACCTCCGTCAGATCTTCAACGAACTCGAATCGTCTGGCTCACGGCCGGAGGCGATCGTCTTCACGGGCGATCTCGCCGACCACGGTGACCCGGAGGCGTACGCGAAACTGCGCTCCATCGTCGATCCGGTGGCGGCGCGCATGGGTGCGAAGGTCATCTGGGTGATGGGCAACCACGACGACCGTGGGCATTTCCGTGAAGGGCTGCTCGGCCAGCATCCGTCCTACGCTCCGGTCGACCGCGTGCACCACGTGAACGGGCTCCGAATCATCGCGCTCGACTCGACGGTGCCAGGTTCACACTATGGACTCGTGACGGATGCCCAGCTCGACTGGCTCGCTGAGGAGCTCTCGATCCCCGCACCGCACGGCACAATCATCGCCATGCACCACCCTCCCGTGCCGAGTGTGCTCGACCTGGCGGTCCTGGTGGAGTTGCGGGAGCAGAAGGGACTCGCCGAGGTCATTCGCGGATCCGATGTGCGTGGCATCATCGCCGGACACCTGCACTATTCCACCACCGCGACCTTCGCCGGAGTGCCGGTGTCCGTCGCTTCGGCCACCTGTTACACGCAGGATCTCAACGTTCCCGTCGGTGGCACGCGCGGGCGGGACGGCGCACAGGCCTACAACCTCATCCACGTCTACGAGAACACGGTGCTGCACTCCGTCGTGCCGATCGGTGAATATTCGCCGATCTCCTACGTGACGGCAGAGGAGACCGCGCGGATCCTCGCTGCGAACAATGTGGTCATCCCCGAAAGCGGAACGGCACCACTGACCCCCGACGAGGAACTGCACCCGCCAACGAGGGAACTTACGACCGTCTAGTCAATGGCGTCGGACCTGGCCGCCGCGATCGGGACCTGCTCCCTGCGCCCTGCTCCCTGCGCCGGGAGTTGTCACCAACTGTGGCCAGATGCCTACTGCACCACCACTAGTGACAACTGACAGCACGCGCCCGATTCGAGACCGCGATTTTTACTCGGCGACGAGCGTTCCGGGCAGGTTCTCCCACGGGGCAGCGATCGGGTAGTACGCCTCCAGGAATGACCGCACCGCGCTTGCACGCTCCTCCACGCTGAGCTCAGGGAAGCTGCCGTCGTTGAGGCAGAACAGGTCGACGTCGCGACGCTTCAGCAGGCGGGTCATATCGGTGAGTCCGACCCGCATCGTCGTATCGACGTAGCGCACCTTCGCCCTGGTCTGCAGCACCGCCCGGCCGGTGAGCAGCGCGTAGTAGTGATAGAGAGAGTTGGTCACCGAGATGTCGGTTGCCGCACGGAAAGTGCTGGCGGCCGTGCGGGCGAAATCCTCGGGGAATTCGGCCTCGAGCTCCTGCATGACCGATTTGCGCAACGGAGCCGCCGTGTGCTCCAGGTGTCGGGTGATGGTCCGTCCGAAGCGTTCGCGCAACAGGCGACGGTTGACACGCGCGGCATTCTCGAAGCCGCTGCGCTCGATGTTGCTATCCCCCATGCCGATGCGGGTGGTGGCCTCGATGAATCGCGAAATGCCGCCCGGCGAGAAGAACATGTCAGGCCCGACCGGACGACCGAAGAACATGTCGTCATTAGAATAGAGGAAATATTCGCTGAGGCCCGGGATGTTGTGCAGCTGGCTCTCCACGGCGTGCGAGTTATGGGTGGGCAGAACAGAGGGGTCGGCGAAGAACTCCTCGCTCGTCACAAAAGTGACCCGCGGATGCTCAGCCAGCCAGTCCGGTTTCGGCGAATCGGTTACCACGTAGACGTTGCGCACCCACGGTGCGAAGAGGTAGACGGAGCGCAGGGCATATTTCAGTTCGTCGAGCTGGCGGAAGCGCGCGTGCGAATCGTCGCCCTCACCGATCACATAGCTGCGCATCCGTCGTGCCCGCGCGCGCTGCCATTCGATCGCCGCGCCGTCGACCCAGGAGAAGACCAGGTCGATCTCGAAGTCGATGTCCCTGGCCTGTGCATCGAACATGCCGGTCAGCGTCGGCCAGGTCTCGCCGTAGAGCTCAATGCTGTCGCGCTCGGCCTCGGCGCGAGGGAGCGCGAGTCGCATGAGCGAGTTCTCGGTGGGGGCGGTGATGAATTCGGAGTCATAGGTCCAGAGTTCGAGTCGCACCCCCGACGCGGCGCCGTAGCGCAGTTCACCGTTGGAGGTTATCCGCGGCCGGAACAGTATGACGGCGCGCATCGACTTGTCGACGGCAAGTTTGCCCTCGGCGAGAGCAACGGTGGCGCCGAGCACGCCGTCCGCGGGCTTCGAGTAGAAGGGCTCCTCCGCGCACGCCGCGGCGAGCGCACGACGCAACGCCTTGCGTGCGCGGCGATCGACGGCGATCGCTGGCCTGGTGTCGTTCCCACGCACCAGGAGGTAGTCGATATCCGCGTCTTCCAGCACGCGCCGGATGAAGAGCAGATCTTCGATCATCGCCTCACGCGGCGTGAGGCGGTCGTTGAGGATCGCCAGCTGTCCCTTGCTCGGGACCAGGTCTGCCCGTGCCGCCATCAGGGAGGCGGGGAACACACTCGCTGGCTCGACCTGGTCGATCGAGATTCGCGAGAGGAGAGCTTTCGGAACAGCGGGGTGCTGGATGTCGGTCATGGTGTCGGCCCAATCTTTCGAGCCTGGCTCGCGGACCGATCGTCTCGGCGCGAGTCACTAGCTGCCTTGCATTTTAGCGCCGTCGCCTGTGAGCTCGATTCTGTTTGCCTCGTCGCCCACCCTGTCGCTAGTTGTTGTTCGAGTTCGGCCCGTCGTTGTTCTGATTGCCGTTGGTCTTGCCTTGACCGTTCCGGTTGCCGTTCCGTTGGTCGCCCTGCTGCCCGTCGTTACGCTGAGGTCCGCCGAAGCGTTGGCCCTGCTGAAAATGGGGGCGCTCACTGTGTCCGAGAACGGACCCGGCGAGAACGCCGCCGCCGAAGGTGGCGCCCAGCACGACGACAGCTCCCACGATGATGCCGGCTAGATGAGTGAGTCCTATTAGGCGGATGCCGCGTGGGCGCTGTTAATCGGAGGCGGAGGGTGTTAAACCCAGCGTGTGAAAACAGACCTCAACA